>CALMVY010000117.1 GCA_937873245.1 uncultured Arthrobacter sp. | reverse complement strand
GTTTTCTTGCCCTACCGATGACCTTTCGCCGGCCAAACCCGGGATGAAATGCGGCGTGGGCTGTCGCAGCTGAAAAGAATCCCTGCAGGTCAATGACCAGGGCTGCGGTCATTAGCGTCCGTCTGTTTATCCCTTGGCTGGTCACCGTGGCGCGCGGGTTTTGATGACGGGCCGCCCCAGCGGCGCCACGCCAGGGCCGCGGCGGCGACCGCAAGGAAGAGCACCCCCGCCAGCACATAGGGAGCGTAGTCCACACGGGTTTCCTTCGCGGCCGGTGTTTCGCCGGTGCCTGGGTCCACCGGACCGGTAGGGGTCGCGGAGTCAGTGGGTGTCGCCGTGGTGGAGACGCTATTGAGGGCGCTCAACTCGTCAGCGTGATGGGGTGTTGCAGCACTGCCCGCCGCAGCGGGCATAAGGAAAGCTGCGCACAGCGCCAGTGCGGCGAAGGCGGTCCTAAGAAAAGATTTCATGGTTCTCCTCTTCAAAGCATGCGACGGCCGGACGGACGGACGTCATAGTCCTCGATGTTGGGCCGTTCCCTTGCGGGAAAGGCGCAGGCCGGCGCGTGAGGCTCCGGTTCGCGGGGCCCGCAGGCCCCGCCCCGGTTCCGTCCGTCCGCCCGCCCGAACGGGGGCGGTCAGTGCTGCCCCAGGCTTCCCCCGGCCGGGGGGACAGGGCCCGGTCCGCGTTCCCTGCCTGCCTCGCGGTCGGCCGCGCTTGAGGTGTCGCTCACGGCGGTCCCGTCGGAATCGCCTTCGGTACCGACGAGGCCATTGGTCTGGTCGAATGGTTTGGCCTCGGAACGGTCAGCTGTCCTGTTCGAAGGAGGCGTCGGGTCCTGGGAGAGTCCTTCCCCCGGGAAGACGCTGCCTGCGGTGCCCGTGGGAGGAACAGCCGTAACCGGCACCGCCGGGGGTGTCACATCAGTCGCGGCGCCGGGCGCCGGGTCGCCGGCGGGGTCTTTACGGCCAGCGGCCGCCGCAACGCCTGCGCCGGCCGCGGCAGCGATTCCGACCCCGGCGATGACTTTGCCGGAGACGCCGGCTTTGCCGCTGTCTCCCCGGGAGCCGGCCGCTGCGTCAACGCCCGGCGAACCGGCAGGGGTCCCTCCGCTGACGGTGCCGCGCCAGGCGCCTGTCGCATAGCCCTCATCTTCGATGAAGGCCTTGAACCGGTTGAGGTCGTTCTCGGCCTGCTTGTCAACAATGCTGAGCTTGTCGCCGACCTTTTCCACGATGCCTTCGGGTTCGTATTCAAGTGCCAGCTGCACGGAGGTTTGCCCGCCGCCGAGGTCTTCGAACGACACGGAGCCTGCGTTGGTGGCGCCCTCGGTGGCAGCCCATGCGACTTTCCGGTCAGGTATCTGCTCCAGGATTCTGGCCTGCCACTGCCGGCGCACCCCGGCAATCTCTGCAATCCATTCAAGCTTGTCGTCACTGAGCTGCTTGACGCTCTTCACCCCGCCCATAAAGTGGGGGAATTCCTCAAACTGGGTCCACTGGTTGTAGGCCACGCTCACGGGAACATTGACCAGAATGCGCTTTTCAACCTTGGTGCTCATGATGTCTCCTTTGGCTCAATTTTCGGGAACGGCCGGAGAGGCCCATTAATTATCAGCATGCTTACTATAACCAGTCGCGGACGCCTCCGCCAGAGGGGCGGGGTCAGCTCCCCGCGGCGCGCATCTAACTAGTTCCGGGCAGCTCGCCCTTCGGAGCCCTACGCGAGGACGGTGAATTCTTCCGCCGGATAGCGAACCCCGTTGACCTGCAGCTGCAGTGCGTGGTCGCCGGGGTGGTGGACCCTTGTGGTCATCTGGCGGAAAGCGTGACGCTTCGAAAACGTCCTAGACTCGCCGGGCCCGAGGACCGGCGTGGCGAGCTTGAACACCTTCTCCGCGAGCGTCCCGTTGGCCTTGGCATAGTGCACCACGAAGTCGACGGCCAGCCGGGCCTCCGCGGGACCGTTGTTCGTGATGTCGAACTCAAAGGCAAGTTCTCCGGGCAGCTCGACGGCGGCGCTCTCCAGCCGCGGCGAAGTGACAGCGATCGACGCCGGCGGGAAGCCCAGCAGTTCCAGCGCGCCCGGATGGGCCTTCTTGAGCAGCGTCCGCAGCCCGTGCCGGACCACCCAGGCGGTGTTCTCGTCCGGGGCGGCCATCCAGTTGGCTGCCGTGGCCACCACCTCGTCGGGGGCGTGGCGGGCCAGATCGTTGAGGTGGTTGGCCACCGAGCGCCGGACATCCACTACCGGGTCCCGGTACAGGGCGTCGAGGATCGGCAGGGTGGCGGCTGGCCGGTCCGTGATCTCCGGGACGCGGATCGCCCACGGCAGGTATGCCCGGGTGCCCTCGCTCGCGAGCCGGCGGACGTGCCAGTCGGGGTGGGAGGTCCAGTCCCGGATGACGGCCAGGGCCCGGTCCAGATCGGCGGCGAGGAGCCGCCGGATCGCGAATTCGGCGGTGAGCCTCGGCGTCAGCTCGGCGAGCAGCGCCAGGCAGTCCTCGAAGTCGCCGGGCTTCGTTGAGGCAAGGGCCAGGGTGGCCGCTGTCTCGGTCACCGGCCAGATCATCCAGCCGGTGAAGCCCGGGTCATCCAGCGCCCTGCGGAAGACAGCAGACGTGCCGGCGTATTCGCCGGGCAGGTCAGCCAGCAGGGCACGGCTCAGCAGGTCGGTGCGTTCCCGCAGGCTCCGTTCGCCGAGTTGCGCGGCCGTTCCTGCGAGGCGCGGGAGGCCGCTGCCCGGTGAGGCAGCCGCCAGGATCCGCTCCAGGGAGCCGACGACACCGGGGTTGATCAGTTCATTCATGACGCCCATGGCATCAGGCTACCGGGGAGCGCGCCCGGGCTGCCGCGGGGCTTTGCCCCCGCTGCTCCGGAACCGGGATATTCTTCACGAAGGATATGTCCACAGACGGTGCAGAGGCGGAGACGGGAATGGCAGAGGAAACTACCGGGAAATCGCCCGGCAAATGGCGCGTATTCCACGACAAGTTCGTGGTGGAGGAACGCTACATGAGCGAGCGGGACCGGAAGAACCTGTACCGGATCGCCGTCGGCCTGGTGGTGCTTGGCATAGTGCTGTTCTTCTCGATCCTTGCCGGTGTCCTCCAGCAGGAGGGCCTGACCGCAGGCGATGAACCGACCCGTTCCTGGCTCCTCACCCTCCGCTCGGAACCGCTCACCACCATCATGATCATTCTCGCGATCGTATTCGGACCCGTGGCATTGCCGATCATCATCCTCGTGGTGACGGTCGCCTGGGGGGTGCTGGCCAAGCACGCCTGGCGGCCGATGCTCCTGGCCGGGGCCATGCTGACCGGCGTGATCCTGGCCCAGATCATCGGGCGCACCATTGACCGCCAGCGCCCGCCCGTGGATCTCATGCTGTTCGGCGCCGACTTCACCTTTTCCTTCCCGTCCGGCCACGTCCTGGGCGCCTGCGACTTCCTGCTGGTCGGCGCCTACCTGATTTTCTCCCGCCGGCGCAACCGCATGGCGGCGGTCGCAGGTTTCGCACTGGCGGGTGTGGGGATCTTCTTCGCCGCTGTGAGCCGGCTTTACCTGGGCTACCACTGGCTGACCGACGCCTTCGCCTCGTTGTCCATCTCGTTCGTCATCCTGGGCGGGGTGATCGCCCTGGACACCTGGCGGACTGCCCGCATCCGCGGTGAGCAGATCACCGGAACGCTCTCCAAGGCCGATACCAGCCAGGAATAGCTCCCTGCCGCAACTCCTTGCACCGTCCCGGCGCCGGTGCAACAGTGGGGCATGGCCACTGAAGAAGACGTCCGCCGGGCCGCCCTTGCCCTTCCGGGCGTGGTGGAGCGGCCCAGCTGGGGCCAGCCCGCCTGGTTTGCCGCCACCCTTATGGCCCGGATGTGGGAAGAGGGTGTGCTCACGGTCAAGACCGAGGAGCGCGAAGCGCTCTCCGGAACGGACCCAAACACCTATTTCTGGACCCCGCACCATGAGCGTTCACCGTTGCTGGTGCTGGTCCGGCTGGACCGGATTGATCTCAAGGAGTTGGGCGAGCTCCTCGAGGAATCCCACCGCATCGCCGAAGGCCGGAGGCGCTAGGCGCAGTTCCTAGCCCCGGCGCGGGCGGAGGCGGTTCAGCTCGCCCTGCAGCCGGGCATTGACCGCCTCCAGCTCCAGCACCTTGGCCACGCCGGCAAGATTCAGCCCCTCCTCCAGCAGTTCGCTGATCCGCTGCAGCACCGCCAGATCCGCGTTGCTGTACTGCCGGGTTCCTCCGGCAGTACGGTCCGGAGTCAGCAGGCCCCTACGCTCATAAAGCCTGATGTTCTGCTGCCCGGTTCCGACCATTGCGGCCACCACGGAGATCGCGTAGACGCCCAGCTCCTCGCTACGTTCCGTCATGGCGCTCCTTCGCAGTAATGGATGTTTCCCTCTTGCATCAGTGTCGCACCGGTGCTATAAAAAATCTATATCCACCACCACAGATAATCGGTGAGGCTGGATACAGGAAAGAGTACAGAGATCTCGCATGAAGGAGTGGGAAATGATGTTGATGCGTACGGACCCCTTCCGTGAACTGGACCGGCTGACCCAGCAGGTCTTTGGAACTGCCGCACGGCCCGCGGCCATGCCCATGGACGCGTGGCAGGAGGACGACGAGTTCGTCGTCGCGTTCGACCTTCCCGGCGTCAATGTTGACTCGGTGGACCTCGACATCGAGCGCAATGTCCTGACTGTCCGGGCCGAGCGGCGCGATCCGACCCCGCCTAATGTTGAACTGGTTGCCGCGGAGCGGCCGCGCGGTGTCTTCAGCCGCCAGCTCATCCTGGGTGACACCCTGGACACCGAGAAGGTCAAGGCACACTACGCCGACGGCGTCCTGACGCTCCGCATTCCGGTGCTGGAAAAGGCCAAGCCGCGGAAGATTGAAATCACCCACACGCAGGACAAAATGCAGGAGATCGGGACGTAGCTGGGCAGCGGACGCACGCCAGCCAGCCGATCGATCAGCGCGGAGAGACGGCGCCGGCCTGAACCGGCGCCGTCTGGCCCCGCCCGGCCCATATGGAAGCGGTGACTCGATGAATCGCGACCCACGTGGCTACTACGCCGCCTTGCATGTGGCTCCGGATGCGACGGCGGCCGAGATCCAGCGCGCCTTCCGGGCGCTGATGCGCCTCCGCCACCCCGACGTCGACGCATCGTCCACCGCGGAACAGCGTCCCGGGAAAAATGAAGGGGACGATGCGCGGCGCATCCTGGAGTCGTTCGCGGTCCTGCGCGATCCCCGATCGAGGGCCGAGTATGACCCGGCGGCAGATTCCGGCGGGTCCGGCCGCACCGCCACGGGCGGCCGGGAAATCCCGGTGCGGCACCATCGGCCGGAGAGCCCGGTCCTGCGGGTTACGCCGGTGCGTTGGGAGCGAGGTCCGCTGTAAACCCCCATAGTGTTTCCCGAACCACAGCCAAGAAGCACAGAAGAAGGAGGGCGGCCATGAGCGCATGGCGCCGCTACGATTCGCATCTCATGCCGGTCTTCCACGAGCGCTTCGAGGCTCGGTGGGGCCAGGGCACAGCTCCGTTTCTGGACCCGGAAGCCCATGAAGCTCCGCTTCCGCGGGCGCAGTGGATCAATATCGACACCGGCGCCGCACTCGCGGTGGTTCCCATCTGGTCAGCCGATGACAGCCAGCACCGGTCTTTCGGCGTCTTCTACCTGCCCCCAGCCGGTGATATCTGGGTGCTGCGGCCGGGCTACACGAGTTACCTGGAACCGTCGGCCGACGAGACCGAGCAGCTTCAGGCGCTGCGGAATGATGCGTTCAAGAAGGCGGTGGCGCACGCCAAGGAGTTTCTGTTCGGCCCGGAAACCTCGTCCTACTGAGGTGCCCCGGAAGCCCGTTTCGCCGGCGTCCGGACCCGCCCGCAGGTGCCGGTCGTGGCGCGGGGGTCCGGCACGGCCTAAAATCAGTCCACTGCCGGAAACTACATAGGGGAATCCACTGATGAAAGCATCCGCCAAGGACTTGGCCGCCCTGCTGCCGCCGCGCTTCACGCTGGGCGTGGCGACCGCAGCCTTCCAGATCGAAGGGGCCCTGGATGAGGACGGACGCGGCCCCTCGGGTTGGGACGTCTTCGCCGCCAAGCCCGGAGCGATCGTGGAGGACCACAGCCCTGCGATAGCGTGCGACCACTACCACCGGATGCCCGAAGACGTGGCCCTGATGAAGGAACTCGGGATCGATTCGTACCGGTTCTCACTGTCCTGGTCCCGCATCCAACCCGGCGGCAGCGGGCCGGTCAATCCTGCCGGCCTCGACTTCTACGACCGCTTGATCGACCTGTTGCTGGCCAACGGGATCGCCCCGATGGCCACGCTGTACCACTGGGACACGCCGTTGGAGCTGGATGAGGCGGGCGGCTGGATGAACCGGGACACGGCCTACCGCCTGGGGGAGTTCGCCGCGATCGCCGCAGCCGCGTACGGAGACCGGGTCACCCGGTGGGTCACCGTCAACGAACCCGCCACGGTCAGCACCAATGGCTACATGCTGGGGATGCACGCCCCGGGCGAAGCGCTCATGCTGAAGGCCCTGCCGAGCGTTCACCACCAGCTCCTGGGCCACGGCTTGGCGCTGCAGGCCCTTCGGGCGGCCAATGTGCCCGGCGACATCGGAATCACCAACGTCTATTCGCCGATGGTTCCCGCCTCGATCAATCCGCTGGACAAGCTCAGTGCCGGTCTGATGGACATGGCCCAGAACCGGCTCTATGCGGACCCCGTCCTGCTCGGAAAGTACCCCGACACCATTCGTGCCGCCACCTTCTTCTCCTCCTTCAGCCCGTCCAGCGAGGACATGAAGCTCATCTCGCAGCCGCTCGACTTCTACGGCCTCAACTACTACATGCCCACCAGGGTGGCCTCCGGACCGGGCGAGGGCGCCGTGCCCAAGGGGATGGCCGAGGCCATGGGCGATGACCTGAGCGGCACCGCGCCCGGCGCCCCGTTCCACATTGCGTCGTTCCCGGACACCGAGATCACCGCGTACGGCTGGCCCATTAAGCCGGAGTACATGGCCGTAGCGCTCGCGGAAATGGCTGAGCGCTATCCGGACCTCCCGCCGGTCTACATCACTGAGGGCGGGGCGAGCTTCGAGGATCTCGAGATCCGGGACCCGGACGGCGGGCTCATCATCCCGGACGAACGCCGTGTGCGCTACCTGGCTGACCATATTGCCACCGCCATTGAAGCGACCTCACCCGGCGGGGCGGCAGAGTCGGTCGACCTGCGCGGCTACTACGTGTGGTCCCTGATGGACAACTTCGAATGGTCGGGCGGCTACAAGCAGCAGTTCGGGCTGCTGCATGTGGACCGCGAGACGCAGGAGCGCACCAGGAAGGCCTCGTTCCACTGGCTCCGGGAAGTCCTCGCGGCGCGGCACCGGACTTCAGTCCCGGAGGTTCCTGTCGCGGATGCGGCGCCGGAGGCCGGCATCCAGGCCGCCGCCGCGGCGGTGGGGACTTCCGACGCCGAACGCCCCCACCCGGTGGGCTGAGTACAGCCGGCGCAGGTTAGAGAAGGTCCAGGCCCTGCAGGCTTTTCGCCATGCCCGCACCGTCCGGGGAGTAGATCCACGGGACCTCGGAGCCGGTGTGGTCCCCGGTCTCCGAGTGCCCGCCCGCCAGGACGGCTTCGCTGGCGGAGAGCTGGCGGATGCCGATGGCGGCCACCCGATCGCCATGTTGCTGGGCGAAGTGGGAGTAGATCGCTTCGTCGTGCTGGCCGTTGTCCCCGAAGAGCAACCAGCGCATGTTCGGGAACTCCTCGGCGAGCAGTTCAAGGTTCCGGCGTTTGTGCTCCTGGCCGCTGCGGAACCAACGGTCTTGGGTGAGGCCCCAGTCGGTAAGGAGCAGGGCGCCGGAGGGGTACATGTTCCGGGTGATGAAGCGTGCCAGGGTGGGGGCGGCGTTCCACGGCCCGGTGGACAGGTAAATCACCGGGGCTTCCGGGTATTCGACCATCAGACGGTCCATCAGCACGGCCATTCCGGGCGTCGCCATCCGGGCCCGCTCGTTGAGCACAAACGTGTTCCACAGCGCGAGGAAAGGCCGCGGGAGTGCGGTGACCATGATCGTGTCGTCGATATCGGACACGATTCCAAGCTTCGTGTCGGGGGAGATGACGAAGATCTTCGCTGTGGCGGGGTCGGTCCCCTCGGCGCGCAGCACGGCGGTGTGCCAGCCCGGCGTGAGTTCCACCTGGACGACGGTGTCCACCAGTCCGCCGCGGTCGGCATGCACCCGTGCGGTCACCCCGCCGATCTCGATCTCCACTTCGGAGTATTGGACCGGCACGGACGTGAACGCCCGCCAGCCGCGGATGTTCTGGTTGCCGTTCTGCGCGGCCGCCTCGGCACGGCTGCCGGGGTTCGGCTTGCTGGTCAGCACCACCCGGCCGAGCACCCGGACCCAGGTGGTGGAGCCGTAACCCTGGTAGGCGACGGTTGTAGGGACAAAGTTCCAGCGCCGGGCCGATTTCAGGCGGAGACTGTTAACGGTGTCCGAGACCCAGTGGGCCAGGCGGAAAGCCCGGTTGCCGGTGGCCGGTTGCTGCGCGGGTGATTGCTGTGACGCCAATTCCATGCCTCCACTCTCCCACATGGGTCCGTTCCGCCGTGGACTGCGTCCGGAAATGCCGCGGTTCAGGTGTCGCCCAGCAATTGGCGCAGCGCGAGGGCGTTACGCACGGCGTTCCCGCCGCCATCGTTGTTGAAATACACAAAGACCTCCTTGCCGGCTGCCTGCCATTCGCGGATCCGGTCCGCCCACCAGCGCAATTCATCATCCGAGTAGGAGCCGCCGTAGAGGTGCTCCCGGTCCGGCCCGTGCAGCCGGAGGTAGACGAACGCTGCGGTGGCGCGAAGGACGCACGGGAGCCCCGCACCGCTCATCACGCAGTACGCCGCACCGTGCCGTTCCAACAGCGCGTAGACGCCGGGCTCGTCCCAGCTGGCGTGGCGGAACTCCACGCTGACGCGGATCCAGCCGGGCAGCGCCGCCAGGAAGTACTCCAGCCGCGCGTCGTCCCGGGCAAAATCCGGGGGCAGTTGGACCAGCAGCACCGCCCGTTTTTCACCGAGTTCGTGCCAGCACCGGGCGATCCGCTCGATCCAGACCTCCGGGGCGTAGAGCTTTTTCCCGTGCGTCAATCCGCGGGGGGCCTTGACGGACAGCAGGAAGCCGGGCGGAAGACGATGGCGCCAGCCGGCGAAGGAGGTGTCGCGGGGCCAGCGGTAGAAGCTGGCATTGAGCTCCACCGTGGTGAACCGGGCGGCGTAGTGCGCCAGCCGGTCCCTCGCCGGCAGCCCGGGCGGGTAGAGAACGTTCTCCCAGTGGTCATAGCTCCACCCGCTGGTGCCGATGTGGACTCTTCCGCTGTGGCCGCTGTCCATCTCGTCCTTTCCGGCTGGCTTCGCCTGCCTAGACTTCCCCCGGCCACACGCCGGCGTGCGGGGCAAAGGCGTTCTCCCAGCGCGCCCGCTCCGTGACCGGCAGCGGTCCGCGCGCGACGGTGGCTGCCGCGGCCTCGAGGTTCGCGGTCCGGGACGTCCCCACGATCGCTGTGCTCACTCCGGGCGTGAATGCCGAGAAGCGGAGGGCGGTTCCCTGCCAGTCGTCGGATTCCGGTTCCAGCCCGAGCTCGCGCAGCCGCAGCCAGTACGTCTCCCCGTACGCGCCCACCGGCCGCTCGCTGTGGCGCCAGGGCGCGTTGGCGAGCGGACGTTTGGCGACGATGCCGAGACCGCTGCGGGAGGCCTCCGGCAGCACTTCGCGCAGGGAGCGCTGGTCGGCCAGGTTCACGGAGGACTGCACCGCAGCGAAGACTCCGGCGCCGGCCGCCCAGGCGAGGGCCTCGTTCTCGCCGCTGTAGCCGGGGACCCGGACTTTGCCGGCGTCGACACAGGAAAGGAGCGCCTGCGCGGCTTCCCCGCGTTCCAGGACGGCGAGGGGGCAGGAGTGCAGGAAAACGACGTCTAGCACGTCCGCGCCCAGCGTCCGCAGGGCCTCGTCGACACCGCCGGTCACAGCGGCCTCGCTCCAGTCCCCGGCTCCCTCGACGCCGTAGCCAACCTTGGTGGACAGCACCACCTCGTCGCGGTGTGAAGGCAGCCAGCGGCCGATCCGTTCTTCGGACAGGCCGTAGCCGCGTGCCGTGTCGATGAAGTTGATGCCGAGCTCCAGCGCCCGGTCCAGGAGAGCGTACGCGTCGCGTTCCGTGACGCCGTCGTGGCCGATGTGCCCGGCGCCGAAGCCGAGGGCCGAGACCTGCAGGGACGTTGTTCCGAAGTTCCGTGTCAGCATCTATGGATCCTAGTCCCGGGGGAAACGGGTGTGGCTCTTCCTGAGCGCTGAACGGGAACCTGCGACCGCAGCAGCAGAGCGGACGGTGTTCGTCCAGAGTTTAGATAAGTATACTTACTAATATCCCAACGTGGGGTCAGAGGATAGAGGAGTGTGCGATGGCAGGATATTTTGAACTCGTGGACGCGCCCGACGGCGGCTACCGTATCCGCATGCTGGACGGAGCAGGCAGCCTGATGGCTGTCTCCGTCACCTTTCCCACCAAGAGGGCAGCCGTGGCCGGCATCGCCCAAGCCCGTGAAATTGCCGGCACGGGGCTCATCCGGGACCGCAGCGCCGGCGGGCAGGCCGCACCCGCGGGACCTCTGACGAGGATGAACCGAAGGACCGCCGGCGGAGCCAGCCGCGGAACCTCCCTGGCCGGCGGCTCGCTGGCCGCAGGAAAACGGGCACGGGCACATCACTGAAGGGCGCCCCTCCTGCCCTGCGCGAGTTGACACTTGACCGCAATGTTGGCGCGGAGCACTGCCGTGAAATGCGAACTCGGCATACGCTAGCCGGATGACACGACAGCACCTGCCTGGCCGCGTAGCAGTAGTCTCCGGCGCCGGCTCGGGGATCGGCAGGGCGGTAGCCCGGCTTATGCTCGCCGACGGGTACCGGGTGGTGTTGGCTGGCCGGCGGGAAGCGCAGCTGCTGGAGACCGGCGCGGGGCATGCCCAGGCGCTCGCCGTTCCGTGCGACGTCACCGTGCCCGACGACGTCGAACGGCTTTTCGCCGCAGCCCTCCAACGCTGGGGCCGCGTGGATGTGCTCTTCAACAACGCCGGTGTGTTCGGTCCGGCGGCCTCCGTGGACGAGATCAGCCTCGCGGACTGGGACTCCACCGTGGCGGTGAACCTGACCGGCGCCATGCTGTGCGCCGCTGCCGCCGTCCGGGCCATGAAGGCGCAGTCGCCGCAGGGCGGGCGGATCATCAACAACGGATCGATCGCCGCGCACGCGCCCCGACCCCGGACAGTGGCCTACACGGTCACCAAACACGCCATGACCGGCCTGACCAAGAGCATCGAACTCGACGGCCGCGGCTTCGGCATCACGTGCGGGCAGATCGATATCGGCAACACGGCCACGGAGCTGATGGACACGATCGGCGTCGGTTCCGGAGCCGTCCAGGCGGACGGAAGCAGCCGCGTGGAGCCGACCTTCCCGGTGGACGACGCCGCCCGTGCGGTGCTGCTGATGGCCGGCATGCCGCCCTCCGCCAGCGTCGGGTCCCTCGTGATCACCGCTGCCGGGATGCCGTTTATCGGACGCGGCTAGCCGGGGAGGCCGGGCCGCTCACAGCGGCAGCAGCCCGGACAGGTCGGCGCGCAGCCCCGAGGCGGCCACCCGGCCGGCATCGACGGCGTCCGCCCAGCTCAGGTGCCCGCTGACCATCGCGAGCCAGGTCGCGGCGTCGCACTCAATCACGTTCGGGGGAGTGCCGCGGGTATGCCGCGGGCCCTCCACGCACTGGGTCACGCCGAAGGGCGGGACCCGCACCTCCACCGAGTTCCCGGGTGCCCGCGCGGTGACCTCCTCCAGGGAGTAGCGGACCGCCGTCGCAAGAGTGCTGCGGGGGATGGGTGCGCCTGTTTCGGGGGCACCGGTTCCGGCGGAATCCGACAATCGGGTATTGGCTGCCTGCCACTCTGCGAGGGCTGCGCGGCCCTCATCGAGGGCTATCCGGCGTCGTTGAACAACCACTAATTCGCCTCCTGTCTGTCGCACAGCGCTAACGCAGCGAACGCCGCTGGGGATGGCCGCCAAGCGGGGGCCTATTCCACCCTACCCCCGAAGTAATTCACAGCCTGTAAACACCATTGACAACTATTCGTCCATTAGTAGGTGTGAAAGCGAGTAGCTCCCCCCAATGGACGTAGGTAATGCCGGGCGCAAATACCAGTAGGCCGCTCCGCTAATCGCGTAAGTAAATCCCTAGCGTGGCTTGCCGGAGTAAGCCCATGCTCGAAGTGCAGCCGGCCGATGTGACGGCGGCAAACGGACGGCGCGGACGAAGCCACCAAGTGGTTCGCAGGGCGCGCAGGGCATCTGGTCGGAAGCGGCGGGCCATAATGCATCGAACGGCATATCGAACGATATTGGGGGTCATTAGTCTTTAGCGTCCCTTCTCTCATTCGCACCGCAGTGAAGGCCCGATTATGCGTTCTTTTGATATTCCGCAGAATCAAACTGAAACCACATTCGACTGGTCCGCCCTCAGTGATTTCTACACCCAGGCAACACCGTACTTTCCGGTGGCCATCGCCGGAGCCATTGTCTGGGGCCTGTGGCTGTACCGGTTCATTCTCTCGCACCGCGCCCGGCCGGTGGTTAACAATTTCGAGGCCACGACCTCCGTGATCGTCCCGTCATTCCACGAGGATCCCGACATCCTCATGAGCGCCCTCGAATCATGGCGTGAGCAGCGGCCGAACGAGATCATCATCGTGCTCGATGTCGAAGATCTCGAGGCGTACGGCCGCATCACGGCCCTGAAGGACAAGACCGTCAGGCCCGTGCTGTTCCACCACGTGGGCAAGCGGTCCGCCCTGGGCGCCGGCGTCCGGCTCGCCCAATACGACCTCCTGGTGCTCACGGATTCCGACACCTGGTGGAAACCGGACCTGCTCCGGAATGTCCAGATGCCGTTCGCGGATCCCCTGGTGGGCGCCGTCGGCACGCACCAGAACGTCTACCAGCGGGACACGAGCATCTGGCGGCGCGTGGCGGACTGGATGGTCAACCTCAGATATCTCGACTACGTGCCGGCGATGGGCCGGGCCGGGGCGGTGCCGTGCATTTCGGGCCGGACCGCGGTCTACCGCCGTGAAGCCGTGATGCTGGTCCTGGAGCATCTGGAAAACGAGTACTTCATGGGCCGCCGGTGCATCTCCGGGGATGACGGCCGCCTGACCTGGCTGGTCCTGGCCTCCGGGTACAAGACGGTCCACCAGTCCACCGCGCAGGCGCTGTCCATGTTTCCGTCGACCTTCGGCGCGTTCGTCAAGCAACGGATCCGCTGGAGCCGGAACTCCTACCGCTGCTACCTGACGGCGATCGCCATGGGCTGGCTGTGGCGCGTCCCGTTTGTCACCAAGGTGACCGTGCTGCAGATCCTGCTGACGCCGGTGACCATGGGGCTGACGGTTTTCTACCTGGTCTTCAACCGGCTGGACCCGACGCCGCTGGGTTTCGGGGCCGCCGCGTGCTGGCTGCTGCTGGGCCGCGGAATCCGGGGCATCTCCCACCTGCGCCGGGAGCCCAAGGACCTCCTGATCCTGCCCGTCTTCGCCCTCACCGTGATCCTCGTTGCGCTGCCCATCAAGGTGTACGCCTTCGCGACGATGAACCGGCAAGGCTGGCTCACCCGGCACACTGACCAGGTGGGCGGCGACGGGCAGGACGCCGGGAGCCTGACGCCGGGGGCGGTCTCGCCATGAGACCCACCAGACAGGGACTGCTCGTCACCCTCGCCGCCGCGCTCCTCGCGGGGTCCGGCACACTGATCCTGCAGGCCGACAAGTTGTTCAACCAGCGCCCGCTCGATCCCGTGGGTCGGAACGAAATCGCCGCCAACGGCAACGTCCAGGGCAAAATCTACCCGGGTGATCCGGCCCGGGAAGCGCAGCTCGTTGAACGCGAAGACGAACGGCTCATCTATGTGCGCACTGTCGCTTCGGTCGCCCGGTGGCGTGTGGACGGGCTGGACGGCGCCTTCCGCCTTCGCACCGGCTCCACGTACACCTTGGTCCTGCCGGCCAGGCCCGCGCCGTACACCCACGCCGATCTCGAGCTCCTCACACCGAAGGGCTTCACCCGCCAGGCGGACGGCGCCTACGTCCTGTCCGAGAGCGTCGTCGTCCTGCCGGGGGCCAATCTTTCCCTGCTCGCCCCCGACAGCCCGGAGGGACTCGACATCCGGCTGGAGAGCACCCGGGACCACTTCGTCTCCATTGTTGCCCTCGGCGGTTCCCTCACTGTGGCCGGCTCGGCGACGGCGGACGTCCGCGTCACCAGCTGGGACAGCACGGAGCAGACCATTGACACGAGCACCGCGGACGGCCGCGCCTACATCAGGGTCCTGGGCGGGCACGCCTCCCTCGCCCGCGCCAACATCTCCAACCTGGGATTCTGGAGCGGCAATACCGGCGGCCTCGCACTGACCGGAACCGACGACGTCGGGGCGTTCCGCAGCGGTCCACCCACGGCGGAGCAGGCCACGGAGGCAGCCGCCGCCGGCGGCGCGCGGGTGCTTCCCGAGGACGCCCTGGCCGCCTGGGCCGCCAGGGAGCAGGAATACAGTGTGGTGACCGCCGGCATCGATGACGTCACCGTTGACGGCAACGCCTTCGGCCTGTTTGTCTCCAACGCCCGGGACATCATCATCGAGGACTCAGCCATCACCGGGAGCCTCGTGGACGGCCTTGTCCTGCACCGCGCCGTCACGGATGCGCAGATCACCCGGACGCGATCATCGGACAACGCGGTGGACGGCTTCACGGTCGCCAGCTCCACCACGCGGGTCCTGATGGAGGAGGTCACGGCGGAGCGCAACGGCCGCAACGGTATTTCCTTCGACGGCCGTCCCCTCGCGGACGGGCCCAACGCCGTCGGAACCGCCGTGATTGCCTATGGCGGCAACCGCGTGACGGAAAGCTCGGTGGTGGGAAACGCCCGGTACGGGGTGGAGCTCAGCGGCGGGAGCAACCTCGACGTCGAGAACAACGTTATCGCGGCCAACGAGGTGGGGGTGGTGGTCAACCACGGTGCGACGGGCGTCGGCATCAGCCGAAACGAGTTCAGGGACCAGCGGCTCCAGGCCGTGGCGGTCCGGGACGCGCACGCCTCTGCGGCGGTGTACCGGAACACCATCCACGGCGGGGACACCGGAATCTACGTCCGGAACGCCCGGGCGGACATCACCGCCAACACGCTGAGCTCCATTGCGAACCACGGCATCACTCTCGTAGGAGAGGTGGGCGGCACCATCGTCGCGGGCAACACGGTGGCCGGCCAGGGCAGCGCGGCCATCTGGGCGGAGGGGGCCGCCGGCGCCGCCATCACCGATAACAACCT
>CALMVY010000116.1 GCA_937873245.1 uncultured Arthrobacter sp. | reverse complement strand
TCAGCACAAAAGCAAAGAACACCGGGGTGACAACCCCTCGCATCGCGGCAATGCCGAAGGCCACAACCGTCGCGCAGGCGAGGGTGAGCAGGATAATCGCAGAGCGGGGGAGGACTGGACGTGGAGATGGGTGCGCTGGTTCCGGCTCCATCGTGGCCTCCTTGGTTCGCCTTGGGAAAAGTCTAGGGACGCGGGGTTCTGTTAGCCCGGGGTTTTCATGAAGGTGACGCCCGTCGGGTGTGTTTAAGCGACGAAAGGTGCTTCTGAGCTGGAAAAATAGTGTTATCGACGCACTGTTCCACCGGCTGAAAGAAGCACCTTTCTGATGTCCAAGATTACCGGAGTTTTCCCGTCCCTTCCTGTCGCCACGACGGGCCAGTCGCTGGTCTCCCATGCCGGACTGAACGTGGTGACCTCGTTCGTGGATGCGCTTGGGTTCCGGGACTTATGCGAGGACCGTTTGGGCCAGTTCGTCCCCTCCGGGGCCCGGCATCGGCCCGGCACGATCCTGGGCTCGTTGGCGGTCATGCTCGCCGGCGGCGGGGAACACGTCTCCGATCTGGACATCCTGCGGACCGGTGCCGGTGTCTTCGGAAAGGTTGCCTCCAACGCGACGGTCTCGCGGTTCTTTGAGCGGACGGTGACCAACCCCGAGGTCTTCGCCTACGGCTTCGCCACGCTGACCCGGGAGCTGCGGTCCCGGGCATGGGAAGCAGCCGGGGACCGCAACCCGGCGTTGAAGGCCACAGCCCTGGATCCGCTCATCGTGGACCTGGACGCCACGCTCGTGACCTCCCACAGTGACAAGGACCAGGCCGTCGGAACGTACAAGGGCGGGTATGGCTTCGCCCCTTTCATTGCCAGCGTTGATTACGGCGCGGGCAACGGGACCGGGGAGATCCTGACCGCGGTGATGCGTCCGGGCAATGCCGGGGCCAACAGCGCCGAGGACCACATCAAGGTGTTCACCCAGGCCATCGAACAGCTCCCCGACGACTTCTACGACGAGCAGGGCGAGCTCATCGGGGAGAAGGTGCTGGTGCGCACCGACAGCGCCGGGGCGTCCCGGAAATTCCTGCATCACCTCGCATCGCTGGGCGTGCAGTTCACGGTGTCCTACCCGGTGCCGGTGCTCAAAGCCCACATGGTCGGCTGGATCAACGACAAAAAGTACTGGCAGCCAGCACTCGACCAGGGAGGTGACGAACGCGCGGATGCGTGGGTCGTGAACGCCACCGAGATCCTCGGGCTCACCGACTACCCGGCGGGGACAAACCTGTACCTGCGTGCCGAACCCCTACACCCCGGGGCGCAGGCGACCTTGCTGGATGCGGACGGGCACCGCATCACCGCGTTTTTGACGAACTCACCGCGCTGGCACGGACCCACCCTGGATGCCCGGCACCGGGCCCGGGGACGGTGTGAAAACCGGATCAAAACCTTAAAGAACACCGGTCTCGGGAAGCTGCCGTTCTTCGACTTCCACGCCAATCAGGCCTGGGCGACCATTGCCGCCCTGGCCATGAACCTGGTCTCCTGGCTCCAACTCACCGCGCTGCCAACCGGCCACAAAGCCCGCGGCTGGGACATCAAACGCTGGCGCTACCGACTCTTCGCCACCGCCGGGAAAATCATCACCCGTGCCCGGCAGAGCAGGCTGCTGATCCCCGACAAAGCGCCCGAAACCAGCACGATCACCACACTTCTGGCCGCCATTGCGGAGCTGAAAAGCAGCCTTCGACAACGGATCCCGCGTCTGGCCTGAAACCGGATGGCCAGCCCCTTCAACCGCCAGCACCACCCAACGGAGACGTGGAATCCGACGCCCAACCAGCGACAACAGGCCCCGCTCGCACGGCCAAAACAGCAAAATCAGCCGGAACGAGAATCAGCCTCAGCCCTGACCGTCAACCCGACCATCATGAAAAATCCGGGATAGAGGACACCGTTCAGCGAAGCGGCTCCTGCAACAATGCGCGGTTGCGGTAGTGGATTGAGCTGAGCCCACTGACCCGTTGCAGGGTCGTACCTATCTATCTCAGCAGCTATCCTTCCCGTGCTGGTGAAGGGGTCGAAGTTGCCGCCGATGGCATAGACCTTCCCACCGAGTGCAACCACAGCCAGGTTTCCCCGCGCGGAGGGTAGCGGGGCAAGGTCAGTCCACGCTCCGGGGCCCGCAAGCTTCCGCGACTCCACGTTGTCATACAGGTGGTCGTCCACGGCCCGCCCCGCGGCATCGCCGGCCCGCCCGGCGAATTCGAATCCGGCGATGCGTGAATCGCGAAACTCTCCCACCATCCAAGCCATATCCGTCTTGGCGAAATTGCTGCGATAACGCACGGCGCGGCTGGCCGGAGCGTTGCGCTGTGGCGCGTAGGCCACACTCAAACGGGAAAGCGCGGAAAAACTTTTTTCCACCAATACCGCATCTACACCGGTGCGCTCGTCGCGCTCGAGCTGCGCCGGGTTGTAAGGATTGAACAGATCGGTTGGGTTCCACATGCGCCCGCTGCCCCAGGCGATGCGCTGGCGCCCGAGAGTGGCATCGATCACTGTCATGTCGAGACTCACGAAGCCGCGGTGCATGCGGTGGCGCAGCAACAGCGATTGCCGATCGACGTAATTCTTTTCCAAGTCCCAGTAGGTCGCGGGCCGCGCTGCCTTGAGTTGCGCGAACTGCGCGGTATCGAGGTAGCTGCCAAGCAGCGCTTCGTTGTCGTACTGCACTTCGTAAACTAGCCAGTCAGCGGGTCGTCCGCGAACTTCTAGACGCAGCCGGTTGAGATCGAGCGTATAGCTCTCGGCCTGCGGGAACGCGGTGCGTGCCCGCGTGAGCAGATTCTTGTAGTAACCTTTGAACATCACCGCCTCGTCGTCGGCGAACGCGCGGGGCGCAATGAAAAAAAACAGCGCGGCGGCGATAAGCCGCGTATCACACATGGCGCAGCGCCTGGACCGGATCGAGCCGCGCCGCACGCCAGG
>CALMVY010000115.1 GCA_937873245.1 uncultured Arthrobacter sp. | reverse complement strand
TGACCGTAAGCCGTACAGCGGTGGTACGAGTGATCGTAAGCCGTACAGCGACCGCGCTCCGCGTGAGGGTGGCGAGCGTCGTAGCTTTGGTGCCGGTGGTACGAGTGATCGTAAGCCGTACAGCGGTGGCGGCGATCGTAAGCCGTACAGCGACCGCGCTCCGCGAGAGGGTGGCGAGCGTCGTAGCTTTGGTGCCGGTGGTACCAGTGATCGTAAGCCGTACAGCGGTGGCGGGGACCGTAAGCCGTACAGCGACCGCGCCCCGCGAGAGGGCGATCGTAAGCCCTTCGGCGGCGACCATGACCGCAAGCCCTACAGCGGTGGCGACAACCGCAAGCCTTTCGGCAGCCGTGATGACCGTCCCGCGCGCGGCTTTGACCGCGGCGACTCCGGTCCGCGCCAGTTCGGCCGCGACAGGGCAGAAGACCGTCCGGTCCGCGTCCCCAACGCCAGGGACCTGCGCAGTGCCAACCGTCCCGACCGGGAGCGTTCACCGCAGATCGACGACGACGTCACCGGCAAGGAACTGGACCGCGCCACGCAGCACCAGATCAAGACCCTTGAGGACAACAGCGCCGAATGGGTAGCCCGCCACCTCGTGATGGCCGGGCGCCTGATCGACGACGAGCCGGAGCTTGCCTTCCAGCACGCCCTCGCGGCCAGCCGCCGCGGTGGCCGCCTCGCCGCCGTCCGCGAAGCCGTGGGCCTCACCGCCTACGCCGCCGGCCACTACGGCGAAGCCCTCCGCGAGTTCCGCACCTACCGGCGGATCAGTGGCTCCAACATGCACCTGCCCGTGATGGCCGACTGCGAACGCGGACTCGGCCGGCCCGACCGCGCCCTGGAGATGGCACGCTCCGAGGAAGCCAAGGACCTCGACGCGCCGGGCAAGGCGGAACTGGCCATCGTGGCCGCCGGTGCCCGCACCGACCTGGGCCAGCTCGACGCCGCCGTCTCCGAACTGGAAATCGTCCAGCTGGACATCAACCGGGCGTTCTCCTACAGCCCGCGCCTCTTCCGCGCCTACGCCGAGGCCTTGGCCGCGGTGGGCCGCACGGCCGAATCCGAGAAGTGGCAGCGCCAGGCCGTTGTTGCCGAGAACGCCCTCGGCCTCGACGTCTCGGAGGACCCGGACATCATCGACCTCGGCTGGGACGAGGAAGAAGAAGCCCGCGAAGAAGAGCAGCAGCGCCGGGTCCTCGCCGAGCAGAGTGCCCGGCGTTCCGCTGCGGCCGAGGAGCAGGCGCCGCGTGCGGCCAGTGCCGAGGCTGTTGCCGGCCTCCCGGAAACGACTGACGCGGCTGCGAACGCCCAGGACGAAGGATCCGACGACGCCGAATCCGACTTCTGGGAGTCCGACGACGCTGAGTCCGATGACGACTCCGTCGAACCCGACGCCCTGGACCGCTCCGAGGTCCTCACCGGCGATGACTCCGGCGAGACCGGACCCAACGAGTCCGACAATGATTTCCACAGCGAGTCCCACGGCGAGCCCCACGGCGAGTCCCACGGCGAGTCAGACAACGCCGACTCCCGCGAGCCGGAACGCTCCGAAGGCTGATCGGGAATGGCCACGCCGGAACTGATCTCGACCTTCGACGCCCTCCTCGCTGATCTCGACGGCGTCGTCTACGCGGGCCCGCACGCCATTCCCGGCGCCGTGGAATCCCTGCGCCGGCTCGCCGGGATCGGTGTCGGGCTCGGCTACGTCACGAACAACGCCTCCCGGACACCCGCGCAGGTGGCCCAGCACCTGCGCGAGCTGGGCGCCCCGGCGGAAGACCACCAGGTGGTCAGCTCCTCGCAGGCCGCGGGCGAGCTGCTGGCATCGCTGCTGCCGGCCGGTGCCCGCGTGCTGATCACCGGCGGGGACTCCCTGGCGCAGGAGATCGAACTCGCCGGGCTGGTGCCGGTCCGCAGCGAATGGGAGCAGCCTGTCGCCGTCGTGCAGGGGTTCCATCCGGACCTCGGGTGGAAGGACCTGGCGGAAGCCGCCTACGTCATTGCCGGCGGTGCCCTGTGGGTGGCCACCAACACGGACATGTCCATTCCCCAGGCCCGCGGCATGGCCCCCGGCAACGGGACCCTGGTCGCGGCCGTGGCCGCCGCCACCGGGCAGCGGCCGCTGGTCGCCGGGAAGCCGGAAGCGCCGCTGTTCCACGCTGCGGCCAAACGGCTCGCCGCCGACCGGCCGCTGGTGGTCGGCGACCGCCTGGACACCGACATCCTCGGCGGGAACAACGCCGGTTTCGCCACGGTCGCCGTGCTGACCGGCGTCGACACGCGGGAATCGATCCTGGCCGCCCGCACCCTGGAACGGCCCGACTACCTCATCAACGACCTCACGGACCTCTACCGCCCCTACCCGGTGATGGAGTCCGACGCCGGTCAGCACCGCTGCGGCGCGGCCTCCGCCGTCGTCGACGGGCAGACGGTCCGGGTCAGCGGCGATCCGGACGACCTCGACGCCTGGCGGGCCGCGTGTTCAGCCTGGTGGACAGCCAACCCCGAGACCGCCACCGCCCTGGCGCCGGTCCTCGAATGGCCGGATCACTAGACTGGCCGGATCACTAGACTGGCCCGATCACTAGACTGGGGACCATGACCGAGCTGAACCACATCACCGAGCCGGATCCCGACAGGGGAGCAGCCCAGGTCACCTGGCCGGCACCTCCGGCGTCCCCCGCGGAACCCGAAGAAGCATCAGGGAACGCCGACTCCCGGGATCCCGCCGTCGACGCACTGCTGGACCGCCTCACTGACCTGCAGGACCTGCCGGTGGCCCACCACGGGGAGGTCTACGCCGGCCTGCACGACGACCTGCTCGCCGCCCTGAACGAAACCGTCACCACAACTTCACCGGGAGACGCCGCGAATGAGCAGGCTTGACCAGGCCCTCGTCAGCCGCGGACTGGCGAGGTCCCGCACCCACGCCGCACGCCTCATCGCCGAAGGCAAAGTCAGCACCAACGGCGAAGTGCTGGCCAAAGCCTCCCTCCAGGTGGGCGAGGACACGAGCCTCGATGTGGCTGCCTCCGGCGAAGACAACTACGTCAGCCGCGCCGGGCACAAGCTCGCCGGCGCGCTGGACGCCTTCCCCGCCGTCGACGTCGCCGGCAAACGGTGCCTCGACGCCGGAGCCTCCACCGGCGGATTCACCGACGTGCTGCTGCGCCGCGGCGCGGACCACGTCGTTGCCGTCGACGTCGGGCACGACCAGCTGGTCCCCGCGATCAGGAACGACCCCCGGGTGTCCGTCCACGAAGGACTCAACGTCCGCTACATGACCCCGGACGAGATCGGCGGCCCGGCGGCGCTGACCGTAGCGGACCTGTCCTTCATCTCCCTCACCCTCGTGCTGGCACCGCTCGCGGCCTGCACGGAACCGGGCGGGGACCTGGTCCTGATGGTCAAACCGCAGTTCGAGATCGGCAAGGACCGGCTGGGCCGCACCGGCGTCGTCACCTCCGAGCGGGAGCGCCGCCTCGCCGTGGCAAAAGTCGCGGCGGCGGCCATGGATGCCGGGCTGGAACTGAAAGGTCTCGCCGGCAGCCCGCTGCCCGGCCAGGACGGAAACGTCGAGTACTTCCTGTGGATAAGACGCGGGATTCGAACAGACCTGCCTAAGATCGAAGAGCGGGACGCAGCCGTTGCTGCGTTACTCGGAACAATCTGGCCCAAGTACTAGAAGCACCAGAAGGCGGAACCCGATGAGCAGGCGCGTCCTCATCCTTGCCCACACAGGCCGCGAGGAGTCCCTCAAGGCTGCCTGGGAAGCGTGCGCCCGGCTCCACGACGCCGGCATCGTTCCCGTGATGCTCAAGACCGAGCTCGGCGACATGGTCCGCTTCTTCGGACGCCTCGACCAGCCAGTCGAGATCCTCCATGACCACGTGATGCTGCCCGACGTCGAACTCGTCATGGTGCTCGGCGGTGACGGGACCATCCTCCGCGCGGCGGAGCTGGTGCGCGAGGTCGACGTGCCGCTGCTCGGCGTCAACCTCGGCCATGTGGGATTCCTGGCCGAGAGCGAGCGGGCGGACCTCGCCCAGACCGTCGAATGGATCGCGAGCCGCGAATACACCGTGGAAGAGCGGATGACCATCGACGTCCAGGTCTGGGTCCGCGGGCAGAAAATCTGGCACACCTGGGCCCTCAACGAGGCCGCGATCGAAAAGGGCAACCGGGAACGGATGCTCGAGGTGGTCACCGAAGTCGACGAACGCCCCCTGACCTCCTTCGGCTGCGACGGCGTTGTCCTGGCCACCCCCACCGGCTCCACCGCCTACGCGTTTTCGGCCGGAGGCCCGGTGGTGTGGCCCGAGGTGGAGGCGCTGCTGATCGTGCCGATCAGCGCCCACGCGCTCTTCGCCAAGCCGCTGGTGGTCTCGCCCCGGTCCCGGCTCGCCGTGGAAATCCTGAACCGGACCAATGCCCAGGGCGTGCTGTGGTGCGACGGCAGGCGCTCGGTGGACCTCCCGCCCGGAGCGCGCGTGGAAGTGACCCGCTCCGCCACGCCCGTGCGGCTGGCCCGCACACACCAGACACCCTTCTCCGGCCGGCTGGTCCGCAAATTCGAACTGCCCATCCAGGGCTGGCGCGGGCCCATGCCGCAGGCCGCCACCATCCACACGGGGCCGGTGCCGGTGATGCGCACGCCCCGGCCGATGCCCCCGCTTCCCACGCCGCCGCAGGCCGGGCCACCGGCTGGGCCACCGGCTGGGCCGCCGTATGCGGAGCCGGGCGAGACCACCGATCCATCGACTGCGAAGTGATCCATGCTTGAAGAACTGAGAATCCGCGACCTCGGCGTCA
>CALMVY010000114.1 GCA_937873245.1 uncultured Arthrobacter sp. | reverse complement strand
AAGAAACCACGCCAAGTACTCCGCCTCCTCGGGAAGCTGCAGCGAGGACATATCCTTGGCGGTCTACTCAAACGATGCGTCTTTGGAGTGGCAGCTTGATGTGTGGAGGCCAATCGGGCAATCCTCAATCAATGTCGGCAGGAATTGGACCGTAACGAGCGCTGACCCTAAACGCATCCAGACGAAGCTGGGCGGCACTGTCCTGCACACCGGGCCGTAGATCCTTTCGATCAGCGGCGGCTGCCGTTCACGTCAACTGGCGCCGTAGTTCCTGCCCTATTCGAACCGCGACGGGTCGCCCATGCCGCGCCGGACGATTTCCGCCGTGCCGCCGGAGTAGTCAATGACGGTTGTCGGCTCCGCGCCGCAGTCCCCGGAGTCGACCACGGCGTCCACCACGTGCTCCAGCCGTTCCTTGATCTCCCAGCCCTGCGTCAGCGGCTCTTCCTCGTCCGGCAGCAACAGCGTGCTGGAGAGCAGCGGCTCGCCCAGTTCGGCCAGCAAGGCCTGGACCACCTTGTTGTCCGGGATCCGCACACCGACCGTCTTCTTCTTCGGGTGCAGCAGCCGCTTGGGAACTTCCTTGGTGGCCGGCAGGATGAACGTGTAGCTCCCGGGCGTGACGGCCTTGATGCTGCGGAACACATCGTTGTCGATCTGCACGAACTGGCCCAGCTGGGCGAAGTCCTTGCAGACCAGCGTGAAGTGATGCTTGCTGTCGAGCTGGCGGATGCTCCGGATCCGGTCCAGGGCCTCCTTGTTCCCGATCTGCGCCCCGAGGGCGTAACAGGAATCGGTGGGATACGCGATCAGCCCGCCGGAACGGACGATCTCCACCACCTGGCTGATGGAGCGCTGCTGGGGGTTTTCGGGGTGAACATCGAAGTATCTCGCCATGGGACGAGCTTACGCCCGACGGCGGCGCGCCGCGGTGCCCCTGCCGGGTGCCCGGTCAGTGCTGCTCGTCGTGGTGGATGCGCTCGCCGAGGCCCCGCAGCGGTTCCCCGCTTCCGCTCCACTGCTTGGCGATGAACTCCGCAGCGATGGACACTGCTGTCTCCTCGGGGGTCCGCGCACCAAGGTCAAGGCCCACCGGGCTGTGCAGCCGCGACAGCTCTTCCTCGCCCAGGCCGGCCTCGCGAAGCCTGGCGACCCGGTCCGCATGGGTCCGGCGCGAACCCATGGCGCCGATAAACGCGATCGGCCGGCCGCGCAGCGCAACCTCCAGCAGCGGAATATCGAACTTCGGATCGTGGGTGAGGACGCACATCACGGTGCGCTCGTCCACCAGGCCCTGTTCCAGCTGCCCGGCAAGATAGCGGTGCGGCCAGGCGTTGACCACCTCGGCCGCGTCGGGGAAACGTTCGGGTGTCGCGAAAATTGCCCGGGCGTCGCACACCGTGACGCGGTAGCCCAGGAAGGTACCCAAGCGGGCCAGCGCCGAGGCGAAGTCGATGGCGCCGAAGACCAGCATCCGCGGCGGCGGGGCGTAACTTGCGAAGAAGACACGCATCCCGGCGTCCAGGCGCTCGCCGTCGGGGCCGTAGCTCAGGATGCCCGAGCGGCCGGCGGCGAGGAGGCCCTGGGTGTCATCGCCGACTGCGTGGTTGGCCCGCCCGGAGCCGAGGTTGCCCTCGAAGCCGTCCGGCCGCACGATCAGGTGCCGGCCCAGCCAGCTGCTCTCGGGGTGTTCGATCACGGTGGCGACCCCGACGCGGCGCCCGCCGGCGATGTCCGCCCTGACGGCGTCGAGTTCGGCGAAGCTTTGCCGGGAAACCGGCTCGACGAAGATGTCGATGATGCCCCCGCAGGTCAGGCCGACGGCGAACGCGTCGTCGTCGCTGATCCCGTAGCGCACCAGCACGGGGGTGCCATCCTCCTTGACCTGCGTGGCCAGCTGGTACACGGCACCCTCGACGCAGCCGCCGGAGACCGAACCGACCGCCGCGCCGTCGGCGGTCACGAGCATGGACGCGCCCGGGAGCCGCGGGGCCGACTTGAAGGTGCTCACCACGGTGGCCAAGCCGGCGGTGTCACCTTCCCGCCAGCCGGGCATCAGGGCTGCCAGGACGTCACGCACGGTCGGTCTTCAACCTTCCGATCGCCCGGATCAGCCGGAATGCCGAACGCCGGCCCGCCCAGTACGAGATGCACGCCACCACGGCCACGAGGGCCAGGACCTTCCCCGGGCTGGACAGCTGCTCCGCTGCGATCCCTTTCGCGAGGCTGAGGGCGTCCAGGCTGCCGGCGGGGGCGGACGCCGGGGCAGGCGCGGAAGCCTGTGAGGGCCCCGCGGGCACGGTGCCCGCCGGTACGCCGGCAAGCTCCGACGCCGGTGCCGGTGCCGTCGCGGCGGCGACTTTCGACGCCGCAGCCTCCGCCGCGGGCACCGGTTCCGGACGGCCGGCCCCACCCGGGGCAGTGATCATGGCCTGCAGGTTGCTGGCGAACAGGGCCATCATCTGTTCGGTCACGTTGCCGATGACGCCCTTGCCCATGGCGGCGGCCTTGCCGGACAGCTTCAGGTCGGCGGTGACGGCGCCGCGGGTGGTGCCGCCGGCCTCCTCGGTCAGCTGCAGGGTCACCGTGGCCTCGGCGGTGCCCTGGCCGCGGGTTTCCTGGGCCTTGCCGCCGAGCACGGCGCGGTGTTCGGCGGCGTTGCGCTCGACGACGTTGAGCAGCCCTTTGTACTGCATGTTGACCGGGCCGAGCTTCACGGTCATGCCCACCTGGTAGGCATCGTCCGAAAGCTTGTTCAGGATGCTGGCGCCGGGGACGCAGCCGGCCACGCGTTCAAAGTCCATGAGGATTTCCCAGACCGTGTCGATCGGCGCGACCACCGAGAAAGTGCTGTCTATCTGCATTAGTTTCCTCTTCCCTTGAGTGATGACTGGCCGTCGCCGCGGATTGCGGCCGCCACCTCTGCCAAAGCCGTGTAGCTGTGTCCGCTGACGAAAGCGTCGCAGTACGGCAGGGCCGCGGCCATGCCGCCGGCCAGCGGCCGGTAATCCGGGGCGGCCTTGCGGGGATTGACCCAGATGATCCGGTGGGCCAGACGCCGCAACCGCGCCATCTGGGCCGCCACCTGCACGGGGTCCTCCTGGGCCCAGCCGTCCGAGAAAACCACCACCACCGCACCCCGGGCCAGGCCGCGGCGGCCGTGTTCGTCGACGAAGTGCCGGATGCTGTCGGCGATCCGGGTACCGCCGGCCCAGTCCGGGGCGGCCACGGCAGCACGGGCCAGGGCCTCGTCCGGATCGCGCAGCGCCAGTTGCCGGGTCAGGCGCGTCAGCCGGGTGGAAAAGACGAACGCTTCTGCGCCGGCCGTCGCCACCGCACCCTGCAGCAGCGAGACGAAGATCCGCGCGTACGGTTCCATGGAACCGGAAACATCGCACAGCATCACCAGCTTGCGGCGCTGCTCGCGGCGGCGGGCATACAGCAGCCGGGTGGTGTCGGCGCCCGAGCGGCGGGCGGCGCGGACCGTCGCGCGGACGTCCAGCCGGGCGCTGCTGTGGGCCGATTTACGGGTGCGGCGGCTCAACCGCGAAGGCGTGGCGAGCAGCAGCCGGGATGCCAGCCGCCGGATCTCCAGGACTTCCGCCTCGGTGAGGTGGTCGAACGACATACTGTGCAGCCGCTCTGCGATGGAGGCCATGGCCAGCACCGCCTCCCGTTCCGGGCCGTCGCGGTCGCCGGTGCTGTCCGGTCCCGCGGAGGCAATCGCCGGCGCCGTCCGCGGGTGGACCGGCGCGCGTCCGGTGGCGCGGTCCTCAGCCGGGGAAGGACGGGTGCGGGCCTCCTCGGGGACACCGGACGGTGAAGCGGCCGGAACCGCGGCGTGGCGGGCCGCGCCGGGGGGGTCGAAGCCGCCGCGGAATACCGCGGAGAAGACGGCGTCGAACACCGGCAGCTGCTCCCGCGCGGACACCAGCACCACGCGGGACGCCCAGTAGAGCTTCCCGGCGTCGGAGGGCGGGACCAGGCGGAGGGCCTCGGCGAGGCGGACTGCCCGGTCCGGAGAACAGGACAGCCCGGCCCGGCGCAGGGCGGTGACAAACGCCGCGGACAAGGTGGCTGCCTCCACCGCGGGCAGTGACGCTGCCGTGGTGTGCATGGTCCCAGCCATCAGCGGCTCACCCGCCCGTGCCGGCCACGAGCCAGTCGGCCCCGCGCGCGCCGACCAGTTCCAGGTCGTCGCGGTTCTTGACGATCGAGCCGAGAGTCCGGTCCGCCGTCGTGGCGTCGATGCGGCCGATGCCCAGCACGGCGAGCGCCGACACCCAGTCGATGGCCTCTGAAATCCCCGGCGGTTTGGCGAGGTCCAGGGTGCGCAGTTTCGTGATCACCGCAGCAGCCTGCAGCGCCAGCGGGCCGCTGCTGGCCGGCACCCGGCGGCGCACGATTTCGGCGATCCGTTCCGGCCCGGGGTAGTCGATCCAGTGGTACAGGCAGCGCCTGGTCAGGGCGTCGTGCAGGTCCCTCGTCCGGTTGGACGTCAGGATGACGATCGGGGGGTGGGTGGCGCGGATGGTGCCCAGTTCCGGGATGGTGACCGCGGCCTCGGCGAGCAGTTCGAAGGTGAAGGCCTCGAACTCCGCGTCGGCACGGTCGATCTCATCCAGCAGGAGGACGGCGGGACGCGGACCGGGATGCTCGATTGCCTGCAGCAGAGGCCGGCGCAGCAGGTACTCCGGGCCGAAGAGGTCCGTCTCGGTGACCCCGGCGTCCCGGACTTCCGCCAGCCGGATCCCAAGCAGCTGCCGCTGGTGGTTCCACTCATAGAGGGCCTCGCCGGCGTCGATCCCCTCGTAGCACTGCAGCCTGTACAGGGGCGTGTCCAGCAGGTCGGCCAGGGCCTTCGCCGCCTCGGTCTTGCCCACACCGGCCTCGCCTTCAAGCAGGATGGGCTGCGGCAGCCGGACGGCCAGGAACAGCGCCGTGGCCAGTCCGACGTCGGCAAGGTAGTCGTTGCTGTCCAGCGCAGAGACCAGGGACTCGACGTCGGGAATCCGCCGCTGGACGTCCTCCTCCGCGCCGGTGCGCGCCGCGGTGCTCACTGTGCACCCTCCAGTCCGGCCAGGACGCGGCGGTAGTCCTCGTCCGTGTCGACGTCCAGGGGAACCGTTCCCGGCACCGGGAGTTCGACGACGTCACCGGCCTGCTGCTCCAGCAGCCTCCAGACCGCCTTGTCGCCGTGCAGGGCGGCCAGCTCCGGGAACATCCGCCGGGTGAATGCCAGGGGGTGGCCGACGCCGTCGTCGTAGCGGCAGACGGCGATGGCGGCGGCGCCGTGGCCGCTGCCTGCCGCGGAAGCGAACAGGAGCTCCGGCAGTGCCCGTGCGGTGGCCGCCCGGACCTCCGGCTGGTCCCCGAGCAGCAGGACGACGGCGTCCGTGTCCGGGTGGAGCGCAGCGATGCCGGCGGCGATCGAGGAGGAACAGCCTTCACCGAAGTCCGGGTTGAGCGCGATGTCACAGCCGGTGGTATCGACGGTGCGCTGGACTTCTTCGGCCGCGCCGCCCAGGGCCAGCACGGTCTGGTCGAAGCCGCAGTCGCGGGCGGTCGCCAGCACGGCGTCGAGGAGCACGCCCCGGCCGTAGGGGAGGAGCTGCTTGGGCCGGCCGAGCCGGCGGGAGGCCCCGGCCGCAAGGATCAGCCCCGCCGTCCGGTGCTGTGCGGGGGTGGGTTCAGAGGGTGAGGGCATAGCGCTCCGGATCTTTGCGGAAGGCAGCACGGCAGCCGGGCGAGCAGAAGTACACGGTGACACCGTTGTGTTCGAGCTGCAGCGAGGATGCCGCTGCGGGGACGGTCATGCCGCAGACGGGGTCGATCGCCGTCGCCGCGGGTTGCGCCGCGGGCGCCGGGGCCGGGGCCGTCTGCCGTGACTTTGCCCGCTCCTGGATGAGCTGGGCCAGGATTGACAGCGCGATTTCGCCGGCGGTGCGGGCGCCCA
This sequence comes from uncultured Arthrobacter sp., assembly GCA_937873245.1. Lineage (GTDB taxonomy): Bacteria > Actinomycetota > Actinomycetes > Actinomycetales > Micrococcaceae > Arthrobacter. The sequence continues at coordinate 40,310 of CALMVY010000114.1, read as the reverse complement.
GCTCCAGCCCGGCCGGAGTGAAGACCCGCGAGCGCTGCGCCGGGTCGACGTCGAGCGACTCCAGCACGGCCGCGCCCCGCGTCCCGCTGGCCACCAGCGCGACATACGGGACACCGGCGCGCAGGGCCGCCTCGAGGGCGGTTTCCTCGGCTTTGCCGTGCGAGGCCACGATCAGCGCCGCATCCCCGGGCTGCGGACGGGCGGATTCGCCGTCGATGAGTTCCACAGCCAGGCCGACGCCGGCGCCGAGGGTCGCCAGGGCCTGCGCCACGGGGGTGGTGCCGACCACCAGCACCCGGGGAGCGGGGATGCGCGGCTGGAGGAAGATCTCGATGGCCCCGCCGCTCAGGCAGGGGTTGGAGACCTCGACGGCGCCTTCCTCCGCGGTGCGGGAGGGTTCGCCGGGGACGACGCGCAGCAGCAGGGGTTCCCCGGACGCCAGGACCTGCAGGCTGTACTCCCGCACCGAGGACTCGACGCAGTTGCCGCCGACGAAGCCCTGGATGTCGCCGCCGGGCATCACGAGGGCTGTATCCCCGGCGTGGGCGCTGGTGGGACGCTGCGCCCGGACCACCGTGGCGTGCACGAACGGCTCACGGCGGGAGGCGAGGTCATTCGCCCGGGCCGCGAGGGAATCTTGAATCGGTGTCATGTCAGATCGGCGGCCTTGCCCGGCCCTGCATGGCGGCCCAGACCCGGGCCGGGGTGCAGGGCATGTCCATGTGGACCACGCCATAGGGTGCCAGCGCGTCGACGACGGCGTTCACAATTGCCGGCGGCGACCCGACTGTGGCGGATTCGCCGATGCCCTTCGCGCCGATGGGGTGGTGCGGGGACGGAGTCACGGTGAAGCCGGTCTCCCAGTCCGGCACCTCCATCGCTGTGGGGATCAGGTAGTCCATGAACGACCCGCCCAGGCAGTTGCCGTCGGCGTCGAATTCGATGATCTCCATCAGGGCCATCCCGACGCCGTCGGTCAGGCCGCCGTGCACCTGGCCCTCGATGATCATCGGGTTGATCCGGGTGCCGCAGTCGTCCACCGCGATGAAGCGGCGCACCTTGACGTGCCCGGTGCCCGGATCGACGTCGACCACGCAGATGTAGGCACCGAAGGGGAACGTGAGGTTCGGCGGGTCGTAGGTGACCTCGGCGTCGAGGTTGCCGTCGACCCCTTCGGGGAGCGTCATGGTGCCATGGGCGGCCATGGCGATTTCAGAGATGGTCTTTCCGGCGCTGGGATCGCCCTTGACGTACCAGCGGCCCTTCTCCCACTCGAGGTCGTCCGCCCTGGTCTCCAGCATGGCCGCGGCGATCAGCTTCGCCTTCTCCCGCACCTTGCGGGCGACGAGGGCGACGGCGGCGCCGCTCACCGGCGTCGAACGGCTCCCGTACGTGCCGAGGCCGAACGGCGTCTGGTCGGTGTCGCCGTGGACGACGTCGATGTCCTCCGGGGGGATGCCGAGTTCCTCGGCGACGATCTGCGCGAAGGTGGTCTCGTGGCCCTGCCCCTGGCTTTGCACCGAAAGCCGGACCACGGCCTTGCCGGTGGGATGGACCCGCAGCTCGGCGCCGTCCGCCATGCCGAGGCCCACAATGTCGAAGTGCTTGCGCGGGCCCGCGCCCACCGTCTCGGTGAAGAAGGAGACGCCGATCCCCATCAGTTCGCCGCGCTCCCGCTTCTCCTGCTGCTCGCGGCGGAGCTCCTCGTAGCCGGCGAGCTCCATGGACAGCCGCATGGCGGGTTCGTAGTTCCCGGAGTCGTACACCCAGCCGGTCTTGTTGGCGTAGGGGAACTGTTCGGGCTTGATGAAGTTCTTCAGCCGCAGTTCCGCCGGGTCCATCTCCAGCTTGCGGGCGAGGATGTCCACCATCCGCTCGACGAGGTACACGGCCTCGGTGACGCGGAAGGAACAGGCGTAGGCGACGCCGCCCGGTGCCTTGTTCGTGTAGACACCGGTGACACTGCAGTAGGCGGCCTTCAGGTCATAGCTGCCCGTGAAGATGGAGAAGAAGCCGGCGGGGTTCTTGGTGGGCTGTGCGGTGGCGTTGAACGCGCCGTGGTCGGCCAGGACGTTGGTGCGCAGCGCGAGGATCTTGCCGTCCTTCGTGGCCGCGATTTCGCCCTGCATGATGTAGTCCCGGGCGAAGGAGGTGGACATCAGGTTTTCCGAGCGGTCCTCCACCCATTTCACCGGCCGGCCGGTGACGATCGAGCCGACGACGGCGAGGATGTAGCCGGGGTAGATGCCCACCTTGTTGCCGAAACCGCCGCCGATGTCCGGGGACACCACGCGGATCTTGTGCTCCGGGATCCCGGCGACGATCGCGAACAGGGTGCGGTGGGCGTGCGGGGCCTGGGTGGTTTCGTAGAGGGTCAGTTTGCCGTCGACGGCGTCGAAGTCGGCAATCGCGCCGCACGTCTCCATCGGGGCCGGGTGCACACGCGGGTACACCATCTCCTGCGAGACGACGACGTCGGCGCTCGCGAACACGGCCTCCGTTTCGGCCTTGTCGCCCATGTCCCAGTCGAAGATGTGGTTGTCCGTCCGGCCCTCGATCTCGTCGCGGATCACGGGGGCATCGGCGTCGAGCGCTTTCCGGGCGTCGATGACCGGCGGCAGGACGTCGTATTCGACGTCGATCAGTTCCAGCGCGTCGCGGGCGGCGTAGCGGTCCTCGGCCACGACGAACGCGACCTCCTGGCCCTGGAAACGGACCTTGTCCGTCACGAGGACCGCCTGGACATCCGCGGAAAGGGTGGGGGCCCACGCCAGCTTGAGTCCGAGCAGGTCCTTGCCGGTGATGACGGCCAGGACCTTGGGGTGGGCGAGGGCGTTGGTGGTGTCGATGGAGACCAGCCGGGCGTGCGCCACGGGGGCGCGGAGGATGGCACCGTGCAGCATGCCGGGCAGGACAATGTCGTCCAGGTAGTTGCCTTTGCCGCGGACAAACCGCGGATCTTCCTTCCGCTGGATCCGGCCGTAGCCGATGGGGCGGTCCTCGTCGCCGGCCGCCGGGTTGCCGGGCCGTTCGTGGATGACGGTCATGCCTTCACCTCTGCGTCTTGTGTCTCTGCCGGGATGTCCTCAATCACGGTGTCGGTGCCTTCGATGACCTCGTCTACCGTGGCGTCGCTGTCGCCGCCGGCCGGGTGGGCGGCGGCCCACTGCACCGACCGGACGATCGTGGCGTAGCCGGTGCACCGGCAGATCTGGCCCGAGATGGCCTGCCGGATCTCGGTGGTGTCAGGGTGCGGGTTCTTGTCGAGCAGGGCGCGGGCGGTCAGCATCATGCCGGCGGTGCAGAAGCCGCACTGCAGCCCGTGTTCCTCCATGAAGCCCTGCTGGACCGGGTCAAGGGTTCCGCCGCTGGCGAGCCCCTCGACCGTGCGGATGTCGTGTCCGGCGGCCATAGCGGCGAGGACGGTGCAGGACTTCACCGGCTGGCCGTCCATCAGGACTACGCAGGTGCCGCAGTTGCTGGTGTCGCAACCCCAGTGGGTGCCGGTCAGGCCCAGGACTTCGCGGATGTAGTGGACCAGGAGCACGCGGGGCTCAATGTCGGACGTGACTTCGTTGCCGTTGACGGTCATGCTGATCTGCATCCGCTTCAGCCTTCCTGTGTCTGGGCGGCGCGGGCACAGGCCTGTCGCAGGACCCGCCGGGTGAGTTCGTCGGCGAGATGCCGTTTGTAGTCAATCGGGCCGCGCTGGTCGGCCACCGGGTCGCAGGCTGCCGCGGCGAGCCGTGCCGCCTCCACGAACAGTTCCTCCCCGGGCTGGTTGCCGCGGAGCAGTTCCGCCGCCCCGGCGACCGTGTGGTCGAGCCCGAGGGCTGTGAGGCCGACGGCGGCGTCGGCGATGGCGCCGTCCTCCGCGAGGCTCACGGACGCGCCGGCGGCACCGACGGCCCAGTCACCCACCCGGCGTTCGACCTTTTCGTAGGCGCTGCCGGAACGGGGCCGGACAGGGAAGCGGAGTTCACACAGCAGTTCGTCCTGGCCGACCGCCGTCTCGTAGGGTCCGCGGTGGAAGTCCGCCATCGCCAGGATGCGCTCGCCGGCCGGTCCCCGGATCACGGCTTCCGCGCCGAGCACATCGCAGACAGTGGAGAGGTCCTCCGCCGGATCGGCCTGGCAGAGCGAGCCGCCGATGGTTCCCCGGTTCCGCACGATCGGATCGGCAATCACGGCCTCGGCGTCCCGGACGATGGGGAAGAGGGCCGCGACTTCGTCCGACTCCAGCAGCGTGGTGTGCCGGGTCAGGGCGCCGATGCGCAGTTTGTCGCCGTCGCGCAGGATGAAGTCGAGTTCGTAGAGGTCATTGATGTCGATCAGCCACTCGGGCCGGGAGAGCCGGAGCTTCATCATCGGCAGGAGGCTGTGGCCCCCGGCGACCACCCGTGATTCCGCGCCGTGGCGCGAGAGGAGTTCGAGTGCGTTCTCCACGGACGTGGCCCGCACATAGTCGAAAGGAGCCGGAATCTGCATAGTCCCTACCTCACTCCAGGGCGCTGGCAACGTCGCGCAGCACCGGTGTGAGGTCAGTCTTGCCCCGCCTGATACGGAGTGTCAATATCGTCATAAGCGAAAGGTTATGACGCTGTGTCGATGACATTGAGCCAGCTCCGCACGTTCGCCCTGGTGGCCCGCCTGGGCTCGCTGCACGCTGCCGCGGAGACCCTCGGGGTCAGCGAACCGGCGGTTTCCTCGGCTTTGACGGCACTCCGGCAGGACCTCGGTGATCCGCTGTTCGTACGGGCTGCGGGCGGCATTGCACTGACTCCGGGCGGCCGGGCGCTGGCCGACTACGCCCAGGACATCGTCGGGCTGGCGGATCAGGCCCGCTGGGAAGTTTCCAACGCCAAGAACGACGCCGGAAGGTTGAAGATCGTTGCGACCGCTCCTTTTGCCGAACATGCGGCGGGCCGGCTGCTGGAACTGTTTACCAAGCGGGTCCCCGGCGCCTCGGTGGATGTTGTGGTCGAGTCCGCTGAGGTCCTCGGCTCGCTCCTGCAGGAACGCGCCTACGACATTGCCCTGGGGGCCCGGCCTGCGGCGACTGCCGGGACCGCGGTTACGGAACTGCGCCTGGAGTGTGTTCCGTTCCTGCGCTACCAGCGGGTCCTGGTGGCGGCGGCGGCGCACCCGCTGGCTCCGCTGCACCGGCTGGTCTCCGTCGCCCGGCTGCTGGACCGGCCCTGGTTTGCCGGGCCTGCGGGGATCCAGGACAGCACGGAAGAAGGCCGCTGGCTGGCGGCGACGGGGGTGGCGCCGGAGATCATCCGGCTCAGCAGCGAGACGGAAGCCCTGGCAGCGGTGAGGGCGGGGGAGGGCCTCATGCTGGCACTGGGCCACATTGTCCGGGACGAACTCCAGAGCGGGGCACTCGTCCGGCTGCCCGTCGTCGGAACACCGGTGACCGGCCTGTGGTGGGCCAGCACACTGGACCATCGCCGGACCACCACCCTGGCCCGGACGCTGCAGCGCTTCGCCGGGACCGCGGATGCCACGGCCGCGATGGTGGCCCCCGGCGGCCCGCGGGGCCTGGAGCGCCGCGGGTCGAAGTTCCACGTCGCGCTCTGGAGCTGAGCCGGTTCCGGAAGGCGAGGTCCGGCGGGTTTGCCTGTGTCGCGTTGCGGAACGCGGATGTCGGTGCTAACCCTTGTGGGGGTACACGATCGACTGACATGCCCTACGAAGAGGAGTAATCATGACTTTGCCCCGGGACGAAGACAGCGCGCTGCGACACTGGAGTGCACGCCTGATCCAGGCACTGCAGATCCTTGACCTCGAGGTGGACCACGAGAAGATTGTCCAGGTCGCGGACGAGTCGCTGAAGGCCGTCGGGCCGCACGCGGATGCCATCAGCGCCTTCATCGTCGGCTACGCCGCGGGAACCGCGTCGACCGACGGCCGGAAGAGCACGCAGGATGCCGTCCACGCGGCGTCGAACAAGGTCTTGGAGCTGTGCGAGCACGGCGAATCCGGCGGTCCCGACGAAAAGGGCTGGGCCAAGCGGGCCCAATAGCCCAGCATCCAGCGGCCCGCCCAGGGACATGCCCTCCCTGTGCGCGCTGGGATGGACATATGGGCACTATGTCCGGTGGCCGCGGCCAAGACTGGGCATGTCCCGTGGAACGGCTAGCGAACCCCGCGGGACATGCCCTCCCCGTGCGCGCTGGGATGGACATATGGGCACTATGTCCAGTGGCCGCGGCCAAGACTGGGCATGTCCCGTGGGGCGGGTGGCTTACTGCGTCCTGGCTGCGCCGGAGGCCACGGCAGCCGCGCCGTCCGGGGTCTGGTCCTCGCTGGGTTCGAGCCGCACAATCACTGCCTTGGAGACCGGCGTGTTGCTGCCTTCGGCCGTGTGGTTCAGGGGCACCAGCACGTTGGCCTCCGGGTAGTAGGCGGCCGCGCAGCCGCGGGCGGTGGGGTAGGAGACCACCCGGAACTTGCGGACCATCCGCTCCACGCCGTCCTGGTACTCGCCCCGGATGTCCACGAACATTCCGTCGGCCAGGCCCAGCTCGGCGATGTCGTCCGGGTTGACGAACACCACGTGGCGGCCCTTCTTGATGCCGCGGTAGCGGTCGTTGTGGCCGTAGATGGTGGTGTTGAACTGGTCATGGGAGCGCATGCTCTGCAGGATGAGTGTGCCTTCCGGCCGCTCCACGTGCTCCAGGTCGTTGACGGTCAGCACGGCCTTGCCCGTCGGGGTGGGGAAGGTGCGGGAATCCCGCGGCCCGTTCGCCAGGATGAAGCCGCCTTCCTGCCGGATCCGCTCGTTGTAGTTCTCGCAGCCGCCGACGACCCGTGAGATGTGGTCCCGGATCAGGTCGTAGTTCTTCTCAAAACCGTCCCAGTCGGCCTTGACCTTGTCCCCGACCAGCGCCTTGCCGAGCCGGCTGACAATAGCCGGCTCGGACAACAGATGGTGCGAGACCGGTTCAACACTGCCCCAGGACGGGTGCACGGCGCAGACAGTGTCCTCCACCGACACGAACTGCTGCCCCGACTCCTGGATATCGATCTCGCTCCGGCCCATCGTGGGCAGGATCAGCGCTTCCGCCCCGGTCACCGTGTGGGAACGGTTGAGTTTCGTGGAGATCTGCACCGACAGCTCGGTGTTCTCCATGGCCGCTTCGGTGGCGTTCGTATCCGAGATGGCGCCGACGAAGTTGCCGCCGAGCGCCACGAAAGCCCGGATCCCGCCGTCGCGCATCTTGTTGATGGTTTCCACGGCGTCCACGCCGTGTTCCCGGGGAGGCTCGAAACCGAATTCCTCGCCGAGGGAGTCCATAAAGGACTGCGGCATCTGCTCCCAGATGCCCATGGTGCGGTCGCCCTGGACGTTGCTGTGGCCGCGGATAGGGGACGCGCCGGCACCGGGCTTGCCGATGTTGCCGCGCAGCAGGAGCAGGTTGATGATCTCCTTGATGGTGGCCACACCCTTTTTCTGCTGCGTGATGCCCATGGCCCACGTGATGATGACCTTGTCAGCCTTCAGGTAGCGGGCGGCGAGTTCATCGATTTCCTCGGCACGCAGGCCGGTCGCTTCGAGGACGGCGTCCTCGTCGAGCAGGCTGAGGTGTTCCCTGAGTTCGTCCAGGCCCTCGCAGTGCTTTTCGAGGAACGCGTGGTCCAGGACGGTCCCCGGGTTGCGGGCCTCGGCGTCGAACACCCGCTTGGAGATGGCCTGCAGCAGCGCCATGTCGCCGCCGATCCGGATATGCAGGAACTGGTCCGCGATCTCCGTGCCGCGGCCCACGATGCCTTTGACTTTCTGCGGGTTCTTGTACCGCCGCAGGCCGGCCTCCGGCAGGGGGTTGATGGCGACGATCTCGCCGCCGTTCTCCTTGCAGGCCTCAAGTTCGGTCAGCATGCGCGGGTGGTTGGTGCCCGGATTCTGGCCCATGACGATGATCAGGTCCGCGTTGGCGTAGTCGTCGAAATTGACCGTGGCCTTGCCGATGCCGATGGTCTGGCCCATCGCCCAGCCGGAGGATTCGTGGCACATGTTCGAGCAGTCCGGCAGGTTGTTGGTGCCGTAGCCGCGGACCATGAGCTGGTACAGGAAGGCAGCCTCGTTGGAAGTGCGTCCGCTCGTGTAGAAGGCAGCCTCGTCGGGGGAGTCCAGGCTCTTGAGCTTGTCCGTGATGATCCGGATCGCGTCCGGCCAGCTCACCGGCTTGTAGTGGTCCTCACCCGCCGGCTTGTGCACCGGTTCGGTGAGCCGGCCCTGCATGCCCAGCCAGTACTCGGAGCGGCTCCGCAGCTCGCTGACGGAGTGTTCCGCCCAGAACTCCGGGGCGATGACCACCGGCGTCGCCTCCCACGTGACAGCCTTCGCGCCGTTTTCGCAGAACTCGAAGGCCTTGCGGTGGTTCGGGTCCGGCCACGCGCAGCTGGGACAGTCGAAACCGTCCTTCTGGTTCATCGCCAGCACGGTCTTGCGCGTGCGGTTCAGGCCCATGTGCTCGATCGCGGGCTTCATGGAGTGGAGCACCCCCGGGATTCCGGCGGCCCAGTCCTTGGGACCGTCGCCGACCTCGAGGTCCTTTTCGTCGTTTTCCTTCACCATGGGATTCTTGCGGGTCACGTGAACTTCCCTTCTGCAACCACCGCCCTGTTCAGGCCGGCGCGTGTCTACTACCAAGCACCCTACCTTTAGGCCCATTACAGGCCTATCAGGTGGCATGGAGTGCCGCAAGGGATCAGCCGTCGACGGCGGCCCTGCTGTTCCGTAGCATGTGCGGTACGCAGGGAGGCCGGGTTCGAAAAACCGCCGCCCGGAACCAAAAGGGGGCCGTCCATGCCGGAGCAACCGGAAACACTGGCGGGGTTCACCGAATCAACCTTCAGCCACGGCGGCATCAGCCACCAGGTTTTCCGGGCCGGTGCGGGCCCGGCCGTGGTTCTGATCCATGAGGTCCCCGGGATCCATCCGGGGGTGCTGGACCTCGCACGCCGCCTGACCGGCAGGGGGTACACCGTGTACCTGCCCTCGATGTTCGGGAAGCCCGGCGAAGCAGCGGGCGGCCGTGCCATCGCGAAGTCCGTCGTCAAGGTCTGCATTTCCCGCGAATTCTCCCTGCTGGCGAACCGGAGCACCCCGGCCACCAGTTGGCTGCGCGCCCTTGCCGCCAAAGCCCACCAGGAATGCGGAGGCCCCGGCGTCGGAGCGATCGGCATGTGCATGACCGGGAGCTTCGCCCTCGCCATGGCCCTGGAACCCGCAGTCCTGGCCCCGGTGATGAGCCAGCCCGCACTGCCGGCGGGCCTGACAGCCCGGCGGCGTGCCGCCGTCGGGCTCGACGACGGCGAACTGGCACGGGTGAGGGCGCGGACCACCGGGGGACTCCGGCTGCTGGGCCTGCGGTTCAGCAACGACCGGGCGTGCCCGGCGGCGCGCTTCGAGACCATGCGGCGGGAGTTCGGCGAGGGTTTCGAAAGCATCGAAGTCGACTCGTCGCCGGGAAATCCGTTCGGCATCGCCCAGTCGGCGCACTGCGTCCTGACCGTGGACCTGGTGGACACCCCCGGGCACCCCACGAAGGCGGCGCTGGACCGGACCATCGCGTTCATCGGCGAACGGCTGCGGCCGCGGTCCGAGCCAGCGGAGAAAACCGGGGAGAAGTGATGAAACTGATGACAGCGGTGTGGACTGCCGCCGCGACCGCCGCGACGGCGGCGGCCGGCGGAGTGGCGACCGATCCGGACAGCGGCTGGTACCGTCGGCTGCGCAAACCCCTCTGGCAGCCGCCCGCCATCGCTTTTCCGGTGGTCTGGACGGCGCTCTACGCGGACCTCGCTGTGAGTTCGGCCGTCGCGCTGGACAGCAACGATGTGCCCGACGCCCCCGGCGGCAAGGCCCCGCAGCAGGAGATCCGTGCCTACCGGGGAGCCCTGGCCGCGAACCTCGTCCTCAATGCCGCGTGGAGTTGGCTCTTCTGGCGTAGCCGCCGGCCGTGGCTGGCCGCGGCGGAGTGCGCGGTGCTGACGGCGAGCAGCGCCGACCTGGTGCGGCGGACGTACAAACTCAACCGCGGCGCCGGTGTGTCCCTGGCCCCCTACGCGCTCTGGTGTGGATTCGCCACTGTGCTGTCGACGGCAATCGCGCGCCTCAATTCCCGGGCAGCCGGCCGGCAGGGGTAGTCCGCCGGGTCAGCGCCCAGCCACCAGCGTGTCCCGGATCTCGCGGCGGAGGACCTTGCCGATCAGCGAGCGCGGCAGGGAATCGAGCACCACCACCCGGCGCGGCACCTTGTAGGCGGTCAGGTTCTTCCGGGCGAAGGCCAGGAGCTCGTCGGGGTCGATGGTGGTGCCCGGGATCGGCACCACGGCGGCGACGACGTCCTCGCCGCCGCCTGGGCGCGGCAGCCCGACGACCGAGACTTCCGAAAGTCCGGGGAAGGTGGCGATGACGTCCTCCACCTCACTGGGGGAGACGTTGAAACCTCCCGTAATGATCAGTTCCTTGATCCGGTCCCGGATCGTGACGAAGTAGTCGTCATCCACCGAGACGATGTCACCGGTCCGGAACCAGCCGCCGTCGAGCAGCGCCTCTTCCGTTTCCTCCGGCCGGTTCCAGTAGCCGGCAAAAACCTGGGGGCCGCGGATGAGCAGTTCCCCTTCCTCGCCCGGGGCACGGTCCAGCGCGGTGTTCTTCGGGTCCACCACCCGGATGTCGGTCAGCGGGAACGGCACCCCGACGGTTCCCGGCTTGCGGCTGGGGCCGAACGGGTTGCCGATCGCGATGGGCGACGTTTCGGTCAGTCCGTAGCCCTCAATCAGGAAGCCGCCGGTCGCCTTCTCCCAGGTCTCCACCGTCGCCGCCGGCAGGTTCATGGCGCCGGAGATCGAGAAGCGGATGCTTTCCAGCCCGATGCCGCGTTCCGCCGCGGCGGCGGCGATCCGGTCGTAGATCGGCGGCACCGCCGGCAGGAAGGTCGCCGGGGACTTCTTGAGTGCCTTCAGCACGAGGTCGACGTCGAACTTGGGGAACAGGACCAGTTTCGCACCGATGCTCAACGCGAAGGTCATGCAGAGGGTCAGGCCGTACGCGTGGAACATCGGCAGCACCGCGTACACGGTTTCCCGGCCGTCCTTGAGCCCCGGCACCCAGGCCCGGCCCTGCGCGGCGTTGGCCTGCAGGTTGGCGTGGCTGAGCATGGCACCCTTGGGCAGGCCGGTGGTGCCGGAGGTGTACTGCAGGACGGCGAGGTCCCCGGCCGACGGGCGCGGATGCTTTTTCCTGAGTTCCCCGGCGTCGAGGAGTTCCCGCCACGGCAGCACGGGCCGCACAGCGGGAGCCGGCCGGGCCTGCCGCTCATCCTTGCCCGCGGAAAGAGCGGCGCGGGCCTTGCGGGCCGCCGGGACCGGTAGCCGCAGCGCCAGGCGCTGCAGCAGCGGCATCGCGGGGATCAGTTCCACCGAGACAATACTGCGGAGCCCGACGTCGGCCGGCAGCTGCCGGACCCGCTCCACCGCCTTGTCCCAGACGATCGCGACGACGGCACCGTGGTCCTCGAACTGGTGGCGCAGTTCCCGTTCGGTGTAGAGGGGATTGTGCTCGACCACGACGGCGCCGAGGCGCAGCACGGCATGGAAGGCAACGATGTGCTGCGGACAGTTCGGCATGACCAGGGCGACCCTGTCCCCGGCCTTCACCCCGAGTTTCTGCAGGCCGGCGGCCGCCCGGCTGATGAGGGTGCCCAGCTCGCGGTAGCTGGTGCGGGCGCCGAAGAATTCCAGGGCGGTCTTCGGCCCGGAGCGGCGGACGGACGTGTCCATGAGGTCCACGAGCGAACCCTTGGGGAGCACCAGATGCGCCGGCACCCCCGGCCCGTAGGAACCCGTCCACGGGCGGTCGCTCCAGGGCTGCACGGCCCGTGGTGTTCTGCCATCTGTAGCTGTGCTGTTGGCGGCCGTCCGCGTGGATTTCTTCTTCATGATCCGTCCTTGCCACTGGAATCCGCCGGGTTTTCGCGGGCCAAAGACCCTGCCGGAAAATCTTACCGGTGCCGGGGCGCGGCTGTGCCGCCGTGGCCGGGGCCAGGCCTGCGGCCGTGCCCGTGTGGACGCGGGGCGTTGGTGACTTTCGGCCCTAGGTGCCAGCCCCGCGCGGGCGGAAGCTGGGGTATGTCACCGGCGCGGGTCAGCCGTGCTCCTGCATGTCGCGGCAGGCCACGCCAGGCGGGAACGGGAGCACCATGAAACACCAGCAGCCCACCCTCCGTTTCCTCGGAGCCACCGACACGGTCACCGGCTCCAGGTACCTGCTCGACGCCGGAGGGAAACGGGTGCTCGTGGACTGCGGGCTCTTCCAGGGCTACAAACGCAGCCGCGAACGCAACCGCGCGCCCTTCCCAGTCCCCCCGCACTCGATCAACGCCGTGGTTTTGACCCACGCGCACCTGGACCACACCGGCTACGTTCCCGCGCTGGTGCGGGATGGGTTCAGCGGACCAGTCATCGCCACCGACGGCACCACGGACCTCTGCAAGCTCCTCCTCCCCGACAGCGGTTACCTGCAGGAGGAGGAGGCCCGCTACGCCACGCACCGGGGATCGTCCAGGCACAGTCCGGCGCTGCCGATCTACACCGCGGCCGACGCCGTCAAGTCCCTCAACAGCTTCAAGATCCACGATTTCGACGATCCCCTGGATCTGGGCGGAGGGATGGAAATGACGTTCCTGCCGGCGGGCCATATCCTGGGTGCCGCCCAGGTCCGGGTGCGGATCGGCCCGTATTCTGTGCATTTCACCGGGGATCTGGGGCGGACGGACGACCCGCTGATGAAGCCGCCCCGGCCCCTGGGCGAGGCCGACGTCCTGGTCACGGAGTCCACCTACGGGAACCGGGCGCACTCCACGGTCGATCCCGAACAGCAGCTGGGGGAGATCATCAACCGGGTCGCGAAGCGCGGAGGCGTGGTGCTGTTCGCCGCGTTCGCCGTCGGCCGCGCCGAAACGCTGATGCTGCACCTGTCCCGCCTCCGGAGCAAGAACCTCATCCCGGACATCCCCGTGTACCTCAACAGTCCGATGGCCATTGACGCGTCCGGAATGTACCAGCGGCACCCCGAGGAGCACCGGCTCAAAGAGCAGGAATACCTGAACATGTACAAACTCGCCAAGCTCACCCGCTCCGTGGACGAATCCAAGCTCCTGAACCTGCGCGGCGGCCCGATGATCATCATCTCCGCCAGCGGAATGCTCACCGGCGGCAGGATCCTGCACCACCTTGCCGCCTACGGGCCGGACCCGAAGAATGCCGTGGTCCTCAGCGGCTACCAGGCCGGCGGCACCCGTGGCGCCTCCCTCGCCGCCGGTGAGCGCGAGCTCCGCATCTACGGCGAGGACATCAGAATCCGGGCTGAAGTGGTCCAGATGGAAAGCCTGTCCGCGCACGCCGACGCAGACGGAATCATCGCGTGGATGAAGACCGCGGAAAGGGAACCCCGGATGACGTACATCACCCACGGCGAACCCGACGCATCGGATGCCCTGCGCCTGAGGATCAAGCGTGAGCTGGGCTGGCGTGCGCGGGTTCCGGAGCACCTCGAAAAGATCTCCCTCGAGGACCCCCGGTGACGTCCGGCGTCCGACGGTCAGCGGTCCTGGCCGAAATCCACTCGCTGGCCCGGCCGCTGACGTCCGACCGCGACCTCAACGGCCTGGTCCGGCGCGCGGCGGACTGCCGGTTCGTCGCCATCGGCGAAGCCTCCCACGGCACACACGAGTTCTACACCTGGCGTGACACGCTCAGCAGGCGCCTGATCGAAGAGGAAGGATACAACTGGATCGGAGTGGAAGGGGACTGGCCCGACTGCTGGCGGATCAACGGCTGGGTGCGGGGCGAGACGGGACGGGACCTGGGCGTCCATGCCCTGCTCGCCGGCTTTGAACGCTGGCCAACCTGGATGTGGGCGAACGAGGAAATCGCCGCGTTCCTGGACTGGCTGCGCACCTGGAATCTCGGCCGTCCGCTGAGCCGGCGCGTCGGGTTCTACGGACTCGATGTGTACTCCCTGTGGGATTCGCTCCGCGAGATCATCGGCTGGCTGGAGGACAACGACCCCGAAGCGGTCCCGGCGGCCATGCGCGCCTGGGAATGCTTCCTGCCCCACCACGAGGACCCGCACAAGTACGCCTGGAGCACCCGGCTGGTCCCACAGTCCTGTGAAGCCGACGTCATCGCCCTCCTCACCGAAGTCAGGAACCGGGTGTCCAGTCCGGGCGACCACGACGAGGCGGCGTTCGATGCGGTGCAGAACGCCGAGGTGGCTGCGAACGCCGAGCACTACTACCGGATCATGGTCCGCGGCGACCGCCGGTCCTGGAACATCCGGGACCACCACATGGCCGACACCATCGACAGGCTCAGCAAGCACCTCGGTCCCGAGTCCAAGGGCCTTATCTGGGAGCACAACACCCATGTGGGGGACGCCCGGGCCACGGACATGGCCCAGGACGGGCTGGTCAACGTGGGGCAGCTGCTGCGCGAACGGCACGCCGCGGATGGTGTGATGCTGGTGGGCCTCGCCTCCCACCGGGGCGAGGTGATCGCGGCGGATGCCTGGGGCCGCCCGGAACGGATCCTCCCGGTTCCGCCGGCGCGCGCGGGCAGCCACGAAGATTTCCTGCACGAGGCCCTGGGCGTGCCGTCGGTGCTGGACTTCGGCGAGGACAGATCCGGGCCGTGGCTTTCCACCTGGCTCGGCCACCGGGCAATCGGAGTGGTCTACCATCCCGAGCGGGAGCTGGGAGACTACGTTCCGACCCGCATTGGCGACCGCTACGACGCGCTGATCTGGTTCGAGCGCACCGCCGCGCTGCGCCCCGTGCACCATGAGGGACCCCCGCGGGAGCCGGAGTTCGAGACCGAACCCACCGGCTTCGAAACCGCCGTCCGCGGCGGGAGCCCGGGCCGCCGGAGCATCACGACGGCGGCCGGGACGTACCAGAGCAGCGGCACCAGCCGCAGTGCGGTGGTCAGGGCGCCGGTCGGGGACAGCGGCCCGTCCGCGGGGACCAGCGACAGGGTGGAAACGAACGCCGCCGCGGCCGCCGCGGCGGCAATCCAGCCCAGCCACCGGGGATAGGCCCGGAGGCGCAAGGACAGCAGCGCGATGGCCAGGAACATCACTCCTGCGGGCAGGTTGGCCAGGTTCAGGGTGACGAGGCACAGGTCCGCCACAGCGGCAGCGACGTCCGGGGGGATCCGGGCCTGAGAGGGCAGCGTCAACGTGATCTGGGCGGCCTGGCCCAGGATATTCAGGCCCACGGCCAGCACCCCGGCGGCGAAGGCGATGCCCGACACCGTGCCCGGAACCGGCTCGGCGCGGGCCAGCCGGGCCCGGACGAAGCCGAGGAACCAGAGCAGCGCGGCGGAGCTGAAAACGAAGAGCATGCTCTGGGCGAGGATCGGGGCGCGGTTCGCCGCCAGATAGTCCGCGTAGCCGGGGTCCGCGGCGTCCGGCCAAGGCCCGGTCAGCGCCCCTTCCAGCAAGCCGCCGGCCACGCCGAGGGCTGCGGAGAGCAAGCCGCTGAGTGCTCCCTGCTCCATGGGTCGACGGTACGTGCGGCGCGCAGGGGCAGTGAGGGGCTTAAGGCCCTAACCGCTGGTAAGGGCCCGGCGCACACTGAAGTGTCGGCGGGCTACGGTGCCGCCGCCCCATCATGCGATGCACAATTGTCCGCGCCATATTGTCCGCGCCCCGGAAAAGAGCAGGATTCAGAATGAACAAGCCAATCGTCGTCGGTGTCAACGGATCAGCCGGAAGCGAGGCCGCGCTGACGTGGGCCCTGCAGCGGGCGGCCCGGGACAAGCTTCCGGTCATCGCCATCCACGCAGTAGACGACCGCTGGATTTCTCCTGATTTCCAGTACCACGAGATCATCAGGCAAGCGGGCATGGAACTGCTCCAGACGGCGCAGGCCAGCGCCAGCGAGCAGGCACCCGACGTGAAGGTGGACGTCCAGCTTCGCCACGGCAGCGGCGGCTCCGTCCTGCGGGAGGTATCCAAAGAAGCCTCCCTGGTGGTGGTGGGCGAACATGACAAGCACTGGATGGACGGCGGGCCGCTGACGGACCGGGCCCTGCAGATCGTCTCCGCCTCGGAAATCCCCGCCGCCGTAATCCCGCTGAAGCGCGGAGCCGGGGCCACCGGCGTCGTGGTGGGGGTGGACGGCTCCGAAGAGTCCCTGCAGGCCGTCGATTTCGCCGCCGCGGAAGCAGACAAGGGCGGCGACGAGTTGACCGTGGTTCTCGCCTTCCGCAGGCCGGCCCGCTGGGTCGAAAACCAGCTGCCGAAGAGCGGTCTCGCCGAATCGATCCTCGAGGAGGACCGGATTGTCCTGGCGGAGTCCGTCGCCGGGCTGGGTGACAAGTACCCGGACCTCGTGGTCCACCAGCAGCTGGAGGCCGACACCGAACCCGCCAAGGCACTGGTCGAAGCAGCCAAGGAGGCCCGGCTCCTTGTGATCGGCAGCCGCGGCCGTGGTGGCTTCTCCCGGATGGTGCTCGGCTCAACGGCCCACGCCGTGCTCCTCAACTTGCCGTGCCCGACCATTGTCACGCGGGTGCACAAGGTGAAGCACGAGGACTGAAAGCCGCGCGCGGCTGTCCGTCAGCGGGGGATCCTCCTCAACCGAGGGGGCTCCCCCCGTGAGAGGACCCTTGAGCCTGTCCGGGGCGGGTGGGAGGATGATGCAGTGGAGCCCTTCTTCGATTTCGTCGGCAACTTCTGGTGGCTTATCTTCCCGGTGAGCGGGCTGTTCGGCGGGTGGGCGCGCTCCTGGTCCAGGGCCAGCGAACGCCGGCACCGCCGCCGGGTGGAGCTCTATAAGCTCCGCAACCAGGCCGTGAAGGCGGAGCAGGCCAGCCAGCCCCAGGTCCGGCAGCTCATGGACAGCCACGACGCCGTCAACCGGCGGTGGCTGGACTACGAGCTGGACGTGGGAAAGCTCATCGACTTTCCGGTCATGACCGATGTGCGTGAACCCTTGACCGTGGCCTTTCTCCGGGCGAAGCGGCTGGCGGACGGCCTGCGCCCGGGAGTCCCCGGGGACATCACGACGGCGGCGCGGCTGGCGGAGTACCGCGAGGCCGTCAACAGCTACGAACTGGCCTTCGACGTCGCGGAACGCGAAGCCCGGCGGATAAAGGACAGCAACTTCACCGGACCGGAACGGGAGCGCCTCGCGACCGCCCGGAAGCTGCTGCGGATCGCCTCGGATGCCGGCGCGACACCGGCGGAACGGCAAACGGCGTACAAGCGTGCCAGGCGTGAACTGGACGGACTGATTGTGCTGCCGGACGCCACCCTGGCCGCACTGGAGGAGAAAATCGCCGGCATGATCGACGCCGGGAAGACGCCGGACCTGCACCACGGCTGACGGAAGCGCCGCCCACCGCCGTCTCCGGCGCTTGTTTTGCCCTGTTGCCTTTGCCCCTGCCCTTTGACGCGTCAGGCTACTTTGCTGAACGCCGCACATCCTCCTGATTAACCCGGGATGGACGATGCCGGCAGCGGGGAATGAAACCTCTGACCGTCGCCGCCATCGCCGGCATCGGCATCGGCATCCACTCGATCAACTTTGAGAGCCTCATGCAGAAGGTGATCCTCCCCGCGATCTTCGCGCCGATCATCGCCGGTGTCGTGGCGTACCTGTGCACGAAGCTGGCCTACGCGCTGACGTCCCGGCACGACCCGGAATCGGGCAGCAAGCTCACGCAGAAGCGCGGCGGCTTCCGCACCGGCCAGATCTTCACCTCCAGCCTCGTGGCCCTCGCGCACGGCACCAACGACGCACAAAAGACCATGGGCATCATCACCCTCGTGCTGATCGCCGCGGGCACCCAGGAGCCAGGGTCCGGACCGCAGTTCTGGGTCATTGCCTCCTGTGCCTTCGCCATCGCGATCGGCACGTACTCCGGTGGCTGGCGGATCATCCGCACCATGGGGTCCGGCCTCACCGAGGTCAAGCCGGCCCAGGGGTTCGCGGCCGAGAGCAGCACGGCCTCGGCCATCCTCGCCTCCTCGCACCTTGGATTTGCACTGTCCACCACCCAGGTGGCCTCCGGCTCCGTCATCGGGTCGGGCATGGGACGCCGCGGCACCAGCGTCCGCTGGGGGACCGCCGGAAGGATTGCCCTCGGCTGGCTCTTCACCCTCCCCGCCGCCGGAATCGTGGGGGCCCTCACCGCCCTGCTGGTGCAGACCGGCGTCGTGGGCGTTGTCATCGCCGCCGTGGCCGGCACCGGTGCGGTCCTGTACATGTTCCTGCACTCGAAGAAATCGCATGTGGGACACCACAACGCCGTCGAGGTCGACCAGGCCGGCCAGGCTGTGCGGTTCCGCAAAAAGAAAAACGCCATGTCTGTCAGCAGGGCCAAGGACGAGTGAAAGGAAGCCGTCGTGGCTGCGGCCGCTCGCGTACGTATGCTTCGGCCTGTGCGGGCTGGCCGTGCTGTTCGGGCTCTACCTGATCATTCCCTTCAGCAAGCAGCCGGCAGGGCGCCGGAGCGCTCACCGCACCCGTGCCGCCGCGCTTGCAGGATGGGCACCCCCGCGCGGATTGGCTAGGCTGGGGCCATGCCTAGTTTCCAGTATTTTGTGGCGTCCTCGCTGGACGGATTCATCGCCACCGGCGACGACAATCTGGACTGGTTGCTCCAGTTCGACGGTTTCGCCGGCGGCCAGGAAAGCTACGACGGCTTCATGGCGGATGTCGGCTGCATCGTGATGGGCGGGGACACCTATGCCTGGCTGCGGCAACACGAACCGGACACCTGGCCGTATCCCTCGACGCCGTGCTGGGTGTTTACCCACCACGAGCATTCAGTCCCCAAGGGCGCGGATGTGACCTTCGTCCGCGGACCGGTGGCCGAATTCGTTGAGGACCTCAGGGCCGGCGCCGGGGACCGGAACGTCTGGATCGTCGGCGGCGGGGTTCTTGCTGCCCAGTTCGCGGACGCCGGCGCGCTCGACGAGATCATCATCTCGATCATTCCTGTGGTGCTCGGCAGCGGCAAAGCGGTACTGCCGATCGCGGGGCCGACGGCGCCGCTGGAGTTACTCTCCACGCACACCATGGGCCGGGGCATCGTGGAGCTGCGCTACAGATTCGGGAGCAGCCCGGCCTAGGGCGTGTCTCCTAATTGGTTCTTGTCGGCTTTGGCATGCTGGAATCATGTCGCGTACTGCAGTCCTGACCGATGCCCAGTGGGAGCGGATTGAACCGTTGATGCCCAGCTCCGATGGGAGCCGTGGGAGGCCGTTCCAAGACCACCGTCTGATCGTCGAAGGCATTATCTACCGCTTCCGAGTGGGAATTCCTTGGCGCGACCTGCCGGAGACCTTCGGCCCGTGGCAGACAGTCTGGAAACGCCACCGCCGCTTCAGCGGCGACGGAACCTGGGACAAGATCCACTCCCGGATACTGTCGAAGGCTGACGCGGCGGGGATGATCGATTGGGAGGTCTCCATGGATTCCACGGTCAACCGCGCCCACCAGCACGCCACCAACCTCGCCCGCCACACAGGGGGACTTGTCGAATTACATGAATCTGTTGGTGGAACCGCCTGACCACGGGATCGGGCGGTCCCGCGGCGGGCTGACAACGAAGATCCATCACCTCTGCGACGGCAAGATGCGCCCGCTGGTCATGTTGCTCGGTCCCGGGCAGGGCGGAGACTCCCCGATGTTCCCGCACCTGCTGGACTCCCTCAGCGTTCCCCGGCTGGGTCCGGGCAGGGCCCGTTCCCGCCCGGACCGGGCCCTGGCGGATAAGGCCTATTCCTCGAAGGCCAACAGGGAACTTCTGCGCCGGCGCGGCATCCAGGCGGTGATCCCGGAACGTTCCGATCAGGAAGCGAACCGCAAACGCCGCGGCAGCAAAGGCGGAAGACCAGTAGGGCTGGACAAGGAAGCCTACAAGCGACGAAACGTCGTCGAACGGTCCTTCAACATCTTCAAACAATGGCGCGGCCTCGCCACACGCTACGACAAGCTCGCCCTGACCTACCGCGGCGGAGTCGTCCTCCGCGCCATCACCATCTGGCTCAAGGAATTAGGAGACATGCCCTAGAGCCTGCGCGCTTCAGTGCCCGTGTATTCCGCCCGTGTACCTGTGTCCCGTGTACCTGTGATTGTGCCTACGCGCCGACGTCGCGGATCAGGTTGGTGATGCGGGCCGTGGACAGCCGACGGCCCAGCTCGTCCGTCATCACGATCTCGTGCGTGGTGAGGGTGCGGCCGAGGTGGATTGCCGTGCATGTCCCGGTCACGGTGCCCGAGGTGATGGCCCGGTGATGCGTGGCGCTGACGTCGATCCCCAGCGCCTGACGTCCCGGCCCGGCGTGCATTCCGGCAGCAAAGGAACCCAGGGTCTCCGCGAGGACCACATGGGCGCCGCCATGCAGGATCCCGGCCACCTGGGTGTTGCCTTCCACCGGCATGGTGCCGACTGTCCGCTCGGGACTCATCTCCAGGAAATGGATCCCCATCTTCACCACCAGGGCGCCCACACCGTATTGCCCCAGCCAGTCATGCATTTCCTCGGGAATCCCGGCAGCCGCCAGTTCGGCCGCGTACGGGCCCGGCGTGAAATTGTCCGTCATGGGAACTAGGCTGGCACCTGTGAGCGAAACTACCAAACCGGCCTCTGTACCCAATTCCGCACCCCTTTCTGCAGCCTCCCTTTCTACAGACAGCGCGGTGGACCTTCTCCCGGCAACAGAGACCGCGTCAGTGACAGCGGCCAAGCCTGCCCGGAAGTCAGGCCGGGCTGCGGAGCCGGTATCCGCCACTGAGGCGCCCGTGATTCCGATCACGGACCAGCCCCGGCTCCTGGTCCTGGACGGGCACTCGATGGCATTCCGGGCGTTCTTCGCCTTGCCCGCGGACAAGTTCTCCACCGCCACGGGGCAGCACACCAACGCGATCCACGGGTTTACGTCCATGCTGATTAACCTCATCAAGGAGCAGAAACCAACACACGTCGCCGTGGCCTTCGACGTCTCGGACGACACCACCCACCGCAAGGCCGAGTACAGCGACTACAAGGGTGGCCGCAACGAGACCCCCCGGGAGATGAGCGGCCAGATTGACCTCATCGACAAAGTCATGGGCGCATGGGGGATCAAGACCATCAAGATGCCCGGCTATGAAGCTGATGACATCCTGGCCACGCTCGCCGCAATGGGCGAAAAAGCAGGCTTCGAGGTGCTGCTCGTCTCGGGCGACCGTGACGCCTTCCAGCTGATCACGGACAACGTTTTTGTGCTGTACCCCAGGAAGGGCGTCAGCGACATTCCCAAAATGGATGCGACCGCCATCCAGGAAAAGTACTTCGTCAGCCCCGCCCAGTATTCGGACCTTGCGGCCCTGGTGGGGGAGTCCGCGGACAACCTCCCGGGCGTTCCCGGCGTCGGCCCCAAAACGGCGGCCAAATGGATCAACCTGTACGGCGGGCTGGAGGGGGTCCTGGAGAACCTTGACGCGATCGGCGGCAAGGTGGGGGACTCGCTCCGCGAAAACGTGGAGGAGGTCAAGCGCAACCGCCGGCTGAACCGGCTCCACACGGACCTCGAGCTCCCGGTGACCCTGGACGAGCTCGCGGAGCCGCGGCCGGACCAGGCCGCCCTCGAGGAGTTGTTCGACGCGCTTGAATTCAAGACCATCCGCACCCGCCTCTTTGCCCTCTACGGCAGTGAAGTTCCGGAGGCGGAGCGGGAAAGCCTCGAAACCCCCGATTTCGTCATCCCCTCGGGCGCTGCCGAGCTGGCCGCTTTCCTCGAGGCCGGGGCCGGCCAGCGTTCAGCCGTCGCCGTCGACGTCGTGCCCGGCCGAATCGGTGAGGATGCCGCAGCCCTGGCCATCATCCACGACAACGGGGCTGCGTACATCGATCTCTCCAGCCAGGACGCGGCTGCCGAGAACGTCATGGCCGGCTGGCTCAGGGACGCCGGCGCGGCCAAAGTCATGCACGGCTACAAGGCGGCCCTCAAAGCACTTTCCAGCCGTGGCCTTGGCTTGGAAGGCGTGGTGGACGACACCTCCATATCCGGGTACCTTATCCAGCCCGACCGTCGCAGCTATGAACTCGCCGAACTGGCCCAGCATCACCTCAACATCAGCGTCTCGACCGAGGCGGCCAAGGCCGGCCAGCTTGAGCTGGCGTTCGACGGCGAGGACGACGCCGCCGCTGCCGGTGCGCTGGTCCACGTGGCCGCCGTCGTCCGGGCGCTGAGCCGGTACTTCGAGACGGAACTGGCCGAACGCAAAGCCCAGGACCTGCTGACCACCCTTGAGCTGCCTGTCAGCCGCGTTCTTGCCGACATGGAACTCGCGGGCATCGCGATCGACATGGCGCGCATGGACGAACAGCTGGCGGATCTCGCCAAAGTGATCGACAACGCCCAGGAGCTTGCCTTCGCCGCGATCGGCCACGAGGTGAACCTCGGGTCACCCAAGCAGTTGCAGACCGTGCTGTTCGAGGAGTTGGGTCTGCCGAAGACCAAGAAGATCAAGTCCGGGTACACCACGGACGCCGCGTCGCTGAAGAACCTGCTGGAGAAGACCGGCCACGAATTCCTGGTCCAGCTCATGGCGCACCGCGAGTCCTCGAAGCTGCGGCAGATGCTGGAGTCGCTGAAAAAGTCCGTCACCGACGACGGCCGGATCCACACCACCTACGCGCAGAACGTGGCAGCCACGGGCCGGATCTCGTCCAATAACCCGAACCTGCAGAACATCCCCATCCGCAGCGAGGAAGGCCGGCGGGTCCGCGGCATCTTTGTGGTCAGCGAAGGCTATGACTGCCTGCTGTCCGCCGACTACTCGCAGATCGAGATGCGCATCATGGCGCACCTGTCCGGCGATCCGGGGCTGATTCAGGCGTACAAGGACGGCGAAGACCTGCACCGGTTCGTGGGTTCCAACATCTTCCATGTGCCCACCGACCAGGTGACCAGTGCGATGCGTTCGAAGGTCAAGGCCATGTCCTATGGCCTGGCCTACGGGTTGACCTCGTTCGGCCTCTCCAAGCAGCTGGAGATTTCCGTCGACGAGGCGCGGACCCTGATGAAGGACTACTTCGACCGGTTCGGCGCCGTCCGCGACTACCTGCGCGGCGTGGTGGACCAGGCCAGGATCGACGGGTACACCGCCACTATCGAAGGACGCCGGCGCTACCTGCCGGACCTCACCAGCACCGACCGCCAGCTGCGCGAGAACGCGGAGCGCATCGCGCTGAACTCACCCATCCAGGGCTCCGCCGCGGACATCATCAAACGCGCCATGCTCGGCGTCGCCGGCGCGCTGGCGGAGCAGGGCCTGAAATCGCGCATGCTGCTGCAGGTCCATGATGAACTGGTCCTCGAAGTGGCCCACGGCGAGCGTGATGCCGTGGAGAAGCTTGTCACGGAGCAGATGGGCGCCGCGGCGAAGCTGACGGTGCCGCTCGATGTCCAGATCGGCATCGGCTCCAGCTGGTACGAGGCCGGGCACTGACGCCAGCTTCGCTTGAGCGATACAAAGGATTCCCAGGGGGAGAACGACGTGGCTGAGAAGTACGAGATTCGGCGGTTCCGCGCGGCCGAAAAAGGCGAACCGGACTACGCGCTGGGGGTTGCCTGGCTGCGCGGGGTCGGCGTCGGGTTCTACGACGAGCGGCACAAGGACGAGTTCGTGGACAAGGTCATGGCCATGTACCGGGTGGACAACCGCGAGATGACGGGCGTCTACCAGACCGGCCCCGTCGCCGCGCACTCTTTGGCCGCCGATATCCCCGTGGCAACTTTTGCGACCCTGCGCAAGGACCTCAACATCGGCCATGGCCGGCAGCTCGAAGCACAGCTGATCACCGCAGTGACGGTCCGGGGAACCCACCGCCGGCAGGGGCTCCTGCGCCGGATGATGACCGAGGACCTCGCAGGTTCGAAAGCCGACGGACTGGCATTGGCCGCCCTCACGGCGTCGGAAGCCTCCATCTACGGGCGCTTCGGCTTCGGCGTTGCGACGTTCGAGCGCAGCATCAAGGTGGACACCGGCCCCCGGTTCCGGCTGCGGCACACCCCGGGCGGAACGGTGGAAATTGCCGACCGGAAGGTCCTGCTGGAACTGGCGCCGGACGTGTTCGACCGCGTCCACCGGGTCACGCCGGGTTCCATTGTGCGGCAGGATGCGTACCGGCAGCGCAGCTCGGGCACCCTCGGCCGGGACGGCGCCGAGGACGAGTCGATCCGGTGCGCCCTGCACTACGACGCAGACGGCGGAGTGGACGGCTACGTCGCCTACAAGTTCTCCGGCTGGGACACCAAGCCCTTCACCATGGAAGTCATCGACCTCGTGGCCGCCACCGATTCCGGCTACCTGGACCTTTGGCAGTTCCTCGGCAGCATCGACATGATCCAGCGGGTCACCTGGGCCGAAGCACCCGTGGACGACCCCCTGACGTGGGCCTTGGAGGACCCGCGCTGCATCGAATCCGGAGAGAACGCCGACATGCTCTGGCTTCGGGTTCTCGACACCGTCAAGGCCCTTGGGGCGAGGCGTTACTCGTCCGACGGGAGCCTGGTGCTGCGCGTCACGGACACCCTGGGCTTCGCGGCCGGCACGTACACCCTGACCGTGAACGGCGGGGAGGCAAGCGTTGTGGAGGCTCCGGAAGGCACCGAGGCCGAGCTGTCCCTCGACGTCGCGTTCCTTGGATCCATCTATCTTGGCGCTGTCTGCCCGGTGACCCTGGCCGCCGCCGGGCGGATCACCGAGCACGCACCCGGGGCGGCCCAGACAGCGAGGCTCATGTTCGCCGTCGAACGCGCACCGCACTGCCTGACGCACTTTTGAGTTGCATTCCGCCGTCCTCTGGCGCTTTGACCCCCGTTCACGAAAGCGACTAGACTAAACGGGCGTGCACTACGTGCGCGCATCTACAATCCACAAATCAGGATGACCCGGCGTTTGCCGTGTTCTGTGCCCGTGTCGCCGACGCGGGCGCAGCGGTTTGCCTGACCGACTAACTATCCACAACGGAGCCCCTACTACATGACCATCACCTCCACCGAGAAGCCCGGTACCCCCGTAGTCGCGATTAACGACATCGGTACCGCTGAGGACTTCCTCGCAGCAGTCGACGCCACCATCAAGTACTTCAACGACGGAGACCTCGTCGAAGGTACCGTCGTCAAGGTCGACCGCGACGAAGTTCTGCTCGACATCGGTTACAAGACCGAAGGTGTCATTCCCTCCCGCGAGCTGTCCATCAAGCACGATGTTGATCCCGGAGACGTCGTCTCCGTTGGCGATCTCGTCGAAGCCCTGGTGCTCACCAAGGAAGACAAAGAAGGCCGCCTGATCCTCTCCAAGAAGCGTGCTCAGTACGAGCGTGCCTGGGGCGACATCGAGAAGGTCAAGGAAGAAGACGGTGTCGTCACCGGTACCGTCATCGAGGTTGTCAAGGGTGGTCTTATCCTCGACATCGGTCTGCGCGGCTTCCTGCCCGCATCCCTCGTCGAGATGCGCCGTGTGCGCGACCTTGCTCCGTACATCGGTCAGCAGATCGAAGCCAAGATCATCGAGCTGGACAAGAACCGCAACAACGTTGTGCTGTCCCGCCGTGCATGGCTCGAGCAGACCCAGTCCGAGGTCCGCTCCACGTTCCTCAACAAGCTGGAAAAGGGCCAGGTCCGTCCCGGCGTCGTTTCCTCCATCGTCAACTTCGGTGCCTTCGTGGACCTGGGCGGCGTAGACGGCCTGGTACACGTTTCCGAGCTGTCCTGGAAGCACATCGACCACCCGTCCGAGGTTGTCGAAGTTGGCCAGGAAGTCACCGTCGAGGTTCTCGAGGTCGACCTGGACCGCGAGCGTGTTTCCCTGTCGCTCAAGGCTACGCAGGAAGATCCGTGGCAGACCTTCGCCCGCACCCACGCCCTCGGGCAGGTTGTTCCGGGTAAGGTCACCAAGCTGGTTCCGTTCGGCGCGTTCGTTCGCGTTGAAGACGGCATCGAAGGCCTGGTCCACATCTCCGAGCTCGCCGTGCGCCACGTTGAGCTGGCCGAGCAGGTTGTCTCCGTCGGTGACGAGCTGTTCGTCAAGGTCATCGACATCGACCTCGAGCGCCGCCGCATCTCGCTGTCCCTCAAGCAGGCCAACGAGGGCGTCGACGCCGAGTCCACCGAATTCGATCCGGCTCTCTACGGCATGGCCGCAGAGTACGACGAAGAGGGCAACTACAAGTACCCGGAGGGCTTCGATCCGGAGTCCAACGAGTGGCTTGAAGGCTACGAGACGCAGCGCGCCGCCTGGGAGCAGCAGTACGCTGACGCCCAGACCCGCTGGGAAGCCCACAAGAAGCAGGTTGCCCAGCACGCTGCCGATGACGCTGCAGCTGCAACGTCCGGCGAGAGCGACTCCGGCACCACCAGCTACTCCTCCGAGCCGGCCGCAACCGAGACCGGTGCAGGCACGCTTGCTTCGGACGAGGCTCTTGCTGCTCTGCGCGAGAAGCTGACCGGCAACTAATTGCCCACAGATCCCGGGGAGTCCGCTCCCCGGGGCTTGGCAGTTGCCAGCTTGAAGTAACACCGTGAAAGTGGCCGTCCCCCTAGGGGGCGGCCACTTTTCGCTTAAGCACATGCCCCGCGGTCGCCCACCGCCACGGGGCATGCCCATTCTTATGCTCCCGCTCCACGGGACATGCCCATTCTTAGGCTCCCGCTCCGCGGGATATGCCCACTCCTGGCCGCGGCCACTGGACATAGGGGCAGTATGTCCAGCCCTGGGCGCGGACGTGGCGCATGCCCTGTTTCCCGGACCGCCTGCGCCGGGACGGGGGAGCATGTCCAGTCCTTCGAGAGCGCCGGCCAGGGAGCATGTCCAGTCCTTCGATGGCGGCGGTCAGGGAGCATGTCCAGTCCTTCGATGGCGGCGGCGAGGGAGCATGTCCAGTCCTGGAGCCGGGGATTGGGCAGGATGGGATTATGTCCAGTGTTCGCAGCCAGGGCTGGGCATGTCCGGTGGGGTGGCGGCCGTCAGCGCAGCGGGATCCTGGCCTTGACCGGAATTGCGGCATCACCGGAGGCGTGTCCCTCGTCGAGCATGGCCCCGGCCGAGCGCAGCAGCACGAGGGCCGCGGTGTTCCCGGCCGTCGTGTCGGCTTCCAGGACCGTCGCGCCGGACGCGGCGGCCCGGTCGATCACCAGTCGGAGGGCTTCCCGGGCGATTCCCTGTCCGCGGAAGCTGCGGCCCAGCCAGATTCCGGTTTCCAGGGTGCCGTCACCGGTCCGCTTGAGCCGGATGGATCCGGCCAGTTTCCCGTCGCAGCTGATCGCCCAGCTCTTTTGCTGCGCGGGCCCGTCGAGCCCCGCCGCGGCGTGGTGGTATTCACGGAACCAGCTGATGCGCTCCGAATTCCAGCCGGCCGCGCTGCCCAGCGGAGGCGTCACCTCGTCGGCGTCGGCGTCCTGGATCGCGACGGTCAGGAGCCGCTCCAGGACCGCATCGGAGACGTCGACAAGCCGGACCGGGGCCGGCAACGGCTCAGCTGAGGGGGACATCGATCCACTCCGTTTCTCCAGGCACCAACTCGGCGGATCCGGCTGACAGCGCGGCCAGCCGTTCACCCGCCCGGGCCAGCGCCGCCGGATCGTCCGGCAGGGCAAGCCTCAGAACAGTAGTCTGCGCCTCGTAGCTGGTTTCGGCCATGACATAGCCCGCGGCGCGCAGGTCATTTTCCAGCCGGCCGGCCGTCGCGTGGGGGACTGTCACCCTGCAGATCCGCTGCCGGCGCCGCTGCACCAGCGGCGCCCGGTCCAGGGCAGCGGTCACGGACTCTGAGTAGGCCCGGACGAGTCCGCCGGCGCCGAGCAGGATCCCGCCGAAATAGCGGACGACGACGGCGGTCACGTCGCTGAGGTCCGTCACGCCGGGCGCGGTCTCGCGTTTCAGCAGCGCGTCGAGCATCGGGATGCCCGCGGTTCCGGACGGCTCGCCGTCGTCGTTGGACCGTTGCAGGCCGCGGTCCGGACCGAGGACGAACGCGGAGCAGTGGTGCCGCGCATCATGGAATTCCTTGCGCAGCCCGGCGAGGACCGACCGGGCGCCCTCCTCATCCCCGGTCCGGTGCAGCACCGTGATGAAGCGCGAACGTTTCACCTCGATCTCGTGGCGGAACTCCGGACCCGCGGCCAGGGTGGTGTAAACGGTGGCCCTGCTCTCCGGGAAAACCACGTCTTCAGCCACCGGATCAGTTTAGTCTGGTGGGGTGCTGAAAATCGGGTTGACGGGCGGCATCGCCTCAGGGAAGTCAGTGGCGGCCTCGCGCCTGCGTGAACTCGGCGCAGTGGTGATCGACGCCGACGCCCTGGCCCGCGAGGTGGTGGAACCCGGCACGCCCGGCCTCGCGCAGGTCGTGGCTGCCTTCAGCAAGGCCGTCCTGGCGGCCGACGGCGGCCTGGACCGGCCGAAGCTCGGCGCCCTCGTCTTCGGCAACCCCGAACGGCTCGGTGTGCTCAACGGCATCGTCCATCCCCTCGTCCGGGAGCGCGCCGCCGCGCTGGCTGCCGGCGCCCCGAAAGGCGCGGTGGTGGTCCAGGATATCCCGCTGCTGGTCGAGACCGGCCAGGGCGCCAATTTCCACCTGGTGGTGGTGGTGGACGCCCCGGACGACGTCCGCGTTGAGCGCATGGTGCAGCACCGGCACCTGACCACGGAGGAAGCCCGCGCCAGGATGGCGGCCCAGGCCCCGCGCGACGAACGGCTGGCCGCGGCCGACGTGGTCCTGGACAACTCGGGTTCCAAGGACGAACTACGGGATGCGGTGGACCGGCTCTGGAAGTTCCGGCTGGCGCCCTTTGCGTCGAACCTGTCCAGGCACCGCCTCGCACCCCGCGCCGGCGGGCCGGTGCTCATGCCCGCCAACCCGGAGTGGCCCGCACAGGCCGGCCGGCTCATCGCGCGCCTGAGGGCGGCCGTGGGGGAGGACATCCTGGCCCTGGACCATGTCGGTTCCACTGCCGTCCCCGGACTCGCCGCGAAGGACGTGATCGACCTCCAGCTCGGGGTGGAGGACCTGGCCGCCGCGGAGCGGATCGCGCCGCTGCTGGCCGACGCGGGCTTCCCCAGCTGGCCCGGGGTCTCCTCGGACAACCCCAAGCCCTCGCACCCGGACCCGGCGGACTGGCGGAAACGGCTGCACGGCAACGCGGACCCCGGGCGGGCGGTCAACCTCCACGTCCGTGCTGTCGGGTCCCCGGGCTGGCGGTTTGCGCTCTGCTTCCGGGACTGGCTGCGCGACGACGCGGCCGCCCGGGCCGACTACCTGGCCGAGAAACGCCGCGTCGCCAAGTTGCATGGCGTGGACAAATCCACCGCGGGCTACGCCGCCGACAAGGAGGGCTGGTTCACGGACTACGCCGCGCCGCGGATGGACTCGTGGGCCCGGCGCACGGGCTGGCGGCCGCCGTCGTACGCCGAACCCGAACCCCGTTCCGGAACCCGGCCGGAGACGAAGTCGGACACGGAAGGTACCGGCTCCGGTACCGCCCAAAGCTGAATCAGGACATCCGGTCGCAGCCCGGCGGTAGATTAGGTACATGAGTCTTGCGCAGCAGATCAACCGTGTCGTGGCGCCCTTCGAGGTCATCAGCGAGTTCAAGCCGGCGGGTGACCAGCCGGCCGCGATCGCCGAACTGACCGAACGCATCAAAAACGGCGAAAAGGACGTGGTGCTGCTCGGCGCCACCGGTACCGGCAAGAGCGCGACGACGGCATGGCTGATTGAGCAGGTCCAGCGGCCCACGCTCGTGATGGTGCAGAACAAGACCCTCGCCGCGCAGCTCGCCAACGAATTCCGTGAACTGCTCCCGAACAACGCCGTGGAGTACTTCGTCTCCTACTACGACTACTACCAGCCCGAGGCCTACGTGGCGCAGACGGACACCTTCATCGAGAAGGACTCCTCCGTCAACGAGGAAGTCGAGCGGCTCCGGCACTCGGCCACGAACGCGCTGCTGACCCGCCGGGACGTGATCGTGGTGGCAACGGTGTCCTGCATCTACGGCCTCGGCACCCCGGAGGAGTACATCGCCGGCATGGTGACGCTCCGCAAGGGCGCCGAGATGAACCGGGACGACCTGCTCCGGAAGTTCGTCTCCATGCAGTACGCCCGCAACGACATGGACTTCCACCGCGGCACGTTCCGGGTCCGCGGGGACACGGTGGAAATCATCCCCATGTACGAGGAGCTGGCGATCCGGGTCGAGTTCTTCGGCGACGAGATCGAGAACATCTACACGCTGCATCCGCTGACCGGCGAGGTGATCCGGGACGAGACCGAAATGTACGTCTTCCCGGCCTCCCATTATGTGGCCGGGCCCGAACGTATGGGCCGGGCGATCAAGCGGATCGAGGACGAGCTCGCCGAACGCCTCCAGGTCCTGGAAAGCCAGAACAAGCTGGTGGAGGCGCAGCGGCTCCGGATGCGCACCACCTACGACCTCGAGATGATGCAGCAGATGGGGTTCTGCAACGGCATCGAGAACTATTCCTCGCACATCGACGGGCGAGCCCGCGGGACCGCGCCGCACTGCCTGCTTGATTACTTCCCGGACGACTTCCTCCTGGTGATCGATGAATCCCACGTCACCGTGCCGCAGATCGGCGCCATGTACGAGGGCGACATGTCCCGCAAGCGCAACCTCGTGGACCACGGCTTCCGGCTGCCCTCCGCCATGGACAACCGCCCGCTCAAGTGGGACGAGTTCCAGGACCGCGTGGGCCAGACCGTGTACCTCTCCGCGACCCCGGGCAAGTACGAGCTCGGCAAGGCGGACGGCTTTGTCCAGCAGATCATCCGGCCCACCGGCCTGATCGACCCCGAAGTGGTCGTCAAGCCCACCAAGGGCCAGATCGACGACCTGCTCGGCGAAATCCGGACCCGCACCGCGAAGAACGAACGCGTCCTGGTCACCACGCTGACCAAGCGGATGGCCGAGGACCTCACCGACTACCTGCTGGGCCACGGCGTGAAGGTCGAGTACCTGCACTCCGACGTCGACACGCTGCGCCGCGTGGAGCTGCTCCGCGAACTGCGGATGGGGGTCTTCGACGTCCTGGTCGGCATCAACCTGCTCCGGGAGGGCCTGGACCTTCCGGAAGTGTCGCTGGTCAGCATCCTGGACGCTGACAAGGAAGGCTTCCTGCGCTCCTCCACGTCGCTGATCCAGACCATCGGACGTGCCGCCCGCAACGTCTCCGGCCAGGTTCACATGTATGCGGACAAGATCACCGACTCGATGGCGCACGCCATCGACGAAACGAACCGGCGCCGTGCCATCCAGGTGGCCTACAACACGGAAAAGGGCATCGATCCGCAGCCCCTGCGGAAGAAGATCGCCGACATCACGGACCAGATCGCCAAGGAGGACGCCGACACCCGCGAGCTCCTGGCCAGCGCCGGCAAGGCCCGCGGCAAGGGCAAGGGCACGGCGAAGGTCCGGGCCGACGGCCTGGCAGCCGCGCCGGCCGAGGACCTGGTGGGCCTGATCGAACAGCTCACGGAACAGATGCATGCCGCCGCCGGGGAGCTCCAGTTTGAACTCGCCGCACGGCTTCGTGACGAGGTGGGGGAGCTCAAGAAGGAGCTGCGCCAGATGCAGTCCGCCGGGCACGCCTAGGGTATTGTTGGGCAGACGTAGGGGAGTATCCCAAGCGCTACGATCGTCAACACGCACGGCACAGATGCCCTGCCGGGCGTAGCGGGCAGCCAGACAGTTCCAGGTACGCAGTACCGGACGTGCAGGCCAGCCGGAGAGACTTACACCGCACCGTCACACCCTGCGAAAGGTATCTTCGTGCCCGAACTTCCCGTCTGGTTTGAGGTCGGCTCCTTTGTCGTCCTCGGCATCATCCTCGCCATTGACCTGCTGCTGGTCCTCAAGCGCCCGCACGAACCCTCCATGAAGGAGGCCGGGCTGTGGGTTTCTTTCTACATTGCCCTCGCCCTGGTGTTCGCCGGGGCCATGTTTGCCTTCACCGGCCCCGAGTACGGCGGGCAGTTCATTGCCGGCTGGGTGACGGAGTACAGCCTCAGCATTGACAACCTCTTTGTCTTCATCATCATCATGGCCCGCTTCTCGGTACCGCGTAAGTACCAGCAGGAAGTGCTGATGGTGGGCATCATCATCGCCCTGGTTCTCCGCGGCATCTTCATCCTGCTCGGCGCTCTGGTGATCGAACAGTTCAGCTGGGTGTTCTACATCTTCGGCGCCTTCCTGCTGTGGACCGCGTGGAAGCAGGCCCAGGACGACGGCCATGACGAAGAGGACAAGGAAAACCCGCTTATTGCCCGGATCCGCAAGGTCCTGCCCATGTCGGAGAAGTACGACGGCGGCAAGCTCCGCACTGTGGTGGACGGCAAGAAGGTCTTCACCCCCATGCTGATCGTCTTCGTGACCATCGGCCTGACAGACCTGCTCTTCGCGGTGGACTCCATCCCGGCCATCTTCGGCCTCACCCAGAGCGCGTTCATCGTCTTCACCGCCAACATTTTCGCCCTGATGGGCCTGCGGCAGCTGTACTTCCTCCTCGGCGGCCTCATGACCCGCCTGATCTACCTCAAGCACGCACTCTCGGTGATCCTCGCGTTCATCGGCGTGAAGCTGGTCCTGCACGCGATGCACGTCAACGAGCTGCCCTTCATCAACGGCGGCCAGAACATCGAATGGGCCCCCGAGATCCCCACCTTCGTCTCCCTCGGGGTGATCATTGGCACCATCGTCATCGCCGTGATCGCCAGCCTGGTCAGCTCCAAGGCCACGCAGACGAAGATCGACGCCCGGCTCGACGAGGACTCCCGCAAGAGCCTGACCGACGCGGAGTAGCCGCACGGTTCGGCTAAGCTCGGACCGTGAAAATTTTTGACACAACAGCAGCGAACGGTACGGCGCTGGACCCGCAACGGGTCCAGCGCCGTACCGTTTGGGTGCTGAGCTCCGCGCAGCTGCTCAGCGGAATAGGCAACGGCGCCAGCCTGTCCATCGGATCACTGCTGGCCGTCCAGCTTTCCGGCTCCAACGCCTGGGCGGGTTCGGTCACCACCACCATGACGCTCGGTGCCGCGGCGGCCGCCCTGCCCCTCGCGGGACTGGCCGGACGTCGCGGCCGGCGCACCGCCCTCGTTACGGGTCTGCTCGCCGCCATGGCCGGGGCCCTGCTGGTGATCGTGTCCACGGTGACCGGCAATTTCCCGGTGCTGCTGCTGGCCGCGGCCCTTCTGGGGCTCGGTACGGCCGCCAACCTGCAGGCCCGGTTCGCCGCCGTCGACCTCGCCGATCCTGAACACCGCGGCCGTTCCCTGGCAATCGTGGTGTGGGCGGTGACCGTCGGCGCCGTCGCCGGCCCCAACCTGATCCGTCCCGGCGCCCTGGTCGGCGAAGCGCTCGGACTCCCGGCACTGGCCGGTCCCTTTGTGTTCTCGACGGCCGGGCTGGCACTGGCCGCAGTGCTGCTGATGATCGGGCTGCGGCCGGATCCGCTGTTGCTCGCCGCACGGCTCCGTTCCGGCGGGCAACAAACCGCCGCCGGAGCCGTCGCCGCCAAAGGCACCACCGGAGCCCGGCGGCGGCACGGCCTCCGTCACGGCATGCGCGCCATCCGGGCGTCGCCGCGGGCACGGCTGGCTCTCCTCGCCGTGATCACCGCACATGGCTGCATGGCGGCCGTGATGTCGATGACGCCCCTGCACCTGCAACTGCTGACCGAGGGCCCACTGGCCGGCATGCCGGCCGGACACGCCCACGCCGCCAGCACCGACGTCCTGGTCCTGATCGGATTCACCATCTCGCTGCACATCGCCGGGATGTACGCGCTCTCGCCGGTCATGGGCTGGCTGACGGACAAGACGGGCCGGCTTCCGGTCATCCTGCTGGGCCACGGCCTGATCCTGCTGTCCGTCCTGGTGGCCGGCTTCGGCCAGGCCGAGCCGGCCCTGGTGACGGTCGGACTCGTGTTGCTCGGACTGGGCTGGTCCGCGGCCACCATCGCCGGTTCCACCCTGCTCGCCGAGAGTGTCGGCGCGGATGACCGCGTCCTGGTCCAGGGTGTCTCGGACACCATGATGGGGGTCGCCGGCGCGGTCGGCGCCGGGTTCTCCGGGCTGGTGATGAGCGGCGTCGGCTATCAGGGTCTCAATATGGCGGCCGCCGCCGTCGCCGCGGCCATGGTGGCGGCGGCCCTGCGCGCTGCCGCCCAGGGCCGCCGGCTCCACACGACCTAACGGCCGGAGTGCCGGATCAGGCCCGGACGGACCGGGTCAAGCCAAGCAGCCGGGCGAAGATGCCCTCGCCGTCGTCCGCGATGCCGTCATGGTGGAAGTCCGCCGACTCCCAGACCTGCAGGCCGCGGACGGCAGCGGCCGTCTCCAGCGAGAGGTCACGGTCCACGTAGATGTCATCGCTGTACACCGCCGCGGCCACCGGAACGGTGTTGAGCGCGAGCTGTTCCGGATCGTACAGCTGCGGCCAGTCGTCCTTCTCGGCCAGAAGCCCCGCGACGTTCCGCAGCGGCCGGAGCGCGGGATCCTGCTCGAAGTACCAGGGGTAGACCATCTCGCCGGTGAGCAGCGGCTCGGGGGCCTCCGGGGAGAACTCGGGGAAGTCCTGCAGGACCCGCCAGGCGGCCCAGTCGGTGGACTCGCCCTGGCCGTAGATGGATTCGTGCATCAGCGCGTACAGCGGATTGGCCGAACGGGACACGAGTCCGTGGACCTGGTCGAGGAAGGCGTCCGAGAGGCGGTCGCCGCCGGGCGTGCCGACGAAGGCATCCTCCAGCAGGTGGTGCAGCGCATCCACCCGGGTGTTGCCGCCCAGGAAGGAACCCACCATCTGGAAGCGCTCCACGGTGAGGCGTTCGCCGTCGGGCAGGGATTCCTCCGTGTCGCGAAGGTGCCGGGCGATCCGCGTGACCGCGGCGCGGTCCTCGGGATACCGTCCGAAGTACTCGGCGTTGCGGGCCGCCACGCGCTGGAAAGTTGCCCGGTAGACCCGGTCCGCCGGCCCCGCCAAGGGGGCGAGTCCGCCCGTGATCAGGGCTTCGCGAAGGCCTTCCGGGGCGAAGGAGAGGTAGCTGAGGGCGCAGAAGCCGCCGTAGCTCTGGCCGTAGATGGTCCACGGGGCAGACCCGAGGGCCAACCGGATGGCCTCCGCGTCGGCGACGATCGAGTCCGCCCGGAAGTGCGCCAGGTAGCCCGCCTGGTCGGCGTCGTTCCCGCGCAGCGGCAGCGTGTTGCGGTCGACCGCGGAGGACAGCCCGGTGCCCCGCTGGTCCAGCATGAGGATGCGGAAGTCCTTGGCGGCGGCCTTGCTCCAGCCGCCAAGGGACGGGAGCCGGTTGCCGCGGCCGCCGGGTCCGCCTTGGAGGTAGAGCAGCCACGGCAGCTGGGCGGCCTCTTCTTCGCTGTGGTCCGTGGAGACGTACTCGCGGGCGAAGACGGTGATGGACTCCCCGGCCGGCGTGCCACTGCCGAAATGGTCCAGCGGCACCTCGAAGAAGTGCTCCG
Organism: uncultured Arthrobacter sp.; assembly: GCA_937873245.1. Classification (GTDB taxonomy): domain Bacteria; phylum Actinomycetota; class Actinomycetes; order Actinomycetales; family Micrococcaceae; genus Arthrobacter. The sequence continues at coordinate 4,739 of CALMVY010000114.1, read as the reverse complement.
CGGTGCGCATCCCCCGGTATTTGTGCCGTGCCTTGATGGTGTGGGGAACCGGCGGCCGCGCCGCCTCGAGCAGGTCCGCGGCCCCTGACCCGGTCATGGCCAAGTCGGCCACGGGCCGGGGACCAGACCGGTCAGCCACGGGCTTCGGCCCTGCGGGCGCCGAAGGCTTCCAGTGCCTCGCCGGTGAGGCGGAACGTGGACCATTCCTCCATCGGGTTGGCGCCAAGTTTCTTGTAGAAATTGATGGAAGGCTCGTTCCAGTCCAGAACGCTCCATTCGACGCGCGCGTAGCCGCGTTCCACGGCGGTCTCGGCCAGGTACTGCAGGAGTGCTTTGCCGTGGCCTTCGCCGCGGGCCTCGGGCCGCACGTAAAGGTCCTCCAGGTAGATGCCGTGCACGCCTTCCCACGTGGAGTAGTTCAGGAACCAGAGGGCGAAGCCCCGGACGTCGCCCGCCTCGTTCTCGGCCATGGCCGCGAACACCCGGGGGTTCTCGCCGAACAGGACCTCGCTCAGCATCTCCGGGGTGTTCCGGACGGCGTCCGGCTCCTTCTCGTAGATGGCCAGGTCATGGATCATCTGCAGGATTGCGGGGACATCGTTCGCCGTCGCGGGCCGGATTACACTCATTATCCGAGTTTACAAGTTGTCCGGGGCGAAAAGGGCCCGGCCCGCAGCCGCCGGTTGCCGGCCAGCCTAGAGCCGGTTCACGTCCGTCACGCGCACGACGGCGGTGCCGGTCTCGTCCGATGCCGCGAGGTCCACCTCGGCCGAGATGCCCCAGTCGTGGTTGCCGGCGGGGTCCTCGAAGATCTGCCGGACCTTCCACGTCCCGGGTTCCTCGGAGATGATCAGCAGTCCGGGACCGCGGGCGTCCGGGCCCGTGCCGATGTCATCGTGTTCGTCGAAGTAGTCATCCAGCACGTCTTCCCAGCGCTCGGCGTCCCAGCCGGAGCCGGCGTCGAGCTCGGCGAGGGCCGTGGCGTCCTCGTCTGCGAAGAGCTCCACACGGCGGAACATTTCGTTGCGGACCATGACCCGGAACGCGCGGACATTGGAGGTCAGCGACGGCGGCGGGGGCGGAGGCGCGTCGTGCGGCGTCGGCGCCTTGCCGGAGGTGAGTTCCTCCCACTCGTCAAGCAGGCTGGAGTCGACCTGGCGGACCAGTTCGCCGAGCCAGGCGATAAGGTCCTCCAGGTCTTCGCGGAGGGCGTCCTGCGGAACGGTCTGCCGCAGCGCCTTGAAGCCGTCGGCGAGATAGCGCAGCACGATGCCCTCCGAACGGGCCAGTCCGTAGAACTGGACGAACTCACCGAAGTTCATGGCGCGCTCGTACATGTCCCGGACCACCGACTTGGGCGCAAGCTCAAAATCACCAATCCACGGCGCGGCCCGGCGGTAGACCTCGAAGGCCTCGCCGAGGAGCTCCGCGAGCGGCTGCGGGTAGGTGACCTCATCCAGCATGGCCATGCGCTGGTCGTAGTCGATGCCGTCCGCCTTCATCGCGGCGACCGCCTCGCCGCGCGCCTTCTTCAGCTGCGCGGACAGGATCTGCCGGGGCTTTTCCAGCGTCGATTCGATCACGGATACGACGTCCAGGGCGTAGGACGGCGACTCCGGATCCAGCAGCTCCAGCGCCGCGAGGGCGAAGGGGGAGAGCGGCTGGTTCAGGGCGAAGTTGGGCTGCAGATGGACCGTCAGCCGGACCGTGCGTCCGTCCGCGCCCTGCTCCTGAGGCGGGATCCGCTCGACGACGCCGGCGGCCAGCAGTTCGCGGTAGATCCCGAGGGCCTTCTTCATGAGCTGGAGCTGGGACGAGCGCGGCTCATGGTTCTCGGTGAGCAGGCGGCGGGCGGCCTTAAACGGGTCTCCCGGGCGTTCCATCAGGTTCATCAGCATCGCGTGGGTCACGGTGAAGCTTGACGTCAGCGGATCCGGGACGGATTCCACGAGGCGTGTGTAGGTCGGCTCGCCCCAGGACACGAAGCCCTCCGGCGGTTTCTTCTTGACCACCTGGCGGAGCTTCTTCTGGTCGTCGCCGAACTTGGCCGTGGCCTTGGCCATCGCCTTGACGTTCTCCGTAACATGCTCCGGGGCCTGCACCACGACCGTCCCGGCGGTATCGTAGCCGGCCCGTCCGGCGCGGCCGGCGATCTGGTGGAATTCGCGGGAGTTCAGCAGCCGGGTCCGGACGCCGTCGTACTTGCTCAGGGCGGTGAGCAGTACGGTGCGGATGGGGACGTTGATGCCCACGCCGAGCGTGTCGGTGCCGCAGATGACCTTCAGCAGCCCGGCCTGGGCGAGCTGTTCCACCAGCCGGCGGTACTTGGGCAGCATGCCGGCGTGGTGCACGCCGATGCCGTGCCGGACCAGCCGGTTGAGGGTCTTGCCGAAACCGGCGGCGAAGCGGAAGCCGGCGATCAGCTCCGCGATCTTGTCCTTCTCCTCGCGGGTGCAGACGTTGATGCTCATCAGGTTCTGGGCCCGGTCGATGGCCTCAATCTGGCTGAAGTGCACAACGTAAACAGGAACCTGCTTCGTCGCGAGGAGCTCCTCCAGTGTCTCGTGGACCGGCGTCTGCTCGTAGTAATAGTGCAGCGGGATGGGCCGCTCCACCGAACTGACGGTCGTCGTCGGGCGCCCGGTCAGCCCGGTGATGCCGGCTTCGAAGCGGCTGACATCGCCCAGCGTTGCGGACATCAGCAGGAACTGCGCCTGGGGCAGTTCCAGCAGCGGCACCTGCCAGGCCCAGCCGCGCTGCGGGTCGGAATAGAAGTGGAACTCGTCCATGATGACGGCGCCCAGCTCGGCGGCGGCGCCCTCGCGGAGGGCGATGTTGGCGAGGATTTCCGCCGTGCAGCAGATGATCGGGGCATCCTGGTTGACGCCGGAGTCGCCCGTGATCATTCCGACGTTCTCGGCGCCGAAGATCTCGCACAGGGCGAAGAATTTCTCCGAGACGAGCGCCTTGATCGGTGCGGTGTAGTAACTGCGCTGTCCGCGGGCCATGGCCTGGAAGTGGACGGCGATGGCAACGAGGGATTTCCCGGAGCCGGTGGGGGTGGCCAGGATGACATTGGCGCCGGAGGCAAGCTCCATGATGGCCTCGTCCTGGGCGGTGTACAGGGCCAGCCCGCGGGTTTCCGTCCACTCGACGAAGCGGGTGTAGAGCTCGTCCGGGTCGAGGCCCGTCCGGCCGGGGACTCGGGCGGCCGGGGCGGGGAGCTGATCAGCAAGTTTCATCGTTCCCCAGCTTAGTGGCCGGCGCGGCAGGGGAGCGCGCCTCCTTGGCCGCCGCCCCCGGCCGGGGATAGGCTTCGCAGGTCGCGCCGTCTGCCGGTAACTGGAGGAACGGGGACTGGAGGAAATCGGGAGTGGAGGCAACACCGTGAAATGGGATCCCGCCAGGTATGTGCAGTTCCGGGACTACCGGGACCGGCCGTACTTCGACCTGACGGCCCGGATCCATGCGGACGCTCCCCGGCACGTCGTCGACCTCGGCTGCGGCCCCGGGAACCTGACGGTTACCCTGGCCGAGCGCTGGCCCGCGGCGGAGGTCACCGGCCTGGACTCGTCAGCGGAGATGCTGGCCCAATCGTCGGTCCACGCCCGGCGGCTGCCCCACCTGTCCTTCGGCCAGGCGGATATCGCCGGCTGGATGCCCGCTGGTGAGACCGACGTCGTCGTCACCAACGCCGCCCTGCAATGGGTGCCCGGCCACCGGGACCTGCTGGCCCGCTGGCTCGACGCGCTCAGTCCCGGTGCCTGGTTCGCCCTGCAGGTGCCCGGCAATTTCAACGCACCCTCGCACACGCTGATGCGCGGGCTGGCGGAGTCAGCTGAGTGGGCGGGCCGGCTTGGCGGCGTGCTGCGCCACGACGACGTCGTGGGCGGACCGGACGACTATCTGAAGATCATGCTCGACGCCGGCTGCGACGCGGACGCATGGGAGTCCACGTACTACCAGGTTCTCCCCGGCGAAAACCCTGTGCTGGAGTGGGTGCGCGGCACGGGACTCCGGCCGGTGCTTGCCGCCCTGTCCGCCCACGACGCCCGCGATTTCGAAGCCGAATACTCGGAGCGGCTGGCCGGGGCGTACCCGGCCGGCCTGCACGGAACAGTGTTCCCGTTCCGCCGGATCTTCGCCGTCGCCCGCAAGCGGGAATGATCCGCGCCCGCTGCTTCCGGACCAGTCACAGGCGCCGGCCGCCGTGTGACAACCGAGCACTGTGTGATCGTGCTTACAATGACGGGGCAGTGTGGGGGCCGCTGCAGTCTCGAAGCTGGATCAATGCCCTGAACTAGCGATGGAGGTTCGGTGCTTATTGGTCTGATGGGACGGCTGTTGGCCGCCCACAAAGGGACTGTGCTCGCCATCGTTCTCCTGCAGCTGGTGCAGACCACCGCCAGCCTCCTCCTCCCAACGCTAAATGCGGCCATCATCGATGACGGCATCGTGGGCGGCGATGTCCCGGCGATCCTGCGTCTCGGGTCGTGGATGGCCGCGATCGCCCTGGTGCAGGTCGTCGCAGCCATCGCCGCCGGCTACCTGGGCGCCGTCGCTGCCATGGAGCTGGGCCGGGAACTGCGCGCAGAGCTGTTCGCGAAGGTGCAGTCCATGTCCTCCCAGGAGGTCGGGGGTTTCGGGGCGGCGAGCTTGGGGCCTGGTCCCACCAAGGAGGTCGCGCAGATCCAGAACTCGCCCTCCCTGTTATCCCCGATGTGGTTCCGCGCCCGCCC
>CALMVY010000113.1 GCA_937873245.1 uncultured Arthrobacter sp. | reverse complement strand
AGATAATTGGCCAGCATATTGGCATTGAAGAACGTCAGTGCGAAGCGCGGGTAATTGCCGGGCGGCAGGGTCCCGAAGTGGAAAAGGCTGTAGCCCAAGAGCCCGCTGCCGGGGGCGAGATAGAACGCCACGAGGGTCGCCACGGCCAGCAGCGCCATTGCGGCGGTAGCGGCGAGCCAGGCAATCATCGCATGGCGCAGCATTCGCTCGCTGGTCACCAGGCTCGCGGTGATAAGCGCCAGCCCCACCAGATAGACCGTAGTGGCGAGCTTGAAGACGCTCTGGCCCAGGTCCGCCGACGCCAGCACGATCGCCGGATCTTTGCCGCCCAACTCCAAGAACGCGGGGATGAACAGCCCGGCGGCTTGCGCGGCCACGCGCATCCCCGTTGCGACGCTTCCGGTGAAGCACACGATGTCGCTGCGTTCGATCAATGCCGTCATCGCGCCGTCGCTGCTTGCCGACGTTGGGCTGTCGAATTCCGACCTGGGGCTGTTGTCCTCGGCCTATTTCGTCAGTTTCGCCAGCGTCCAATTGCCGCTCGGGATCTGGCTCGACAAATACGGCCCGCGCCGCACCGAGTCGGCACTGCTGCTGGTGGCGGCCCTTGGCGCGGTTGTGTTCGCCACCAGCACCTCGCTGACCGGCTTGTGGATCGGACGCGCGCTGATCGGCGTCGGGGTGTCGGCCTGCCTGATGGGCGCGTTCAAGGCTTACCGCCAATGGTTCGCGCCTGAGCAGCAAAGCCAGCTGGCCAGCTGGATGCTGGTGGCAGGCACCGCTGGCGCGCTGACGGCCACGGTGCCGGTAAGCATGGCGCTGCCGCTGATCGGCTGGCGCGGTGTGTTCTGGATTATCGCCGCGCTCATCTTGCTGGCGGCGGCGGCGATTTTTTTCCTTCTCAGGGATGTCGAACGTCGTTTCGCCGGCGAGCGCTCGCAGACGGGGGCCGCATCGGGGAACGACGGAGGTTACCGGAGCATATTCGGCAGCGCCTATTTCTGGCGCATGGGCTTTCTTGGCCTGGTCATCCACGGCATCTTCCTGGCGCTGCAAACCTTGTGGGCCGGTCCCTGGATGACGACCGTGCTGGGCAAGACCCCGCAGCAAGCCGGGCAAATCCTGTTCGCGCTCAATTTCGTACTGATGCTGTCCTACCTTGCGCTCGGCTGGGCCGGGCCGCGCCTGGTGGCACGTGGCCTGAACGCGCACCGGCTGATCGGAATTGGGGTCGGCGGCATCGTGCTGGCCATGCATCAGGATCTCGTTTTGTCCGGCATCGTGGTGGCGGTGGTCCCGCTGCTCGCGGTCATCATGATCCTGATCGTCCGTCGTCTCGTGCCGCTCTACCGGCAGGGCCAGGAACTCATCGACCGGACCAGCCGGATGCTGCGTGAGCAGATCATCGGGGCAAATGTCATCCGCGGCTTTGTGCGCCAAGGGCACGAAATCCGGCGCTTCGACGTGGTCAACAAGGACCTCACGCAAAACAACCTGCGTTCCGCGCTGCTGGTCGCCGGAATGATGCCCCTGATCATGCTGGTGGTCAATCTGTCCTCTGTCGGTGTGGTCTGGTTCGGCGGGCACCGGATCCAGTCCGGCGAGATGCGCCTGGGCGCACTGACGGCGTTCATCGCCTATATCCTGCAGATCCTGATCGCGATCATGATGGCGATGTACGTCTTTATGACGGCCCCGCGCGCGGCGGCCTGCGCCGAACGGATCCAGGCGGTCCTGGACACGGCGCCGGAGATCACGGACGGCCCGGGCAGCGAAACACCCAAGGGCAACACGGTGGAATTCCGGAATGTCTCCTTCGCGTATCCCGGCGCCGAGGCTCCGGTCCTCGGCGGTGTCAGCTTCACGGCCGTTCCCGGGACGGTGACGGCTGTCATCGGCGCCACGGGCAGCGGCAAGACCACCCTGCTGAACCTGCTGCCACGGTTCCTGGCCGCCACCGGCGGGCATATCAGCATCGGGGGTTGCGATGTCCGGAGCCTGTCCCTGGACACTTTGCGGAACCTGATCGCCGTCGTGCCCCAGCATTCCTATCTGTTCTCCGGGACGCTGGCCGAAAATCTGCGGATGGCCGCCCCGGCGGCGACGGACGAAGAACTCTGGCGCGCGCTGGGCAGCGCGCAGGCCGAGGAATTTGTCCGGATGCTGCCGGAGGGGCTGGAAGCGCCCGTGAGCCAGGGCGGGACGAACTTCTCCGGCGGGCAGCGGCAGCGGCTGTGCATCGCACGTGCGCTGCTCCGGGAGGCTCCCGTGTACTTGTTCGACGACAGCTTCTCGGCGCTGGACTACGGCACCGACTACCGGCTCCGTGAGGCGATCGGGCCGCTGCTGCGCTCGGCCACCGTCCTGATCGTTGCCGAACGGGTCGCCACGATTGTGGACGCCGGGCTGATCTTGGTTCTTGAGGACGGCAGGCTGGTGGCCCAGGGGACTCATCACCAACTCATGGCGTCGTCACCGAGCTACCGGGAGATCGCCGCCTCCCAGCTGGTGCTGGAGGAGACCCTGTGACCCCGGAACAGGCGCTCGACGCCGGAACTGAGGCCCCTGCCGCCCGCGACGCCAAAGACCAGCCCCTGGTGGACGCGCCGTCCGGCGGCCGCAGCGAATCGCTCCCGGTGCCGGCCCAGGAGGGGACACCCAGGGGCAGCCGGTTCCACTGGCGGACCGCCGGACGGCTGCTCGGACTGCTGCGGCCCTCCAAGTGGCGGATGGTGGGAGTCATCGCCGCCACGTGCGCCTTTGTGGTGCTCAACGTGGCGGCGCCGAAAGTCCTGGGTGACGCCACCGACGTCGTGGTTGACGGTGTGACCGGGGGATCCTTCAACCAGGAGATGCTCGCCGCGCTGCTGGCGGGGGTCTCGGTCATGTACCTGGGGGCCTCCCTCTTCAGCTGGATCCAGGGCGCCATGACCGCCGTCGCCGTGCAGCGCCTGGGCTACGGGCTGCGGGCCTCGGTGGAGGGCAAACTGCACGTCCTTCCGTCGAGCCATTTCGATGAGCAACACCGCGGGGATGTGCTGAGCCGCGCCACGAACGACGTCGACAACATCGCCCAGGCCTTGAACCAGCTGCTCAACCAGCTGATCATGTCGCTGCTCATGCTCTCCGGGGCGATGGCCATGATGCTGTGGCTCTCCCCGGTCCTGGCCCTGATCGCGCTGGTCTCCGTCCCGGTGTCCACGCTCATCACCGTCCTCGTGGCGAGGAAATCCCAGGCCCATTTCACCGAGCAGTGGGGGAGCACGGGCGAACTGCACGCCCAGCTGGAGGAATTCTTCACCGGCCACGAGGTCCTCAAGGCTTTCGGGCGGCAGGAGGAGGCCGCGGCCAGTTTCAAGGACGGCAACGACAAGCTGTGCCGGGCCAGCGCCCGCGCACAGTACGTTTCCGGCGTCGTCCAGCCCCTGATGGTCTTTGTGTCGAACCTCAACTACATTGCCGTCGCCGTCGTCGGCGCGCTCCAGGTCCTGGCCGGCGCCATGACCCTCGGGGGCCTCCAGGCCTTCATCCAGTTCACCCGGCTCTTCAGCCAGCCGATGGGGCAGATCGGCGGCATGCTGACCCTGATGCAGTCCTGCCTCGTTTCAGCCGGGCGGGTCTTCGAACTCCTCGACGCCCCGGAGATCGCCGCGGAGATGCCGGCGGAGACGCCGTCCGACGCGACAGAATCCGACGCGACAGGATCCGACGCGACAGGATCCGACGCGACAGGGTCCGCCGCCACAGGGTCCGTGACAGCGCCGTCCGCCGCCGGCCGGGTTGCCTTTGAACATGTCACGTTCGGCTACAGCCCCGCTTCGCCCGTGGTCCAGGACCTGTCCTTCACCGTCGAACCCGGGCAGACCGTGGCGGTTGTGGGTCACACCGGCGCCGGCAAGACCACGGTGGTGAATCTGCTGATGCGCTTCTACGACCTGGATTCCGGCCGGATCACTGTCGACGGCAGGGACATCGCGGACCTGCCCCGGGATGAACTGCGGGCCAAGTTCGGTACGGTGCTGCAGGACGCCTGGCTGTTCACCGGCAGCATCCGGGACAACATCGAGTACGGGCGCCCCGGTGCGGGCGAAGCCGAGATTGTTGCCGCGGCGCAGGCCAGCCACGTGGACCAGTTCGTTCGTGCCCTGCCCGGTGGTTACGCCACCCTGCTCGGGAACGACGGCGACTCGCTGAGCCGCGGCCAGCGCCAGCTCATTTCCATCGCGAGGGCGCAACTGGCCGGGCGCAATATCCTGATCCTCGACGAGGCCACCAGTTCCGTGGACAGCCGCACCGAAGTGCAGATCCGGCAGGCGATGCAGCGGCTCCGGCGGGGCCGCACGAGCCTCGTCATTGCCCACCGCTTGTCCACCGTGCGGGACGCTGATCTAATTCTGGTCATGGACCAAGGACGGATTGTTGAACAAGGGACGCATCAGCAGCTGATGGCCCGGGGCGGGCTTTACCTGGAACTGTACGAGGCCCAGTTCGCCCGCCGCGAACAGCCCAAGCGCGCCCAGGAGCCCGGACAGTGACTGCCAGCGAAACATCAGTCACACCATTTCCCGGCGCCTGGCGGCCCAATCCGGGCAGCACGGTGCCCCTGTTCGAACAGCTCCGGCTCAACATCATTGAACGCGCCGACAATGGGACCCTGGCGCCCGGGACGAAGCTCCCCGCTGTCCGGAGCCTTGCCGGTGAACTGGCCATCGCCCCCCATACGGTGGCGCGCGCCTATAAGGAACTGGAGGCCGCCGGGGTGGTGGTGACGCGGGGGCGGAACGGGACCGTGGTGTGCGCCCGGGACGAGGCCTGGAGTTCGCTCTCCGCTGCCGCCGCCGAATTCGCCGCGTCGGCCAAGGCCCAGGGCGCCAGCTTCGCCGAGGCCGTGCAGCTGCTCGCCGCCGCTTACGACCGCGAGTAGCTCCCCGCTAACATGTCGGCCCGCGTTCCCCGGCACGGGACACAGCCGGGAATGGATACTCGAAGAAGTTTTCGATTAGCATTGGTAGCGTGCCTAAAGCCGTAGCTGAAGATCCAGCCGTTGATGCCCCCGCCGTTCACGCCCCAACCGCCGTTGATGCCGCCGTTCAGCCGGCCTTCGCTAAACCGGGCCGCGCCGTCGAATCCCGCCCCGCAGTGACACGCCCGGACATGTCCCGGCTCGTGGTCAAGGGGGCGCGGGAGCACAACCTGCGCAACGTTGACCTGGACCTGCCGCGCGATTCCATGATCGTGTTCACGGGGCTCTCCGGTTCCGGCAAGTCCTCCCTCGCGTTCGACACGATCTTCGCCGAGGGGCAGCGCCGCTACGTCGAATCGCTCTCCGCCTACGCCCGGCAGTTCCTCGGGCAGGTGGACAAGCCCGACGTCGACTTCATCGAGGGACTCTCGCCCGCGGTGTCCATCGACCAGAAATCCACCAGCAAGAACCCCCGCTCCACCGTGGGCACCATCACCGAAATCTATGACTACATGCGCCTCCTGTGGGCCCGTGTCGGCCGTCCGCACTGCCCGGTCTGCGGCGAGCCCGTCACGAAGCAGACCCCGCAGCAGATCGTGGACCAACTGCTGGAACTGCCGGAGGGCACCCGTTTCCAGGTCCTGGCCCCGGTGGTCCGCGGACGCAAAGGCGAATTCGTCGAACTGTTCAAGGAACTCACCGCCAAGGGCTACTCGCGGGCGCGGGTCGATGACAAGCTGATCCAGCTGAGCGATCCCCCCAAGCTCGGCAAGCAGTTCAAGCACACCATTGAAGTGGTCGTTGACCGCCTGGTGGTCAAGGAAGGCATCAGCCAGCGCCTCACCGACTCGGTGGAAACAGCCCTCGGCCTCGCCGAGGGGCGCATTCTCGCCGAGTTCGTGGACCTCGAAGAGGACCACCCGGAACGGATCAGGGCCTTCTCCGAGCACCTGGCCTGCCCCAACGAGCACCCGCTCGCGATCGACGAGATCGAACCCCGGTCCTTCTCCTTCAACAACCCCTTCGGCGCCTGCTCCGCCTGCAGCGGCATCGGCACCAAACTGGAAGTGGATGAGGAACTTATCATCCCCAACGGGGACCTGTCCCTCGCGGAGGGGGCCATCGCGCCGTGGTCACTCGGCACCGCCACAACCGAGTACTGGAACCGGCTGCTGGGCGGTCTCGCCAAGGAACTCGGCTTCTCGATGACCACCCCGTGGGACAAGCTCTCCGAGGACATCCGCCAGACCGTGCTGCACGGCAAGGACCACAAAGTGGTGGTGCAGTACCGCAACCGCTTCGGCCGGGAACGCAAATACAGCACCGGCTTCGAGGGCGTCATCCAGTACGTCCACCGCAAGCACCTTGAAACGGATTCAGACTCGGCCCGCGACCGCTACGAGGAATACATGCGGCAGATCCCGTGCCCGGCGTGCAACGGTGCGCGCCTGAACCCGGCGTCGCTCTCGGTGCTGATCAACGGCAAGTCCATCGCCGAAGTCGCCGCCCTGCCGATGCGCGAATGCGCGCACTTCCTGGACAACCTGGTCCTCACCGGCCGCGAGGCCCAGATTGCGAACCAGGTCCTCAAGGAGATCCAGGCCCGCCTGACCTTCCTGCTCGACGTCGGCCTGGAGTACCTGAACCTGGAGCGCCCGTCCGGCACGCTGTCCGGCGGCGAAGCCCAGCGCATCCGGCTGGCCACCCAGATCGGCTCCGGCCTGGTGGGCGTGCTCTACGTCCTGGACGAACCGTCCATCGGGCTGCACCAGCGGGACAACCGCCGCCTGATCGAGACCCTCACCCGGCTGCGGGACCTCGGCAACACCCTGATCGTGGTCGAACACGACGAGGACACCATCCAGGAGGCCGACTGGGTGGTGGACATCGGACCGGGAGCCGGCGAACACGGCGGCATGGTGGTGCACTCCGGTTCCTACAAGGAGCTGCTCGAGAACACCGAGTCCCTTACCGGCGACTACCTCTCCGGCCGGAAACAGATTGAGATCCCCAAGAAACGCCGCAAGTACGACAAGAAGCGCGAGCTTAAAGTCGTCGGCGCCAAGGAGAACAACCTCCTGAACGTGGATGCCACCTTCCCGCTGGGCCTGTTTACCGCGGTGACCGGCGTCAGCGGCTCCGGCAAGTCCACCCTGGTCAATGAGATCCTCTACAAGGTCCTGGCCAACAAGCTCAACGGCGCCAAGCAGGTGGCGGGGCGGCACAAGTCAATCAAGGGCCTCGAGCACCTCGACAAGGTGGTCCACGTCGACCAGAGCCCGATCGGCCGGACCCCGCGGTCCAACCCGGCGACCTACACGGGCGTCTTCGACAACATCCGCAAGCTCTTCGCCGACACCACCGAGGCCAAGGTCCGCGGCTACCTGCCGGGGCGGTTCTCCTTCAACGTCAAGGGTGGCCGCTGCGAGGCATGCTCCGGCGACGGCACGCTGAAGATCGAAATGAACTTCCTGCCGGACGTCTACGTGCCCTGCGAGGTGTGCCACGGTGCCCGGTACAACCGCGAAACACTGGAAGTCCACTACAAGGGCAAGACGATCGCCGATGTCCTGAACATGCCCATCGAGGAGGGCGCCGAGTTCTTCGCGGCCTTCTCGCCGATTGCCCGGCACCTCCGTACCCTCGTCGACGTCGGACTCGGTTACGTCCGGCTGGGCCAGCCCGCCACCACGCTCTCCGGCGGCGAGGCGCAGCGCGTGAAGCTCGCCGCGGAGCTGCAGAAGCGCTCCAACGGCCGCAGCGTTTACGTGCTGGACGAGCCCACCACGGGGCTGCACTTCGAGGACATCCGGAAGCTGCTGCTGGTGCTCCAGGGCCTCGTTGAAAAGGGCAACACCGTCATCACGATCGAGCACAACCTCGATGTCATCAAGAGCGCGGACTGGATCGTCGATCTGGGTCCCGACGGCGGCTCCGGAGGCGGCCGCATCGTCGCCTCAGGCACGCCGGAACAGGTCGCCAAGTCCACGGAGAGCCACACGGCCGCTTTCCTGGCCGACATCCTGGCCTGAGACACGCCCGGCCCCGATGCTTCCGCGGCACCAGCCGCGGAAGCATCGGCGTTCCAGGCGACGGTATATTCCCGTTGGGGCATGCGAGTTTCTGGCATCCGTTCACTCGTGAGAAACTAGGCCGGTGACCCAAACAACAGTGCCCGTGATCTTCGACCTGGACGGCACTCTTGTCGATCCGGCCGGCGGGATAGCGGACGGAATCGCAGCGGCCCTCACGGAACTCGGACTCGGCGTTCCCGGCAAGGCCCGGATGGATGCCATGATCGGCCCGAAACTCAGCCATTCCCTCACCGACATCGCCGGGGTCCCCGCCGACCAGCTCGGGCACGCCATCCGGATCTACCGCGCGCACTACCTCGCCACCGGCATCGCCCAAAGCCGGCTCTACCCGGGAATCCGGGCCCTGCTGGAATCCTTTGTGCGGGCCGGACGGCCCATCGCCGTTGCCACCCAGAAGCCTGAAGGCATTGCCAGGACGGTGCTGGAGCACCACGGCATTGCCGACCTGTTCCATACCATCCGCGGCTCAGCCGCGGACGAGGCGGCAGGAGCGGCAGGTGCGCCGGCGGGCAAGGCCGACATCGTGGCCGCTGCCCTCGCGGACCTCGCGACTCAACACGGCCTGGACACACAACATGCCGTGATGGTGGGGGACCGCGCGCAGGACGTGGCCGGAGCCGCTGCCAACGGTCTCGACTGCATCGGCGTAGGCTGGGGGTTCGCTCCGGACGGTGAACTGGACACGGCCGGTGCCGTGGAGGTCGTGCACAGCAGCACAGCCCTGCACCAGACCATCACCCGGCGGGACATGGCATATCCGAACGCAGCAATCCGCGCAGTGACCCCCGACCTGAAGACCAAAGCCCAAGACGAGGTGCACACCGATGGCAATGTTTGACGCAATCCGCTGGACCACGCGGGGCCTGGTGAGTTCCACCTGCCGGCCCACGGTCATCGGACTGGAAAACGTGCCCAAGGAGGGCCCGTTCATCGTGGCGCCGAACCACCTCTCCTTCCTCGACAGCGTGATCGTCCAGGCGCTCATGCCCCGTCCCGTGGCCTTCTTCGCCAAAGCGGAATATTTCACCACCGGCGGCGTCAAGGGCAAGGTGATGAAGTCCTTCTTCGAGGCCGTCGGATCCATCCCGGTGGAACGCGGGGAACAGGCCGCCAGCGTCCAGGCGCTCAAGACCCTGCTGGAGATCCTCGATTCCGGCAAGGGCGTCGGCATCTATCCGGAGGGCACCCGCTCCCGGGACGGCATCCTCTACCGCGGGCGCACCGGCGTGGGCTGGCTGGCCCTGACCACGGGCGCGCCCGTGATTCCGGTCGGCCTCATCGGCACCGAGAACCTGCAGCCTGCGGACAGCAAGTCGGTCAAGCCGCAGCACTTCACCATGAAGGTCGGCGAGCCGCTGTACTTTGACAAGACCGGGCCCGACCATTCCCTGCCCGCCCGCCGCCAGGCCACCGACCGCATCATGGATGCGATCGCCGAGCTCAGCGGCCAGGAGCGGTCCACGAGCTACAACCAAAGCAAAGCCACCGACTGACGGCACCTTGGGCCGCATAGTGGTGCCGGAAATATGGCTGGGGGCTTAACCGTCCGGGGCACGGCTGCCTCCTCAGTAGACTTGAACTGTGGCAGATCCAGCGAGTTACCGACCCCAGACGGGTGAAATTCCGACCAATCCGGGCGTGTACCGCTTCCGCGACCCGCACGGGCGGGTCATCTACGTCGGCAAGGCCAAGAACCTCCGCTCGCGGCTGAACTCGTACTTCGCCAACCCGGCGGGGCTGCTTCCCAAAACGTATGCCATGGTGCACACGGCCAGCAGCGTCGAATGGACCGTTGTCGGCAGCGAGCTTGAGTCGCTGCAGCTTGAATACACGTGGATCAAGGAATTCAAGCCGCGTTTCAACGTGATGTTCCGGGATGACAAAAGCTACCCGTACCTCGCCGTCTCGATGGCCGAGAAGTACCCCCGCGTCCAGGTCCTGCGCGGTGAGCGCCGCAAGGGCACACGCTACTTCGGTCCGTACACCGCCGGTGCCATCCGGGACACCATGGACACCCTGCTGCGCGTCTTCCCCGTCCGCAGCTGCAGCGCCGGTGTCCTGAAACGGGCCGAGGCCAGCGGCAGGCCCTGCCTGCTCGGCTACATCGACAAGTGTGCGGCGCCGTGCGTCGGCCGCATTTCGGCCGAGGACCACCGCGCCCTGGCCGAGGACTTCTGCACGTTCATGGGCGGTGAGGCCAAGCCCTTCGTCACGCGGCTGGAAAAGGACATGGCCGCCGCCGTGGCGGAACTGGACTACGAGCGGGCCGCCCGGATCCGTGACGACATCGTCGCGCTCAAGAAGGTCTTCGAACGGAACGCCGTGGTCCTCGCCGAGGGCACCGACGCGGACGTCTTCGCCCTGCACGAGGATGAACTCGAAGCCGCCGTGCAGGTCTTCCACGTCCGCGGCGGCCGGATCCGCGGCCAGCGCGGGTGGGTCGTCGAAAAGGTCGAGGACACCACCACCCCGGACCTCGTCGAGCACCTGCTCCAGCAGGTCTATGGTGAGGAAGCCGGCCTGGAAGGCAGGCTGCCCCGTGAGGTCCTCGTCCCGGAGGAGCCCAGCAACGCCGCCGAGCTGGCGCTCTGGCTCGGCGGGCTGCGCGGGGCCAGGGTGGACATCCGGGTGCCGCGGCGCGGCGACAAGGCCGCGCTGCTGTCCACCGTCAGGGACAACGCCGAGCACGCCCTCAAGCTCCACAAATCCCGGCGCGCCGGCGATCTGACCATGAGGTCCCAGGCACTCCAGGAGCTGCAGGAAGCCCTCGAGCTGCCGGTCGCGCTGCTGCGGATCGAATGCTTCGACATCTCGCACGTCCAGGGCACCAACGTCGTCGGCTCCATGGTGGTGGTCGAAGACGGCCTGCCGAAGAAGTCCGATTACCGGAAGTTCTCCGTCACCGGCGCTGCCGCGAACGACGACACCGCGGCCATGCACGACGTGCTGACCCGGCGGTTCCGGAACTACCTGCAGGAGAAGTCGGTCCAGGCCGACGCCGCACGCCAGCCGGGCCACCAGGCCATGCTCAAGGCCACGGCCGATGCGGCCGTGGCGGGCACGCCCGTCACCACCGTGGCGGACACCACGACCCCGGCGCCGCGGACCAAGTTCGCGTACCCGCCCAACCTCGTGGTGGTCGACGGCGGCAAACCGCAGGTTAACGCGGCCGCCCGGGCCCTCGCCGAACTGGGCATCGACGATGTCTACGTCGTCGGCCTCGCCAAGCGCCTCGAGGAAGTCTGGCTCCCGGACAGCGATTTCCCGGTGATCCTGCCGCGGGCCTCGGCCGGACTGTACCTGCTCCAGCGCATCCGCGATGAGGCCCACCGCTTTGCCATCTCCTTCCACCGGCAGAAGCGCGGCAAGGCGATGACCGTTTCGGCGCTGGACGGTGTGCCCGGCCTCGGCGAATCCAAACGCAAGGCCCTGCTCGCGCAGTTCGGCTCGGTCAAGAGCATCAGGACGGCCAGTGTCGAGGAACTCACCGGCGCCAAGGGGATCGGCCCGTCCCTCGCCGCGGCGATCGTCCGTCACTTCACCGACGACGACGGCGCGGCCGCCGTCCCCGCGATCAACATGACCACCGGCGAAATCCTCGAGACTTAGCTAGCACCGGCAAACTTAGCTAGGGTAAGGACTTGGGAAACGGCACGCGCGGCGACTTTTCGCAGCGCGGCCGCCGCCCGGCGGTCATAGCGCACTACAGCACAGCAGAACGGGGCTTCACTGATGGCAGAGTCGACGGCAGGATCCGGGACGGAAACGGACGGCATGACGCCGGTCAAACCCGTTGAGGCCGAACTGCTCGTAGTGACGGGCATGTCGGGAGCCGGCCGGAGCACCGCGGCAGACGCCCTGGAGGACCACGGCTGGTACGTCGTGGAAAACCTCCCCCCGCAAATGCTCGGCACGCTCGCGGAAATCGTGTCCCACGCTCCCGGTTCCATTTCCAAACTCGCCGTCGTGATGGACGTCCGCAGCAAGGAACTGTTCGCGGACATCCGCGCCGCCCTCCGCAACCTTGAAGCGAGCGGCGTCGGCTTCCGGGTACTGTTCCTCGACGCGGACGACGGCGTCCTGGTCCGTCGTTTCGAGCAGGGCCGGCGCCCCCACCCGCTGCAGGGCGGCGGCAGGATCCTTGACGGCATCGCCGCCGAACGCGAATTGCTGCACGAACTCCGCACCTCCGCCGACATCGTGCTGGACACCTCGGCGCTGAACGTCCACGGCCTCGCCACCGCGATCACGGAACTCTTCAGCGAAACCGGGCCCGTGGCCCTGCGCCTGAACGTGATGAGCTTCGGCTTCAAGTACGGGCTCCCGGTCGACGCGAACTTCGTCGCCGACGCCCGGTTCATCCCGAACCCGCACTGGGTCCCTGCGCTCCGCCCGCACACCGGGCTGGACAAGGACGTCAGCGACTACGTGCTGGAGGCGCAGGGCGTCAGCAACTTCGTGGAACGCTACGTTATGGCCCTCGAACCGGTCCTGGACGGCTACCGGCGGGAGAACAAGCACTACGCCACCATCGCCGTCGGCTGCACCGGCGGCAAGCACCGCTCCGTGGCCGTCGCCGTCGAGCTGTCCCGCCGGCTCGCGCAGTACCCGCGGGTCACCGTGACCACCACGCACCGGGACCTGGGCCGCGAGTAATGGCGCTGCTTACCGGGCCGCTGCCGCTCGTCCCGCCGGCCAGCGCGGCCTTCGCCAGCCAGCAGGACAAGGGTCCCTCCGTCGTCGCGCTCGGCGGCGGCCATGGCCTCTCCGCCTCGCTGTCCGCGCTGCGCCTGCTCACGTCCGAGCTGACCGCCATTGTCACGGTCGCTGACGACGGCGGCTCCTCCGGAAGGCTGCGGGAGGAGTACGGGGTCCTGCCGCCCGGCGACCTCCGGATGGCGCTCTCCGCGCTCTGTGACGACACCGACTGGGGCCGCACCTGGCGCGATGTGATGCAACACCGCTTCGCTCCCGGCAAAGGCCGCGGCGGTTCCCTCGACGAACACGCCATGGGCAACCTGCTGATCGTGACACTCTGGGAACTGCTGGGCGATACCGTCGCCGGCCTCAAATGGGCCGGGGCGCTGCTCGGAGCCCGCGGCGAGGTCCTGCCGATGTCCAGCGTCCCGCTGACGATCGAGGGCCAGGTCCGCGTCACCGCCCCCGACGGCACCTCCGTGCTGCAGACCCTGAGCGGGCAGGCGAAATGCGCCGTCGCCGGCTCCCTGGAACACGTCCGGCTGCTGCCGGAGGACGCGCCGGCCTGCATCGAGGCGCTCACCGCCATCGAACTGGCCGACTGGGTTATCCTCGGCCCGGGGTCCTGGTACACGTCCGTGCTCCCGCACCTGCTGCTGCCGGAAATGCGCGAGGCGCTCTGCAACACGGCCGCCCGGCGCTGCCTCACCATGAACCTCGCCACGGACACGAAGGAGACCCTCGGGATGTCCGCCGCGGACCATCTCCGGGTGCTCCGGGACTACGCGCCGGACTTCACCATCGACGTCGTCCTGGCCGATCCGGCGTCCGTGCCGGACCTCGCCGACTTCGAACAGGCGGCCGGGATGCTCGGTGCCGAGGTGGTGTTGGGTAAAGTGGGGGCGTCGAGCCGCCGGCCGATCCACGACCCGCTGCGTCTGGCAACGGCGTACCACGACATTTTCGGGAACAGGTAGGAAAGGTGCCATGGCACTGACAGCATCAGTCAAGGAAGAACTTTCCCGGCTGGACATCAAGAAGTCCTCGGTCCGCAAGGCTGAAGTGTCCGCCATGCTTCGCTTCGCCGGGGGACTGCACATCATCTCCGGCCGGATCGTGATCGAGGCCGAAGTGGACCTCGCCTCGACCGCGCGGCGGCTCCGCGCCGCCATCGCCGAGGTCTACGGACACCAGAGTGAAATCATCGTCGTGTCCGGCGGCGGCCTGCGCCGCGGCAGCCGCTACGTCGTCCGGGTGGTGCGCGACGGCGAGGCCCTCGCCCGCCAGACCGGCCTGCTGGACGCCCGGGGCCGGCCGGTCCGCGGCCTGCCCTCGGTGGTGGTGAACGGATCCGCCGCCGACGCCGAGGCCGTCTGGCGCGGCGCCTTCCTGGCCCACGGCTCCCTCACCGAGCCCGGCCGGTCCTCCGCCATGGAGGTCACCTGCCCCGGCCCCGAATCCGCCCTGGCCCTCGTCGGCGCTGCCCGCCGGCTGGGGATCCAGGCCAAGGCCCGCGAGGTCAGGGGCGTGGACCGTGTGGTCATCCGCGACGGCGACACGATCGCTGCGCTGCTGACCCGCATGGGCGCCCACGACGCGCTGATGGTGTGGGAGGAGCGCCGGATGCGCAAGGAAGTCCGCGCCACCGCTAACCGGCTGGCCAACTTCGACGACGCCAACCTGCGGCGGTCGGCGCAGGCCGCCGTCGCTGCCGGCGCCCGCGTGGACCGTGCCCTGGAGATCCTCGGCGACGACGTCCCGGACCACCTGAAGTACGCCGGTGAACTGCGGGTGGCGCACAAGCAGGCCAGCCTGGACGAGCTCGGCCGCCTCGCCGATCCGGTCATGACCAAGGACGCCATCGCGGGGCGGATCCGCCGCCTGCTGGCCATGGCGGACAAACGGGCCCAGGACCTCGGCATTCCCGGTACAGAGGCGAATGTGACACCGGAAATGCTGGACGAGTAGCCTCTGCGGGGTAACACCAGCAGAATCGGATCGGGCCGGCGGGAATACCTCAGGGGGACCGGAGGCTATGCCCACTGGATTCCGATCCAGAGACTTCCGGGTGCGACAACATCCGGATGCACAATCCGAGAGTTACCAAAACGGACAACCAGTCCACGACATTGGAGGATTTTGTGACCGAGTACGTACTGCCCGAGCTCAGCTATGACTACGCAGCGCTGGAGCCCCACATTTCCGCGCGGATCATGGAGCTGCACCACAGCAAGCACCACGCCGCCTACGTTGCGGGCGCCAACAACGCCCTCGCCCAGCTGGCAGAAGCACGCGACAAGGGCGATTTCGCCAACATCAACCGCCTCTCCAAGGACCTCGCGTTCCACACCGGCGGCCACATCAACCACTCGGTGTTCTGGAACAACCTCTCCCCGGACGGCGGCGACAAGCCCGAGGGCGAGCTGGCCGCGGCCATCGACGACGCCTTCGGCTCCTTCGACGCATTCCGTGCCCACTTCACCGCGGCGGCCATGGGCCTGCAGGGTTCCGGCTGGGCGTTCCTGGCCTACGAGCCGATCGGCGGCAACCTCGTGATCGAGCAGCTCTACGATCAGCAGGGCAACGTCGCCGTCGGCACCACGCCGCTGCTGATGCTGGACATGTGGGAGCACGCCTTCTACCTGGACTACGTCAACGTCAAGGCCGACTACGTCAAGGCCTTCTGGAACATCGTGAACTGGGCCGACGTCGCCAAGCGCTTTGACGCCGCCCGCAAGAACGCCACCGGCCTCATCACGCTCTAAAGAGGTGTTGGGCGGCGGCGCTTTATTTGCGCTGCCGTTCACCGGAACGTAACAAAGCTCACATTTCCTGCCGTCCGGCTCGAATAGTGGACGGTCTGCCCCCGCACTTGCGGGGGCAGACCAAGTTAAACGTAAGATAGGTCACGGAAGGCGGTTAGCCTTCAGCAATGTGGCTGGTCGCCCTCCGATCTGTTAATCATCTCTGCCCAATGGCGTGCGGGATCTGTTAGTTGGCTTGAGCGCCTTCTCAACTAATCGTGCTCGAAGAAGCACCAAGGAGACTGAAAACGTGACCACCCGTATTGGTATCAACGGCTTCGGCCGTATCGGCCGCAACTACTTCCGCGCCGCACTCGCCCAGGGGGCTGACCTCGAGATCGTCGCCGTGAACGACCTCACCAGCCCGGAAGCCCTTGCACACCTCTTCAAGTACGACTCCGTGGGCGGGCGCCTGCAGGAGACGATCGAGGTCAAGGACGGCAACATCGTCGTCGACGGCAAGACCATCAAGGTTCTCGCCGAGCGTGATCCGGCCAAGCTGCCCTGGGGCGAGCTCGGCGTGGACATCGTGATCGAATCGACCGGTTTCTTCACCAAGGCCGCCGACGCGCAGAAGCACATCGATGCCGGCGCCAAGAAGGTCCTGATCTCCGCTCCCGCCTCGGACGAGGACATCACGATCGTGATGGGCGTCAACGACGGGCTCTACGACCCCGCCGCGCACCACATCATCTCCAACGCCTCCTGCACCACCAACTGCCTCGGCCCGCTGGCCAAGGTGGTCAACGACGCGTTCGGCATCGAGCGTGGCCTGATGACCACCATCCACGCGTACACCGCCGACCAGAACCTGCAGGACGGCCCGCACAAGGACCTCCGCCGCGCCCGCGCCGCCGCCATCAACATGGTCCCCACCTCCACGGGCGCGGCCAAGGCAATCGGCCTGGTCCTGCCGGAACTCAAAGGCAAGCTCGACGGCTACGCCATCCGCGTGCCCGTCCCCACCGGCTCCGCCACCGACCTGACCGTCACCGTCTCCCGCGAGACCACCGTCGAGGAAGTCAACGCGGCCCTCAAGGCCGCCTCCGAGTCCGATGAGCTCAAGGGCCTGCTGACCTACACCGACGAGCCGATCGTCTCCTCGGACATCGTCGGCGACCCGGCGTCGTCCATCTTCGACTCGGGCCTGACCAAGGTGATCGGCAACCAGGTCAAGGTTGTTTCCTGGTATGACAACGAATGGGGCTACTCCAACCGCCTCGTGGACCTCACGGAGCTTGTCGCAGCCAAGCTGGGCTAGGGTAAGACTCATGACATTCCACACCCTCAACGAACTGATCGCTGATGGTGTCCGCGGGCGGTACGTTCTGGTCAGAAGTGACCTGAACGTGCCGCTCGACGGCTCTACAGTGACTGACGACGGCCGGATCAAGGCCTCCCTGCCAGTGCTGGCGAAGCTCACGGACGCCGGTGCCCGCGTGCTGGTCACAGCACATCTGGGCCGCCCCAAGGGCGCCCCCGAGGACAAGTACTCGCTCAAGCCTGCCGTGGCCCGGCTGGCGGAGCTTGCCCCCTGCAAGGTCTCCCTCGCCGGGGACACCGTCGGGGACGCCGCGACTGCTGCCGCCGCCGCATTGCAGGACGGTGAAGTCCTCGTCCTGGAGAACGTGCGCTTCGACGCCCGGGAGACATCGAAGGACGACGCCGAGCGCGGCGCGTTCGCGGACGAGCTCGTCGCCCTGACGGGCGGCAACGGCGCGTTCGTGGATGACGCCTTCGGCGCCGTGCACCGCAAGCATGCCAGCGTCTACGACGTCGCCACCCGGCTGCCGTCCTACCAGGGCGACCTGGTGCGCACCGAGGTCGAGGTGCTGCGCAAGCTGACCACCGACACGCAGCGCCCCTACGTTGTGGTGCTGGGCGGTTCCAAGGTCTCCGACAAGCTCGCCGTGATCGACAACCTCATCGGCAAGGCGGACACCATCCTGGTGGGCGGCGGCATGCTGTTCACCTTCCTCGCAGCAGCCGGCCACAAGGTGGCCGGCAGCCTGCTGGAAGAGGACCAGATCCCTGTTGTCCAGGACTACCTCAAGCGCGCGGCGGATGCCGGGACAGAATTCGTGGTTCCCACCGACGTCGTCGTGGCCAGCAAATTCGCCGCCGACGCAGACCACGAAACGGTGCGCGCCGAGGCGATTGAAGGCAGCAGCTTCGGAGCCCAGGGCATCGGACTGGACATCGGCCCCGAATCGGCCGCCGCCTTCGCGGCACGGATCAAGGGCGCCAAAACGGTGTTCTGGAACGGTCCCATGGGTGTGTTTGAATTCGCGGCCTTCGCCGGCGGCACCCGGGCCATCGCCCAGGCGCTGACCGAAACAGCGGCTTTCACCGTTGTCGGCGGCGGCGACTCCGCCGCAGCTGTCCGGACTCTCGGGTTCGCCGACGACCAGTTCGGGCACATTTCCACCGGCGGGGGCGCCAGCCTCGAGTACCTCGAAGGCAAGGAACTCCCCGGCCTGAGCGTCCTGGACCGCTAGAAACCTCCAGCCGGCAGGGCGCCCGGCCCCGGGACGGGGCGCCCTGCCGGCTGTTCCACTGCTACGAACTTTTTGGAGACCACGTGACTACGTCAACCAACGGCACATTCGACCGCACGCCCTTCATCGCGGGCAACTGGAAGATGAACATGGACCACGTCCAGGGCATCACCCTCCTGCAGAAACTGGCCTGGACCCTGTCCGACGCCAAACACGACTACAGCCGGGCGGAAGTCGCAGTCTTCCCGCCATTCACCGATCTCCGCGGAGTCCAGACCCTGGTCCAGGGCGATGAACTCAAGGTTGTCTATGGCGGCCAGGATCTCTCCCAGTTCGACTCCGGCGCCTACACGGGCGATATCTCGGGGCAGTTCCTCGCCAAGCTCGGCTGCAGCTACGTGCTGGTCGGCCACAGCGAACGCCGCACCATCCACCACGAGTCCGACGAGGTGCTGAACGCCAAGACCAAGGCAGCCTTCCGGCACGGAATCACCCCCGTGCTCTGCGTCGGCGAAGGCCTGGAGATCCGTCAGGCCGGAACGCACGTCGACCACACGCTCGCGCAGCTGCGCGCCGGCGTCGAGGGCCTCACCCCCGAGCAGGCCGCTGAACTCGTCGTCGCCTATGAGCCGGTGTGGGCCATCGGAACCGGCGAAGTGGCCGGCCCTGAGGACGCCCAGGAAATGTGCGCAGCCATCCGTGCCGAGCTCTCCACCCTCTTCGGCGCAGACGTCGCCGGCAAGACACGCCTCCTCTACGGCGGCTCGGTGAAGGCCAACAATGCCACGTCGATCCTGAAGGAACGCGACGTGGACGGATTGCTGGTCGGTGGTGCCAGCCTGGACGCCGCCGAGTTTGCTAATATTGTCAGGTTCGAGAGTCACCTGCTGACGGATTAGTCCGGACACTGTTGTGGCCCCCGTCATCCAATTCTTCTGAAAGGCCGTCGTGGACGTTCTTCATGTCATTCTGCAGGTCCTCCTGGGTATCACCAGCCTCCTGCTGACCCTGCTCATCCTGCTCCACAAGGGCCGTGGCGGCGGCCTGTCCGACATGTTCGGCGGCGGCATGAGCTCCGGCCTCAGCTCCTCCGGCGTGGCCGAGCGGAACCTGAACCGCTTCACGGTCATCCTCGGCGTCACCTGGGGCCTGGTGATCATCGGCCTCGGCCTGATCATGCGGTTCAGCGGCGCAGACTCCTAACCCGTCCGCCAAAAACTTCATAAGGGGTCCTTGTGGCCCTGCCCGCATCGGGAACTCCGAACTACACTGTGGCTGATTGCACGCGCATTCCGTCCGCCTAGTAGCCAGGAGTTCCCGATGCTGCATTCCGCCTCCGGATTCAGAGGCATCCGTGTAGGAGCCACCGAGGGGGCGGCGCCCCGCCACGAACCCCTCGACGGCGCCGCTGTCCGCACGCCCCGTATCCGCATCACCTACCACTGCGCCAAGGGCCACGAGACCCCGCTGGTCTTTGCCCAGCTGCCCGACGAGCAGATTCCCGGGGTGTGGGACTGCCGCCGTTGCGGCGGGACGGCCACCCGGGATGAGGCGCAGTTCGCCCTGGAGGAAATCCCGGCGGAGGGCTTCAAGAGCCACCTGGAATATGTTAAGGAACGGCGCTCCAGCCAGGACGCCGAAGACGTGCTGGCCGGAGCGCTCGAGAGACTGCGGGCCCGGCGGGGCTTCCCGGAGGGATAGCAGAGCGGGATAGCAGAGATCGGATAACGCAGGGGCGTAGCGCGGTCAGCCTTTCCGGACCAGCTGCTCCGGCACCCGGGCAGCGGCGTTTTCGTCGATCAGCCAGAGGGTTTCGTTCCGTCCCCGCGGACCGGCTGCCGGTACCTGCACGGGATTCGCGCCTGCGAGGGCCAGCCCCACGGCGCCCGCCTTGTCCTCGCCGGCCACCACCATCCAGATTTCCGCCGCCGTGTTGATGGCAGGCAGCGTGAGGGAAATCCGCAGCGGCGGCGGCTTGGGGGAGTTGCGGACCCCCACCACGGTCAGCTCCTTCTCCCGGATGCCGGCCTGCTCCGGGAAGAGGGAGGCGACGTGCGCGTCCGGTCCCACGCCGAGCAGGACGATGTCGAAGCGGGGGAGGGCGGCGGGGTGCTCCGGGCGGTCATCCGACATGTCCGCGGCGTGTTCCGCCGCAGCCGCGTCGCTGAGCCGGCGGGCATAGTCCGCGGCCGCCTCCTCAGGGGTGCCGAATTCCTCGGTCGAACCGGGGACGTGGATCCGCGCAGGGTCGGCCGAAATCCGCTCGAGCAGCGCCTCATGGGCCTGGCGGGCGTTGCGTTCGGGGTCGTCGGCTGAAACAAAGCGTTCGTCACCCCACCAGAAGTTGACCTTGGACCAGTCCACCGCGGGGGCCGCCGGTGACTCGGCCACGGCCTTGAGCGAGCCGATCCCCATCGACCCGCCGGTAAGCACCACTGTCGCCTCGCCGTGTTTGTCCTGGATGTCCACCAGCTTGGTGATCAGGCGCGCCGCGATGGCAGCCATGAGGACGGTCGAGTCGGGATGGATGCTTACTCTGGGGTCAGCGCTCACTGGGACGGACACTCCTTAGGTTGGTACGTGGCAGTCCAATAGTAATCACTTCACCGAAGACTTCGTCCGGGTCGAGGCGTCGCAGTTCCTCGGCGAGGCAGTCCTTCAGGCTCCGGCGGGGCAGCGAGATGCTCTGGGCGGGCTGGCCGGGCTGGGTCAACTCGGCCACGGTGAGGCCTGGCCGGAAGAGCTGGATGTCGCCGCCGGTGCGGGTGAGCCGCACCCGCCGGATCCCGGTGCCGGCGGGGTCGGCGACGATCGTGACCGGGGCGTCCAGAGCGAGGGTGAGCCACGCGGCGAGGAGGATGGTGCTGGGGGAGTCCGAGGCGCCTTCCACGGCGACGGCGGTGACCGGCGAGCCGTCCACCTGGTCCAGGACCGCGGCGAGCTGGATCCGCCAGTTCGTCAGGCGGGTCCAGGCGAGGTCCGTGTCGCCGGCCTTGTAGGTGCGGCGGATGTTCTCCAGCGCCCGTTGCGGATCCGCCTCGTTGGCCGAGTCCGTGATCCGGCGGTGCGCGATCCGCCCGATCGACGTCTCGCAGGCGTTCTTCGGCGCGCCGTGGGGCCACCAGGCCACGATCGGAGCATCCGGCAGCAGCAGCGCAGCGACGAGCGATTCGCTTTCCTCTGCGAGTTCGCCGTAGCCGCGGAGCAGGATGACCTCGGACGCTCCGGCGTCGCCGCCCACCCGGATCTGCGCGTCGAGCCGGGTCGGGGAAGCGGCCCCGGCGTCGGCGAGGACGATGATCCGGCAGGGGTGCTCACGGCTGGCCTCGTTGGCGGCCGCGATGGCCTCCTCCTCCAGCCCGGACTTGGTGACGACCACGAGGGTCAGCACCCGGCCCAGGGCAATCACGCCGCCCTGTTCGCGCAGTGCCATGATCTTCTTGGAGATCTTCGAGGTGGTGGTGTCGGGAAGATCTACGATCATGGCCTTCTCCAGGTTCGTCCGTCACGGGCAAGCAACTCGTCGGCGGAGGCAGGTCCCCAGCTTCCGGGCGCGTAGGGTTCTGGCTGCTCGTCCAGGGACGCCCAGTAGTCCTCGAACGGGTCCAGGATCTTCCAGGACAGCTCCACTTCGGCGTGCCGCGGGAACAGCGGCGGTTCGCCGAGGAGCACATCTAGGATGAGCCGTTCGTAGGCCTCGGGACTGGACTCCGTGAAGGAGTGGCCGTAGCCGAAGTCCATGGTGACGTCGCGGACCTCCATCTGTGTGCCGGGAACCTTGGACCCGAAGCGGATGGTGGCTCCTTCGTCGGGCTGCACCCGGATCACCACGGCGTTTTGGCCGAAGTCGTCCTCGCCGTGGTCCGTGAAGAGCAGGTTGGGGGCGCGTTTGAGCACGACGGCGATCTCGGTCACCCGGCGGCCCAGCCGCTTGCCGGCCCGCAGGTAGAACGGCACTCCGGACCAGCGCCGCGTGTTGATGTCCACCCGGATCGCGGCGAACGTCTCCGTTGTGGAGTCGGCAGGGATGCCGTCCTCCTCGAGGTAGCCGACCACCTTTTCGCCGCCCTGCCAGCCGCCGGTGAACTGCCCGCGGGCCGAGTGGGTGGAGAGGTCCTCGGGGAGCCGGACGGCGGCGAGGACCTTTTCCTTCTCGGCGCGCAGGTCATCGGCGTTGAAGGAAATCGGCTCCTCCATCGCGGTCAGCGCCAGGAGCTGCAGCAGGTGGTTCTGGATGACGTCGCGGGCCGCGCCCACGCCGTCGTAATATCCGGCCCGGCCCCCGGTGCCGATGTCCTCGGCCATGGTGATCTGGACGTGGTCCACGTAGTTGGCGTTCCAGAGCGGTTCGAAGAGCTGGTTCGCGAAGCGCAGCGCCAGGATGTTCTGCACTGTCTCCTTGCCCAGGTAGTGGTCGATCCGGAACACCGCGTCCTGCGGGAAGACCGACTCGACGATGTCGTTGAGCTGGCGCGCCGACTCAAGGTTGTGGCCGAACGGCTTCTCGATCACCACGCGCCGCCACTTGTCGCCCTCGGCCTGGGCCAGGCCGTGCTTGGACAGCTGCCGGCAGACCAGCTCGAACGCGTTCGGCGGGATGGACAGGTAGAACGCGTGGTTGCCCCGCGTTCCCCGCTGCTCATCGAGTTCGTCGATCGTTTCGCTGAGCCGTTTGAAGGCATCGTCGTCGTCAAACTCGCCCTGGACGAAGCGGATGCCCTCGGAGAGCTGCTTCCACACCGTTTCATCAAACGGGGTCCGGGCGTAGGCCTTGACGGCTTCCTTGACCTCCGCCGCGAAGTCCTCATTCTCCCAGTGACGCCGGGCGAAGCCCACCAGCGCGAAGCTGGGCGGCAGCAGCCCGCGATTGGCCAGGTCGTACACGGCCGGCATGAGCTTCTTGCGCGCGAGGTCCCCCGTGACCCCGAACAGGACCAGCGATGACGGTCCCGCAATTCGGTTCAGTCGCCGGTCCCGCGGGTCCCGCAACGGATTGCGGACAGCCCTTCCCGAACGTGTCGGGGACGTGCGGCCGCCGTTGAGTTTTTCTGGCATGGTTGCGTTGGTGCCTTAGCTTTCGGTGGAGGGGACTGCCTGGCCGGCAAGCGTCGAGACGAGGTCCTGCAGCTGGCGGACTCCGGCTGCCCGGTCAGTGAGGTGCAGGCGGAGGACCGGTCGGCCGTGTTCGGAGAGTACCTGCGCGTCGCCGGCGGCCTGCGCCGAGATCAGTTCGCCGAAGCTGAAGGGACGGTCCGGGATGGCAAGGTCGGTGGCGGCCGCGGCCGTCACCTGCAGGAAGACACCGATTGCGGGTCCGCCCTTGTGGAACTGCCCGGTGGAGTGCAGGAAGCGCGGGCCCCAGCCGAACGTCACCGGACGGCCGGTGACGGCTGCCAGCTGGTCCCGGACACCCTCGAGGGGTGCGTAGGCAAGCCGGTCGAAGTAGGCCTGGACGCTCAAGTAGCTGTCCGGGCCGAGTTCGCCCAGCAGGGCGCTGACGGCCCCGGCGGCGGTGTCCGCGCCGCCGAGCCAGTCCCCGCCGCGGACCTCGATGGCGCCGTCGGTGAAGGCTGCCGGCGTCGGTTCCGGCTGGGCGTCCAGCAGTCCGCGGGCGGCCACCTTGGCGGCTTCGACGTCGGGCTGGTCGTACGGATTGATGCCGAGCAGGCGCCCCGCCACAGCGGTGGCGAACTCCCACGTCATCATCTGGGTGGCCAGGCCGCCGGCGATTGCGACCTCGTTTTCGCCGAGTTCGACGTCGGCGTCCGCGGAGACGAGACGGACAACCAGGACGTCAGGGGCGCCGAGGGCGGCCTCCGGGGAGGCGGGTCCGGCAACGACCGGCAGCACGCCGGTGCCGAGCTTGCCGGTGGATTCGGCGATGAGCTGTTCGGCCCAGTCGGCGAAGCCCTTGATGCCGGAGCCGTCCTCGGCGATGACGACTTTGTTGCGCAGCGGGTTGGTGCCGCCCAACGCCGCGCCGAGGGCGAGTCCGATGTTTTCCACGCCGTCCTCATTGAGGACCTCGGCCGCCTCCTCCGCCTCGTCCAGGAACGCCTGGATGTCCACGCCGGCCAGGCCGCACGGCACCATCCCGAACGCGGTGAGCGCCGAGTAGCGTCCGCCCACGTTGGGGTCCGCGTTGAAGACCGCACGGTACCCGGCCTCACGCGCGGACTTGTCCAGCGGCGAACCCGGGTCGGTGACGATGATGATGCGGCTCTTCGCGTCGAGTCCAGCCTCGGTGAAGGCATGCTCGAAGATCCGGCGCTGCGAATCGGTCTCCAGGGTGGAGCCGGACTTGGAGGACACCACGATCGCGGTTTCGGCCAGCCGGTCCGCGAGGGCGGCGGCGACCTGTTCCGGATCGGTGCTGTCCAGCACGGTCAGCTCGACGCCGGCGGTTCCTGCGATGACCTCGGGGGCCAGCGACGAGCCGCCCATGCCGCAGAGGACAATCCGGCTGACGCCCTCGGCCCGCAGTGCATCACGGAGGGCCAGGATATCCGCCACGAGCGGCTGGGAGACGGTGGCCGCCTCGACCCAGCCCAGCCGGACGGACGCCTCGGACTCGGCGTCGGGGCCCCACAGGGTAGGGTCCTTGGCGAAGATCCGGGTGGCGATCTTGTCCTCAAGCAGGGCGGGCAGGTGCTGTTCGTGGGCCAGGCGGGCGGCGCCCGTGGCGTCGTAGCTGAGAGTGGTCATGGAGACTATGCGTCCTTCCGTGCAGCGGCGAGGGCGCCCTCGACGTCGGCCAGCAGTTCCTTCCAGCTTGCCACGAACTTGTCGAGGCCTTCGGACTCGAGCACCGCGACGACGTCGTTGTAGGAGATGCCGAGGGCATCGAGGGCGTTGAGCGTGGCGTTGGCGTCGTCATAGCCGCGGCTGATGGTGTTGCCCGTGACGGTGCCGTGGTCGAACGTGGCGTCGAGGGTCTTCTCCGGCATGGTGTTCACGACGCCGGGGGCGACGAGTTCCGTGACGTAGAGGGTGTCCGGGTAGGCCGGGTCCTTGACGCCGGTGGAGGCCCACAGCGGGCGCTGGGGGAGTGCCCCGGCGTCGGCCAGGAGGGCCCAGCGTTCGGTGGAGAAGAGCTCCTCGTAGACCTGGTAGGCGAGGCGGGCGTTGGCTACCCCGGCCTTGCCCTTGAGGGCGCGGGCCTCGTCGGTGCCGATCGCGTCGAGGCGCTTGTCGATTTCGGAGTCCACGCGGGAGACGAAGAAGGACGCCACGGAGTGGATCCTGGACAGGTCGTGGCCGTTGTCCTTGGCCTGTTCCAGGCCCGACTGGAAGGCGTTGATGACGGCGCGGTAGCGTTCCAGCGAGAAGATCAGCGTGACGTTGACGCTGATGCCGGCGGCGAGGGTGGCGGTGATGGCTTCGAGGCCCTCAAGGGTCGCGGGAATCTTGATCAGGACGTTGTCCTTGTTGACCTGGGCGTAGAGTTCCTTAGCCTCGATGGTCGTTCCGGCGGTGTCCCAGGCCAGGCGCGGGTCAACCTCGATCGAGACGCGGCCGTCGACGCCCTTGGTCGCGGCGGCGACGGGAGCGAAGAGGTCGCAGGCGTCGGCGACGTCGGACGTGGTGATCGCGAAGACGGTCTCCTCGACGCTGGCGCCGGCGGCGGCCTTGGCGGCGATGATGGCGTCGTAGTCGTGGCCCGTGGTGATGGCGGCGTGGAAGATGCTGGGGTTCGTGGTGACACCGACAACGTTCTTCTCTTCGATCAGCTTGCGCAGCGTTCCGGTGGCGAGGCGGCCGCGGGAGAGGTCATCGAGCCAGATGGAGACCCCGGCGTCGGAAAGCAGCTGCGTGGGGGTGGCGGTGGGGGTGGTGGTCATGGTCACTCCTGAAGTCTGGGGCCGCCGCCGTCAGTTGCGGCGGCGGCCCGGAAAGCGTTGTGTTTGGGTCAGGCCGGAAGGCCGGCGAGGGATTCCTTGGCTGCGGCGGCAACGGCCTCCGCGGTGATGCCGAATTCCTGGAACAGGCGCTTGTAGTCCGCCGAGGCGCCGTAGTGCTCGAGGGAGACGGAACGGCCGGCGTCGCCGACGAATTCCTTCCAGCCCAGAGAGAGTCCGGCTTCGACGGACACCCGTGCCTTGACTGCCGCCGGGAGCACCGCTTCACGGTAGGCGGCGTCCTGCTTGTTGAACCACTCCACGCACGGCATGGAGACGACGCGGGTGGGGATGCCTTCGGCCTGCAGCGCTTCACGGGCATGCACGGCCAGCTGGACCTCGGAACCGGTGGCGATCAGGATGACCTGCGCGTCGGCGCTCTGGCCGCCGGCCGACGCCTCGGCCAGGACGTAGCCGCCCTTCGCGACGCCGGCGGTGGAACCGAACGTGTCGCCGTCGGCATCGCCGGTTCCGCGGGCATAGGTGGGGATGTTCTGGCGGGTCAGCACAATGCCGGCCGGGTTCTCGTGGTTCTCGAGCATGACCTTCCAGGCGGCGGCGACCTCGTTGGCGTCGCCCGGCCGGACGACGTCCAGGCCCGGGATGGCGCGGAGTGAGGCGAGCTGCTCCACCGGCTGGTGGGTGGGCCCGTCTTCGCCGAGGCCGATCGAGTCGTGCGTCCACACATACAGGGACGGGACTCCCATGAGGGCGCCGAGCCGGATCGCCGGGCGCTGGTAGTCACTGAAGATCAGGAACGTGCCCGAGAAGGCGCGGGTGCGGCCGTGCAGGCTGATGCCGTTGACGATCGACGCTGCGGCGTGTTCGCGGATGCCGAAATGCAGCACCCGGCCGTAGGGGTTGCCCTTCCAGGCATCCGTGGAGCGGGAGGCCGGGATGAACGACGGCGACCCCTCGATCGTGGTGTTGTTGGACTCGGCGAGGTCGGCGGAGCCGCCCCACAGCTCCGGCATGACCGGGCCGATCGCATTCAGGACCTTGCCGGAGGCGGCGCGGGTGGAGACGTCCTTGCCGGCCTCGAAGACCGGCAGGGCGGCGTCGAGTTCTGCCGGAAGCTTGCGGGCTTCGACGCGCTCCAGCAGGGCAGCCGCCTCGGGATTGCCGGACTGCCAGGCCTCGAAGGCTTCCTGCCATTCGCTGCGGGCGGCCGCGCCGCGGTCCACGGCTTCACGGGCGTGGGCCAGGACGTCGTCGTCGACCTGGAAGGAACGCTCCGGGTCGAAACCGAGGACCTTCTTCAGTGCGGCGACTTCCTCGGACCCAAGGGCGGAGCCGTGGATCTTGCCGGTGTTCTGCTTCTTCGGGGCCGGGTAGCCGATGATGGTGCGGAGCGAGACGATGGAGGGCTTGCCGGTCTCGGCCTTGGCGGCCAGCAGGGCCGCGTGCAGTTCCTGCACGTCCTCCTTGTACTCCCCGGTGCGGGTCCAGTCGACGCGCTGGACGTGCCAGCCGTAGGCTTCGTAGCGCTTCAGGACATCCTCGGTGAAGGCGACGTCGGTGTCGTCCTCGATCGAGATGTGGTTCTCGTCGTAGATCACCACGAGGTTGCCGAGCTCCTGGTGCCCGGCGAGCGAGGACGCCTCGGACGTGACGCCTTCCTGGAGGTCGCCGTCGGACGCGATGACCCAGACGGTGTGGTCGAACGGGCTGGTGCCTTCGGCGGCGTCGGCGTCGAACAGTCCGCGCTGGCGGCGCTGGGAGTACGCGAAGCCGACGGCGGAAGCGAGGCCCTGGCCCAGCGGGCCGGTGGTGATTTCGACGCCCTTGGTGTGCTTGTACTCGGGGTGGCCCGGAGTCAGTGAGCCCCAGGTGCGCAGCGCCTCAAGGTCTTTCAGCTCCAGGCCGTAGCCGGAGAGGAAAAGCTGGATGTACAGCGTCAGGGAGGTGTGGCCGGGGGAGAGGACGAACCGGTCGCGTCCCAGCCAGTCGGGGTTCTTCGGGTCGTGCCGCATCAGCTTCTGGAAGAGCAGGTAGGCGGCCGGAGCCAGGCTCATCGCGGTGCCGGGGTGGCCGTTACCGACCTTCTCCACGGCATCGGCGGCCAGTACGCGGATGGTGTCCACGGCGCGCTGGTCCAAGCTGGTCCATGACAGTTCTTGCTCTTCCAAATGTGGCACGAAAACCGGGCCCCTCTCTGTGCTGACGGCGGGTGGTTTGGTCAGTCCGTCCGGGGCACAGTTCGGTGCCCGCTGCAGTACGTACCAGCCGTTCACCATCGAAACGTTGATCTATCATTCAGTCGCGTGTGCACATGCACAGCTGCAGATGCTGCAGCCACCAGGGCGGACCGGATGTAGCTGCGGCCCGTGCACGCTGATCTGCTGACAGCTTAGCCCCATTCCATCCGCCGGGGGCGGTATATCTCACCAATTGGACGGGATTTACGCTTATATGAATCACCGGTGGCCGGGGCGGCCGTGAGCCCGCGTTAATCTGTTCGAAGCATTGGGGTGCGGCGGCCTGGTTCCCGGGGCCTGCCGTTCTGTGCCTGCACGGTATGATGGTGCGTGGCTACCAACGGGGGCGAGGGACACGCCCGTGCGCTGCGCGTGGACCCCCTCGAGATGCAACCCGCGTTGCGGAACCAGCCGGACTGAACAGCCAGACAGAACAGAGTGACTGCCACCGTGAGCACAACAGATACGCCGCTGACCGCTTCGCCCACCCGCGGAAGAATCGGCTTCGCACGCAAAGCCAAGGCCTATCTGGCGCTCACGAAACCCCGTGTCATCGAACTCCTGCTGGTCAGCACCCTGCCGACCATGATCTACGCGGAGCGCGGCTTCCCGTCGATCGGGCTGATCCTGGCGACCCTCGTGGGCGGGGCGTTTGCCGCCGGGAGCGCGGGCGCGTTCAACTGCTACCTCGACCGCGACATCGACAAGCTGATGCACCGCACGGAGAACCGGCCCCTGGTCACCGGCGAGGTCACCCCGCGTGAAGCGCTGGTCTTCTCCTGGCTCCTGGGCGCCGCAGCGATCGCGATCCTCTGGTTCGGGGCCAACCCGCTCGCAGCCTGGCTTGGCCTCGGCGCGATCGTCTTCTACGTCGTCATCTACACGATGATCCTCAAGCGCCGCACGGCCCAGAACATCGTCTGGGGCGGGGCGGCCGGGTGCTTCCCCGTGCTCATTGCCTGGGCCGCCGTCACGAATACGGTGGAATGGCCCGCCGTCGTGCTCTTCATGGTCATCTTCCTGTGGACCCCGCCGCACTACTGGCCGCTGTCCATGCGCTACGGCGAGGACTACCGCAACGCCAACGTGCCGATGCTGGGCGCGATCGCCGGGGCCAAGGTCGTCTCCGTCCAGGTCGTCCTGTACGCGTGGGCCATGGTGGCGTGCTCGCTGCTGCTGGTTCCGGCCGGCGGCGCAGGCTGGGTCTACACGGTCACCGCGGTGCTCGCCGGGGCATGGTTCCTCTACGAGTCGCACGCGCTGTACAACCGCGCGCAGGCCGGCGACGTGTCCAACAAGGGCGCCATGAAGGTCTTCCACGGTTCCATCAGCTACCTGACCCTGCTCTTCATCGCTCTCGCCGTGGACCCGTTCGTCGGCTCCGCGATCATGGGCGGCTGACCGGGGCAGGCCACGCATTCCGGGGGCACATTGGCGCGAACACGCCTACATCTTGAGGACCGACGTCGGAAATCGCCGCCAAAGTGCCCCCGGACGGAAGCACGCAGGCACTGGGACGCGGCAGCCGGGTCTTTGGCCCCTCCGCCGCGGTGACCGCCCTCGACGCCCGGGCCCGGGTCGCCATGTCCTGCTGGGCGCCGCCTGCGTTCCGGGGGCACATTGGCGCGGACACGCCGTACACCAGCGCCGCCGACACCGGAAATCGCCGCCAAAGTGCCCCCGGACGGACGGACGTAAGCACGCAGGCGCTGAAAGTCAGCGGCCTGCGATGAGGAGCTAGTTCTTGACCGGGCTGCTGCGGGCCAGGTCGGCGGCGTTTGTGGCCGCGCTCATCAGCAGGGCGGCCGCGAGCATGTGCGCCCCGACCAGGAGCGCCGGGATGCCGTTGTAGTACTGCGTGAACCCGATGACGGCCTGCAGCACGGTGATGCCCAGCAGCAGCACGACGGCGGTGCGGAACGGCCCGGCGATCCGGTCGCGGAGGACGAGGTACAGCGCGAACAGCGTCCCGGCGGTGACGAGGTAGGCCGGGACGGCGTGGATGTGCGAGAACAGGTCCCAGTCGAGGTTGTTGCGCGGGGCGTCGGCGTCGCCCGCGTGCGGGCCGGCGCCGGTGACCACGACGCCCAGGCAGACCGCCACAGCGGCGAACAGCGCGACGGCGGACATCAGCGGGCGCGCCACGCCCGGCAGGGCGGGCAGGTCAGCCACCCGGAATTTCCCCGTCCGCCCGTAGGCGCGGTTGACCAGCAGGGTCGCCACGACCACGAGGGCCATCGAGACCAGGAAGTGCAGCCCCACCACCCAGGGGTTCAGCTGGGTCAGCACGGTGATGCCGCCGATAATGGCCTGCGCCGGGATGCTGGCGAGCAGTCCCAGGGCGAGCAGGAAGAGGTCGCGTCGTTCCTTGCGGAGATTCCACAGGTACACCAGCATCGTCAGGGCGATGGCTGCCAGGGCGAAGGTCAGGAGGCGGTTGCCGAATTCGATGATGCCGTGGATCCCCATTTCCGGGGTGTTTACCAGCGAGGCGTCCGTGCAACGCGGCCACGTGGGGCAGCCCAGGCCCGAGGCGGTGAGGCGGACGGCGCCGCCGGTCACGATCAGGATGGTCTGGCCGATCAGGGACAGCACCGCGAGCCGCTTCACCGTGTTGTCGACGGTGACGGGCAGCCACGGGATGTTCCGGGAAGCGGTCCGGGGAGGGCGGGAGGCCGTGCTCACAGTTTTCTCAATTCCATTTGAACCAACGGGTTGCTGCGCCGCCGGCAATTGCCGTCCAGAGCAGCAGGACTAGGACGGAGACAGGGTTGACGGTGCCGGACAGGAACGCTTCCCTCATCGCCTCACCCAGGGCGCCCGAGGGCAGGAACTGCACGATCGCCTCCAGCAGGGCGGGCAGGCGATCGGCCGGAATCACGATCCCGCCGAGGGCGCCCAGCAGGATCCACAGCAGGTTGGTGATGGCCAGGGTCGCTTCCGGCCGGACGGTGCCCGCCACCAGCAGGCCAAGCGCCGTGAAAGCGGCGGCGCCCAGCA
This sequence comes from uncultured Arthrobacter sp., assembly GCA_937873245.1. Classification (GTDB taxonomy): domain Bacteria; phylum Actinomycetota; class Actinomycetes; order Actinomycetales; family Micrococcaceae; genus Arthrobacter. Next base: position 15,099 of record CALMVY010000113.1, on the reverse strand, counting down.
CCAGCAGGGCCAGGCCCGGGGCCCACCCCTGCGGATCCGGCTGCCAGCCCAGCACCAGGGCGACAGCCGTGACCACCAGCACCTGCAGGAACAGCACCGCGAGGACCGCGAGGACCTTCCCGGCGATCAGCCCGGTGCGGCCCAGGGGAGTGGTGGAGAGGAAGCGCAGAACCCCGTAGCGGCGGTCAAAGCCGGTGGAGATGCCCTGGCCGGTGAAGGCGGTGGACATGGCACACAGCGCCAGGATGCCCGGCACGGCAACATTGATCCGGCTCGCACCGAACCCGTCCAGCAGGGGTGTGACGGTCAGGCCCACCATGGCCAGCAGCGGAAGCACGATGGCCAGGATCAGCTGTTCGCCGTTCCGCAGCATGGTGATGGTTTCGTACCTGCCCTGCAGCACAATGCGCCGCAGCAGCGTGGCCGGAGCACCCCCCAGCGGGCGGGCCGGCAGGGCGCTGCCCAAAGGCGCGCTTCCCAGCGCGGCCGTATCGCGGGTCATCGGATCTCCCTTCCGGAGATGTCAAGGAAGACGTCCTCCAGGCTGCGGGCCTCAAGGCTCAGCGAGCGTGGCATGATTCCCCGGGCCGCCCACCACGCGGTGATCGTGGCGAGGTCGGCAGGGGTGAGGGCACCGGTGGCCGCGTAGCTGCCCGCCCGCGCCTCGGTGACGTCGACGCCGTCGGGCAGCACACCGGTGAAATCCAGGCCCGGGTCGGCCTCGAACAGCAGGGTGCGGATGTGCTGCTCCCCGGCCTCGGGCGGCAGGGGATGCTGCAGCAGCTGCGCGACCGTCCCCTCGGCAACATTGCGGCCGGCGTCAATGATGTAGACGTAGTCGGCCAGACGCTGGGCGTCGTCCATCAGGTGCGTGGTCAGGACGATCCCCATCCCGCGGTTCCGGAGTTCCGAGATGAGCTCGAACACGAGTTGGCGCGACTGCGGGTCCAGCCCGGCGCTCGGCTCGTCCAGGAAGAGCACCTCGGGTTTGCCCACGAGGGCGGCCGCAAGAGCGAGCCGTTGCTTCTGTCCGCCGGAGAGCCGCCGCACGGAGGTCCGGCTGAAGGCGTCGATGCCGAGACGGTCAACGAGATCCCCGACCGGCCAGGGATCCCGGTACATGCCGGAAATATGTTTGAGCAGCGGGATGGGACGGGCCGACGGCGGCAGTCCGCCGTCCTGCAGCATCACCCCGACACGGGCCCGCAGCCCGGCCCCGGCCGTATCCGGGTCCTCGCCCAGGAGGCTGATGCTGCCGTGGGTGCGTTTCTGGAGTCCCTGGGCGCATTCAATGGTGGTGGTCTTGCCCGCCCCGTTGGCTCCCAGGAGGGCTGTCACCTGTCCGCGTTCGGCGACGAGGGAAAGGCCGCTGACCACCCGGAGCATCTTGCCGTCGAGGGTGGACAGTGGACCAACATCCTTGACTAGCCCGCTGATGGACAGAACGGGGGATTCGGGGGATCGCACCACAGCATTCTACGGGATGTAGTAGGTCGGGGTCCGAGGGTGCTGTCCCCGCCGGTGCCCGGAGGATAGCCATGCCTTACTGGATCAGGGGACTAAATTAGGACATGATTGTGTTGTGTATTCCATGATCCCCTCTACTTCTGCCGCGCCCGCCGGGACCGGCCGCCCGCGCGTGGCGTCGGCAGCCCCGTCCGGGGCAGCGGGATCCCTGGCAGCACAGGCGGCAACCGTCTTCCCGCCGGCCGACGCCGAGGAACGCACCCGCGACCGCGTCCTGAACGCAGTCCTGGAACACGGCCCCATCAGCGCCGCGGAACTCGGTGATCTGCTCGGCTTCACGCCGGCCGCGGTCCGCCGGCACCTCGACCACCTCTCACGCGACGGAGTGATCGAGGTCAAGCGCGCCACCCGCGCCGGCGCGGGCGCCGGGCGCCCCGCCCGCCGCTACGTGCTCAGTTCCCAGGGCCAGTCCACACTCGGGAACGACTACCTGGACATTGCCACCCTGGCGCTGCAGCGCCTCGGCGAAATGGCCGGTCCCGACGCCGTGCGGCAGTTCGCCGTCGAGCGCTTCGGTGACATGGAGCGCCGCTACGCGCCGGAAATCGCTGCGGCCGGACCGGACATCGCGGCCCGCGCCCAGGCACTCTCCGCAGCGCTCAGCCGGGACGGATTCGTGGCGTCCACGGCGTCGATCGAAGCCAAGGCACCCCTGCCGGCGGCGCTCTCCAGCGTCCAGCTGTGCCAGGGGCACTGCCCCATCCAGCAGCTGGCCGCGCAGTTCCCCGTGTTCTGCGACGTGGAGACCGACGTGTTCTCCCGGCTGGTCGGCGTCGACGTCCGGCGGCTGTCGACGCTGGCGCGCGGCGGCCACGTCTGCACAACCCACATACCTACAGGCCGTCCGGCGGCCCAGGGGCCCCACAGCCCCGCCGCCACTCCGGGCAGCCTGGACGAAGTATCCAACCATCTGCAAGAAAGGCCGTGATGACGGACCAACTATCAGAGAAGAAGGTTGCTGAATCCACTGTGATTTCGGAGATTCTGGAAAAGAATCCCGAGCTCCACGGAATCGGAACCTATGAGTACGGCTGGTCCGACAAGAACGACGTCGGCGCCAATGCCCGCCGCGGCATCGATGAGGACGTTGTCCGCGACATTTCGGCCAAAAAGAGCGAGCCGGAGTGGATGCTGGACCTGCGCCTCAAGGGCCTGAAGTACTTCGACCGCAAGCCCATGCCGACCTGGGGTGCAGACCTCTCCGGCATCGACTTCGACAACATCAAGTACTTCGTGCGGTCCACGGAGAAGCAGGCTGCCACCTGGGAGGACCTGCCCGAGGACATCCGGAACACGTACGAGAAGCTGGGCATCCCGGAAGCCGAGCGCAGCCGCCTCGTCTCCGGCGTCGCCGCGCAGTACGAGTCCGAGGTGGTGTACCACCAGATCCGCGAGGACCTGGAGGCCCAGGGCGTCATCTTCCTGGACACCGACACCGCGCTGCGGGAACACCCGGAGATCTTCCAGGAATACTTCGGCACCATCATCCCCGTGGGCGACAACAAGTTCGCGTCGCTGAACACGGCCGTCTGGTCCGGCGGTTCCTTCGTGTACGTGCCCAAGGGCGTCCACGTCGACATCCCGCTGCAGGCCTACTTCCGCATCAACACGGAAAACATGGGCCAGTTCGAGCGGACGCTGATCATCGCCGACGAGGACTCCTACGTCCACTACATCGAAGGCTGCACCGCGCCGATCTACACCTCGGACTCGCTGCACTCCGCCGTCGTGGAAATCATCGTGAAGAAGGGCGCCCGCGTCCGGTACACCACCATCCAGAACTGGTCCACCAACGTGTACAACCTGGTCACCAAGCGCGCCATCTGCGAAGAGGGCGCCACCATGGAGTGGGTTGACGGCAACATCGGTTCCAAGGTCACCATGAAGTACCCGGCCGTCTACCTCGTCGGTGAGGGCGCCAAGGGCGAGACCCTGTCCATCGCGTTCGCCGGCGAAGGCCAGCACCAGGACACCGGCTCCAAGATGGTCCACATCGCGCCGAACACCAAGAGCTCCATCGTGTCCAAGTCCGTGGCCCGCGGCGGCGGCCGCGCCGCCTACCGCGGCCTGGTCCAGGTCCGCGAAGGCGCCAAGCACTCGGCCAACACGGTCCGCTGCGACGCACTGCTGGTGGACACCATCAGCCGCTCGGACACCTACCCGTACATCGACATCCGCGAGGATGACGTCACCATGGGGCACGAGGCCACCGTCTCGCGTGTCAGCGAGGAGCAGCTGTTCTACCTGATGTCCCGCGGCATGCGCGAGGACGAGGCCATGGCGATGATCGTCCGCGGCTTCATCGAGCCGATTGCCCGCGAGCTGCCGATGGAATACGCCCTCGAGCTGAACCGCCTGATTGAACTGCAGATGGAAGGATCGGTCGGTTAATGACTGACATCACTACTGAAAAGGCCCGCATCGGCGCGCCCTCAGCCCAGCCGTTCATCAACGGTTTCACCGAGGAAGGCGAGAGCCTTTCACCGCTGAACGCCGCGGAGTCCAAGTCCCCGCTGGCCGGCGAGGCCGTCAAGCGGCACTCGCACGGCGGCGGCGTCGGCGTTCCGGACAGCTCACGCGCCGGCCGCCTGACGTCCTACAAGCTGGCGGACTTCAAACCGCTCACCGGCATGGAAGAGGACTGGCGGTTCACCCCGCTCAAGCGCCTCCGCGGCCTGCACACCGAGGTCCTCAATGGCGTCGCGCCCTCCGTGGCCGTCACCGGCCCGGACAGCGTCCGGGTCGAGACCGTCGGCCGGGACGATGCCCGCATCGGCTCCGCGGCCATCCCCGAGGACCGGGTGTCCGCCAATGCCTGGGAGAACTTCACCGAGGCCACCGTCATCACGGTTCCGGCCGAGGTCCAGGCCGAAGGCGAAGTCAGCGTCCTGCTGACGGGCCAGGGCGCCGGGGCTTCCGCCCAGCACATCGTGATTGTCGCGGAGAAATTCTCCAAGGCCGTCGTCGTCCTGGACCACCAGGGCACCGCCGTCGTGTCGGAGAACATCGAGATCCTCGTGGAGGACGGCGCGCAGCTCACCGTCATCTCGCTCCAGGAATGGAACGACGACGCCGTGCACGCCTCGTCCCAGCAGGCCAAGCTCGGCCGGGACGCCAAGTTCAAGCACATCGTCGTCAGCCTCGGCGGCGACCTCGTGCGGGTCACGCCCTCGGCCCGTTTCACCGCCCCCGGCGCCGAAGCGGAACTGTTCGGCCTGTACTTCGCCGACGCCGGCCAGCACCTGGAGCAGCGCCTCTTCGTGGACCACGCCGTCGCCAACTGCAAGTCCAACGTCCTGTACAAGGGCGCCCTGCAGGGCCGCAACGCGCACACCGTGTGGGTGGGTGACGTCCTGATCCGCAAGGAAGCAGAAGGCACCGACACGTACGAGGCCAACCGCAACCTGGTCCTCACCGACGGCGCCCGCGCCGACTCCGTGCCGAACCTGGAGATCGAGACCGGCCTGATCGCCGGCGCCGGCCACGCCAGCGCCACCGGACGTTTCGACGACCAGCACCTGTTCTACCTGATGGCCCGCGGTATTCCGGAAGAGGTGGCCCGCCGACTGGTGGTCCGCGGCTTCCTGAACGAGATCATCCAGAAGATCAACGTTCCGGCCATCGAAGAGCGCCTCACGGACGCTGTCGAGCGCGAACTCGCGGCAACCAACCACTAGTGCGCGACGCAGCACTGGAGCACACAGCACGGAAGCACAGGAACCCATCAATGACTGAACAGCCAAGAGGCGAGCTCGTCTGCAACGCCAGTGAGATCCAACTCAAGCAGGCACTGCGGATCCTGGTCGACGACTACCCCGTCGCGATCGTGAAGGACTCGATGGGCGAAATCCACGCCATCGGCGACACCTGCTCGCACGCGGACATCTCCCTTTCCGAGGGCGAGGTGGAAGGCTGCATGATCGAGTGCTGGGGCCACGGCTCACAGTTCGATCTGCGCAGCGGCGAGCCGCTCCAGCTGCCGGCCTATGATCCCGTTCCCGTCTTCGCTGTGACCGTGCTGGATGACGAGGTCTATGTGGACTTCACCAACGTCGTGAACGGCGCCGCGGCTCCGAACTTCAGCTAGCTGCCTGCAGCCGGCAACCCGCACTACAGAAACTTATCGACAAGAAACCGCACGGTGCCGAAGGGCACAGTGCAGAGGAGAACAAGGCACATGTCTACTCTTGAGATCAAGGACCTGCACGTCAGCATTGACACCGAGCAGGGCACGAAGGAAATCCTGAAGGGCGTCAGCCTGACCATCCGGACCGGCGAAACCCACGCCATCATGGGCCCGAACGGTTCCGGCAAGTCCACCCTGGCGTCCACCATTGCCGGGCACCCGCGCTACAACGTCACGTCCGGCACCATCACGCTGGACGGCGAAGACGTCCTCGCGATGAGCGTCGACGAGCGCGCCCGCGCCGGCATGTTCCTGGCCATGCAGTACCCGGTGGAGGTTCCGGGTGTCAGCATGACCAACTTCCTGCGCACCGCCAAGACAGCCATCGACGGCGAAGCGCCGAAGCTGCGCACCTGGACCAAGGACGTCAAGGCTGCCATGGCCCAGCTGCGCATCGACGCCGACTTCACCCAGCGCAACGTCAACGAGGGCTTCTCCGGCGGCGAGAAGAAGCGCGTCGAAATCCTCCAGCTGGAGCTGTTCAAGCCGAAGTTCGCCATCCTCGACGAGACCGACTCCGGCCTGGACGTCGACGCACTCAAGGTTGTCTCCGAGGGCGTCAACCGCGCCCACTCCGAAGGCAACATGGGCACCCTGCTCATCACCCACTACACCCGGATCCTGCGCTACATCAAGCCGGACTTCGTGCACGTGTTCGTTGACGGCCAGGTTGTCGAAGAAGGCGGCCCGGAGCTTGCCGACCGCCTTGAAGAAGAAGGCTACGACCGCTACGCCACCGGCGCAGGCGCAGCCACCATCGCTGCCGCTGACGCTGCAGCCCAGGCCTAGTTAGGACTTCACGATGACCGAACTCAATGTGGCCCGTACGGGCCTCGAGGATGTCGAAGAGGCACTCAAGGATGTGATCGACCCGGAACTGGGCGTGAACATCGTTGACCTGGGCCTGCTCTATGGCCTGAAGTACTCCGACGACGACGGCGCCCTGCTGATCGACATGACGCTCACCACGGCCGCCTGCCCGCTCACCGACGTCATCGAGGAGCAGGTCGGCAAGGCCCTGGACGGGGTCGTCGACGAATGGCGCCTCAACTGGGTGTGGATGCCGCCGTGGGGTCCGGAACGGATCACCGAGGACGGCCGCGACCAGATGCGGGCCCTCGGCTTCAACATCTAGTACGCCCATGACGACGACGGCGGGCCCACCTCCAGGAGGTGGGCCCGCCGTCGTCGTTCAATCCATTGCTGTTCGATCCATTGCTCCGTAACCGCCCTTTAGGCAGCCCATAACGGCAGTTACGGAGCAGCGGATGGGGTTAGAGGGTCACGGGGTGGCGACGGAGAAGGTGTCGCACTGGTTGATGTCGCCGGTCGAGTAGCCCTGGTAGAACCACTTCTGCCGCTGGGCACTGGAACCGTGCGTCCAGGCCTCGGGGGAAACCCGGCCTGTCGCGGCCTGCTGGATCCGGTCATCACCGACGGCCGAGGCGGCGGAGAGGGCATCCTGGAGATCCCGTTCGGTCAGCGGCTCCAGGAACGGCAGGCCGGTCTTGGGATCCTGCTGGGTTGTGGCGTAGCGCACCCACAGGCCGGCGTAGCAGTCGGCCTGCAGTTCCACCCGGACAGCACCGGATTCCGGCCCCTGCGGGTCCTGCTGGGCCCGGTCCAGGTTCCCCAGCACGTTCTGGATGTGGTGGCCGAATTCGTGCGCCACCACGTATTCCTGCGCGAGGGGTCCGCCGGAGGAGCCGAAGCGGTCCACGAGTTCCTGGAAAAAGCCCGGGTCGAAGTACGCGGTGGAGTCGGCGGGGCAGTAGAACGGGCCCACGTCCGAGGTCGCCGAGCCGCAGCCGGTGTTGGTCGCGACGTCGAAGATCACCGTCTCCGGCTGCGGGTACTGCCTGTTGTACTGGGCAAGGTAGGCCGGCCAGAAGGCGTTCAGGCTGTTGACCGTTCCGGTGATGCGGCAGTCGAGCCGGGCATCGGCGTCGGCGCCGGTCTCGCAGGCCGGGGCGGTGCCCTGGCTTTGCGATCCGGGATCCTGCGCCCCGGCGCCCAAGCCTTCCAGCAGGCTCGGATTGATGCCGAAGAGGGCCGCGATCAGCAGGATGATGCCGCCGCCGATTCCGCCCCCTACCTTGGCGCCGCGGCCCATGCCGCGCCGGTCCTGGACCTGGGACGGATCCAGCTGAACATTGTCGTTGAAACTCATGCTGTCACAATATCGTGGACCGGCCACCCGACGGTTCGCGGCCGGTAAAGTTGGTCTGATGCCTTTCCTCGACAGACTTCAGCGCTGGGCCGATGACCGCCCCGACGGGACCGCCGTCGTCGTGGCCGGGCAGCGCCTGAGCTGGGAAGAGCTGCGCGACACGGCCGCCAGGCTGGTGCCGGACGCGCCCGCTGTGACCGTGCTGTCGGAGGAGAACTCTCTGCATTTCGCCGCCGCTTTCGCATCCGGCGTCGCGGGGGAGCGGCAGTGCGCCGTGCTGGACCCGTCGTGGCCGCAGCAGCTGCAGGAAGGGATCAGGGACCGGATCCGCGGCGGGGTTGCCGCGGACCCTGCCGCGGCACATCGCGTCGACGGTCTGGAACTCGTCGACGGGCTTGCGGACACGACGTTCCTGATCGGCCTGACGTCCGGTACTACTTCGGTGCCCAAGGCCTTCACCCGCTCGCGGCGGTCCTGGCAGCTGTCCTTCGACGCGTCGGTCGAGTTTTTTGGCCTGGCCCCGGACGACAAGACCCTCGCGCCCGGGCCCCTCGCGGCCAGCCTGAACCTCTATGCCCTGGCCGAATGCCTGTATGCCGGCTCGGAGTTCCACACCCTGTCCCGGTTCGACGTCGGCGACGCCCACGCCGCGGTCAGCCACGACGGAATCACCCGGCTGGTGCTCGTCCCCACGATGCTCCGGCTCCTCAGCGAGCGGGGACTGAGCGGCGGTGTGGACGCCTCCGGCATCCGGAGCATCATCTGTGCCGGTTCAAAACTGGACGCCCGGACCCTGGAGGCTGCCCGCCGCTGGGCACCCAACGCCACGATCTTCGAGTACTACGGCGCCTCTGAGCTCAGCTTCGTCTCCGGGGCCGGACTCCGGCCCGGGCAGCAGCCGGAGCAGCGCGGAACCGGGATCGGGAAGCCGTTCCCCGGCGTCGAGATCCGCATCCTCGATGACGACGGCGCCGAGCTGCCGGACGGCGCTGACGGCAACATCTGTGTCCGAAGCGGGATGGTCAGCAATGGCTACCTCTGGGGCGACGACGGCCAGGCCCTGCAGAGCTTCGACGGCTGGCACACGGTGGGGGACCAGGGCTACCTCGACGGCGGCACCCTGCACATGCTGGGCCGCCGCTCGGACATGATCATCACCGCCGGCACCAACGTCTACCCGCACGAGGTGGAGCTGGCACTTGCCTCCGTGCCCGGCGTGGCCGCCGCTGTAGCCGCCGGCCAGGCGGACGATCTTCGCGGCCAGAAGGTGGTCGCCGGCATCGTCCCCTCCCACGGCGGGGTGACTGCCACCCAGCTGAAGACGGGCGTGGAGGAGGTGCTGGCGCGGAACAAGCGGCCGCTGGAGTACTTCGCGCTGGCCGAGCTTCCCCTGACGGACCGCGGCAAGCTCAGCCGGGAACTGCTGCTCGACTGGATTGCCCGCAACGACCCCAGGATCCGGCGCCTTGGCTGAGCGGCGGCCGCGGATTCTTCCGGACGACCGGCAGCCTGTCATCATCGCCGCCCGGCGCACCCCGGTGTGCCGCGCCAACGGCGCCCTGAAGACCCTGCACGCCCACGAACTGCTGGCCCCCGTGCTCCGCAGCGTGCTGGCCGACGCCGGGGCGTCTCCGGAATCGGTGGCGGATGTGGTGATCGGCAATGCCGTGGGCGGCGGCGGGAACGTGGCCCGGCTCGCGGCCCTCGAAGCCGGCCTGCCGGTCAGCGTCCCCGGCGTCACGGTGGACCGGCAGTGCGGCTCCGGGCTTGACGCGATCGTGCTGGCGTCCCAGCTCGTGGCCGCCGGCGGCGGCCTGTACCTGGCCGGCGGGGTGGAGAGCATCAGCACGGCGCCGCTGCGGGCCCGCCGGGATCCCGGCGGCGACCCCGAATTCTTCTCCCGGGCGCAGTTTGTCCCCTTGGACCTGGGCGATCCGGACATGGGAGTGGCCGCGGAGAATGTGGCCGCCCACTTCGGCATCAGCCGGGAGCGGCAGGACGAGCTGGCGCTGCGCAGCCACCAACGCGCTCTGGCGTCCGCCGCCGCGGGGGTGTTCGACGCCGAGATCGTCCAGCTCGGCGTTGTTGGGGCTGGGGGGACCGACGGCGCCCTTGGGACGGACGGCGGCACGGTGAGAGCCGACGACGGGCCGCGCCGGGGGCTGACCGCAGCCGTCCTGGCCCGGTTCCCTCCGGTGTTCGCTGACGGCGGCACCGTCACCGCCGGGAATTCCTGCTTCGACGCGGACGGCGCCGCCGCCGCCGTGGTCACCTCTGTGCAGCACGCCCGCGAACTGGGGGCGACCAGCGGGCTTCTTGTTCGGGGCACGGACACGGCAGGCGTGGACCCCCAGCTGCTGGGCATCGGGGCGGCCGCGGCCGCCGAACGCCTGCTGGAACGATGCGGCGTCACGGCCGCCGGACTGGGGCTGGTCGAGTTCAACGAGGCGTTCGCATCGCAGACCCTGGCGTGCCTGGACCGGCTCGGCATCCCGCCGGAACGCGCCAACCTCGACGGCGGCGCCCTGGCCCTGGGTCACGCCTACGGTGCGTCCGGCGCGGTGCTGGTGACGCGGCTGCTGGCCCAGGCCCGCCGCAACCCGGTCGAGGGGCAACTGGCGCTGGCAATGATCAGCATCGCCGGAGGCATGGGCACCGCCGCGCTGCTGGAATACCGGAGCATTTCGTAGCGGCTTAGCCTTGATCCACCGATGTTGATCGGGATCCGCACGGCGGTTTAAACCGAGAATGCCCGTCTTTTCAAGGAAAATGGAGCTTGTCTAGAACCCATTGGCCACCGAAAAGAGGGCATCTCGTAGATGCAAGTTTCCCATAAGCGTGCCGCCGTGTCAGTTTCCTTCGATGAGCCGAACCTCGTGTCGACGGCCGGGCTGTTGCCGGTCATGACGTTGGCCCGGGACGCCGGGCTGCATGAGTTGGCCGATGAGTGGCTGTCGGTGCCGACGGACAAGGGTGCGAACGCCGGGCTGAAGGTCGCGTCCCTGGTGGCCGGGATGGTCGCAGGCGCGGACAGCATCGATGACATGGCCCTGCTGCGCCACGGCGGAATGAAGCGGCTCTTTACCGCCTGCTACGCGCCGTCCACGCTGGGTTCGTTCCTGCGCTCCTTCACCTTCGGGCACGTGCGGCAACTGGACGCTGTCGCGTCGCGTTTCTTGGCAAATCTGGGGACCCGGGTCCCGTTGCTCGGGCGTCCCGGGGCGGCGGACTTCGTGTTCGTCGATGTTGACGACACGATCATCGAGGTCCACGGTTACGCCAAGCAGGGCTCCGGCTACGGGTACTCGGGAGTCCGCGGGCTGAACGCGCTGCTGGCCATCGTCTCGACGAAGGACACGGCCCCGGTGATCGCCGCCCAGCGGTTGCGCAAGGGCGCGGCGAACTCGGCCCGGGGAGCCAAACGCCTGGTCACCGATGCCCTGTCCACGCTCAAACGTCTGCAGAGCGGCGGGCGGGTGCTCTGCCGGTTCGATTCGGCCTTCTACGGCCAGGCGGCGGTTTCCGCAGCGCTGGCCGGCGGGGCGGAGGTGTCGGTGACCGTGCGCATGGACCCGGCCGTCAAACGCGCCATCGCCGGGATTCCGGAGTCGGCGTGGGAAACGATCGAATACACCGACGCGGTCTTCGACGAGACCACCAACACCTGGGTCTCGAAGGCCGAGGTCGCCGAAACCGTGTTCACCGCGTTCAGCTCCCGCAAAAAGGCCGAGCAGCTCACCGGAAGGCTGGTCGTGCGCCGCATCCCGGAACTGAACCCGAAAACGGCCGACGGGCAGGAAGCCTTGTTCGACACGCACCGGCACCACGCGTTCTTCACCACCGTGGACGCCGAAGTCCTCGACACCGTCGCGGCGGACAAAGTCCACCGGAAACACGCCATTGTTGAGCAGGTGAATGCCGATCTGAAGGACAGCGCCATGGCCCATATGCCCTCAGGTGTTTTCGCCGCGAACTCGGCCTGGCTGGTTGCCGCGGTCATGGCCTACAACCTCACCCGGGCCGCCGGGCTCCTCGCCGCGGGGCCCTTCGGCAAGGCCCGCACCGGCACGATCCGCCGCAAGCTCATCCACGTCCCGGCCCGCATCGCGACCAGCGCCCGACGCATCCGCCTTCACCTGCCCGAAGCCTGGCCCTGGAAAGCCGCGTGGGAAGAGCTCTTCACCACCGTCCACGCACCGCCCACCGCGGCATAAGAACCCACCCGTCAGCCGGAAACGGCCCGATCAGGACATCCAGTGGAACACACCGGCAGCGAGGCCGACGATCTGCCATGCCCGAAACCAGAATCCGCGACCGACCCCGAAATCCATCAGGATCAACCGCGGATCGGTGGATCAAGGCTAAGACCTCGAAGATGGCCCAACAAGGCGGCAAGGGAAAGACACTGGAACGCGGGGGCTTGGAGCGCTAGACGGTCTGGGGCCGGTTGCACATTTGTGCCACAAGCTGTTGCGCAATTGCCGAAGTATCCTCTCGGAGCAGGCTCCTCAGCGGATTGGCTGTCAGGTTTGAATCTAAGACTGTTCAGGGGACACGTGCAGGAAGTGCTGTCCGGACCCTGTTCTGACACTCTTCTCCTTGCTGCCGGACGTCAGGTTGGCGTGTATCCCAAGCTGACTCCGTATGTCGCCTTCGAATCGGCTCCCATCCGTCAGGCGGCGCGGACCGATCTGCCATTGACAACCACCGTGGTGGGTGACGGGGGTTGCGGGCTTGAGCTTGTTCATCTGGCCGGCTCCTGTCCGACTGAACTTTTCTGTACTGGCCTCCTGGTGACAGAAGCGCGGATTGTGTCGGTACCGACTGGCATGATGAAACGGAAACTTTATCGACGTGAAGGAATCCGCGATGTCCATGGGCACGATTGAGCAGAGAAAACTCTGGGTTGGGGCCGGGGGCCGCTGCACATTGTGCAAGGTAGACCTCATGGAGGGATCCCTTACATTCAAGACCGTTCCTGTGGGTGAAGGGGCACACATTGTGGGCCAGCAGGCTACGGAAGGTTCGCCTCGCGGCCTTGATCCGCTACCGGAAGCCGACCGGGATCTAGCTGACAATATTCTCCTTGCCTGCTCAAGCTGTCATACGGAAATCGATAAGGCCTTGGTTGCCAAGCTCATGACCGTTGCTGAATTGCGGCGACGCAAGGCTCAGCATGAAGACGAAATCCATCACTTGACCGGCATGACCTCGGACCGGCGAAGCACAGTGCTGCGTGTGCAGGGGTGGGTTCGCGGAGCTGCAATGGAGCTCGGCCGCGACACTGCCGCAGCTGCCGTCATCCGTTCCAGTGATCGGTTTCCCTTCTTCCTTCCGGCTTACGACCGGCGGGGCATTGAGATTGACCTGCGCCATATCGACGGTGAAGAGGAAGGCAGCCCTTCCTACTACGCTGCAGCGCAGAAGAAGATCGAAACAGCCGTGCGGGACCGTATCCATGAGGGCATCCGGAGCAACGACATCGAGCATCTGAGTGTCTTCGCCATCGCCCGCCTGCCTCTGCTTGTGTACCTCGGCTGGCAACTCGAGGACGGAGTAGCAACCGACGTCTACCAGCGCCACCGTAGCAGCGGAGGCTGGGAGTGGCCTCAGTCCGATGCCGCCCACGACACCGCCTTCGAGGTAGAGCTCCTCCGTACTGCTCCGCACGAGGCCGAGGACGCCGTCCTGATCACGAACCTCTCAGGGACCACGCACGCCAATGACTTGCTAGCCGATCTCTCGACGGCTCCGGTTTTCAATCTAAGAGTGAGTGGCGACAGCGCACACGAAGACATCATCGCAACCCGTGCCTGTCTGGCCTCGTTCCAGGCCACTGTCCGTCGGTTCTTTTCAGGGCTTGAGTCCAATAAGAAGATCCGGCGTCTGCACGTTTTTGGCGGAATGCCCGTCTCGGCTGCAGTGACCTTCGGCCAGAGTCTCAAAGCCCGCGACCTGCGACCCTCGGTCGTGCTGTACGATCTCACCTCCGACGGCTACCGCCGAGTTATGGAATTCTGATGGACATCAACGCCCACTTCGTCGCCTTCCTCGACACGACCGTCAATCTCAAGCAGTGGAAGCTCGACAAACTCGACGGTCACGTAACGGCAATCGTGAGCGCGCTGCAAAAGGACACCGAGGTCGGCCCGCTGTATAAGGAGCACATCCCCCAAGGTTCATGGGCGCACGCCACCATCATCGAACCTGTCGGCGCCTTCGACCAGTTCGATGCAGACTTCCTGCTGCACCTCGAAGAAGACGAAACTTGGTCCGAGGATCCCGGGGAATACCTGCGCAAGGTCCGCGCTGCGTTCAAGGCCACTTCGACCTACAAGGACAAGGTGACCAAAAAGAACAGGTGCGTGCGTATCGAGTACGCCGGCGACTGCCATGTCGATGTAGTGCCCCACCTCTCTCTCAACGACGGCCGCCAGGTCATCATCAACTACGCCGAGAACACCTTCGAGGAAACCAACCCTGGTGGCTTCAGCGACTGGATGCAGGAACGGGACACCCTCACAGGTGGCAACCTGCGCAAGGTCATCCGGCTGATGAAATACCTCCGTGACTACAAAAACACGTTCGATTGCGTTTCCGTCATCCTCACAACGCTTCTGGGAGGCCGGGTCCAAGCCTTCAACGCAGACTCACGTTATGCCGACATTCCCACCGCATTCGTTTCCCTTCTGGAGGATCTGGACTCATGGCTGAGTGAGTACGATGAAATGCCTTTGCTGGACGACCCCAGCTGCCCAGGGACATCGTTCAATCACCGGTGGACGGAAGAGAAGTACCAAAACTTCAAAACCATGATCACGAAGTACGCTGGCTGGGCACGGGAAGCAATCAATGCCGAAGAAGACAAAGCCCTTGTCGCATGGCAGAAACTCTTCGGACCGGAGTTCACCACACCGGTCGTTGAAGCCGCCAGAAAAGCCGTGGCCACCTCTCCCATTCGCGCTTCCACCCGCCCGCCAGCTGCTCGTGCCCCGCAAGAGGAATTTATCGAGGAGAAGGGCTACCGCTTCTCTGCCCGCCATATGGCCCGAATCGAAGGCCGCGTGGAAGAGCTCGGTGGCTTCCGGTCGCGGCCCATCCGGTCCCGGAAATACGTCCGGCGGGGCATGTCATTGGTATTCAGCCTCCACACCGACACCCCCGGCCAGTTTGAGGTGATCTGGAAGGTCCGGAATCACGGAGAAGCAGCAACTCT
>CALMVY010000112.1 GCA_937873245.1 uncultured Arthrobacter sp. | reverse complement strand
ATGGCGCTCCACCATGGACCGCAAATCCGCGATGCTGCACAGGGCTTCCCGGGGGACGGGGAACTCCGCGCCGTGTTCACAGACCAGGGAGTCGCCGGCGACCACAAGATCGTCGGCGCTCAAAACCGAGGCCAGGTCCAGCCAGGTCCGGGCGGGCGAGGTGAGCCGGACGCCGTCGAGCTCCACCACTTCATCCGGGAGGAGCGTCAACTGGTGCCCTACGACGTTGACCCGCCGCGGTGTGCTGCGTCCCCGGCCCCGGGCGAGGTGGATGCGCCAGTCCTCCTCCAGCCAGCCGGGCAGGGGCGCGCTCCACAGGCGTGCCGCCGAGCCGAGGCTGAGGATGGAGTCGTCGTCGAGGTCGGTGTAGGCGCGCAGGGCGGCGGGACCGGCCGCGGCAGAGCCCGCCGGGACCCGGATGCCGCGGGACACAGTCACCAGATCCCGTGCCGCGGTCCGCGTCCGGGTGACGCCCGCTTTATCCGCGGCACGCAGCGAGAAGGAGCCGGTTGTCAGGTGGAGCGGAAGGGGTGCCCTGCGCATGGCCCATTGTTGCCGCTTTCGCCGCGTCCCGGGCGACTTATCCACAGCCCCGCACCCCGGAGCGCATCGAGTTGGCATTTCGCGGCAATGTTTCTCGAAAACACTGCCGCGAAATGCCAACTCGCGCGGGCTCCGGGCGTGCCTACCCCGGGAGTTGGTTGAACACGTGCCGGCGGATCCAGGCGTGCATGGCGATGGCCGCGGCCGAGGCGGCGTTGATGGAGCGGGTGGAGCCGAACTGCTCGATCGACAGGGTGTCCGCCGCCGCTTCGTGGACCTCGGGGGAAAGGCCGGGGCCCTCCTGCCCGAACACCAGCACACAATCCTTGGGCAGTTCATAGGTCTCCAGCGGGACGGAGTCCGGGAAGATGTCGATGCCGATGATCGCCAGGCCCTCCCCCTGCGCCCAGCTGACGAAGTCCTCGACGGTGGGGTGATGGCGGATGTGCTGGTAGCGGTCGGTGACCATGGCCCCGCGGCGGTTCCACCGGCGTCGTCCGATGATGTGCACTTCCTTGGCCAGGAACGCGTTGGCGCTGCGCACGACAGTGCCGATGTTCATGTCGTGCTGCCAGTTTTCGATCGCAATGTGGAAATTGTGGCGTTTGGAGTCCAGGTCCGCGACGATCGCCTCGTGCTTCCAGTAGCGGTACTTGTCCACGACGTTGCGGCGGTCCCCGTCCGCCAGAAGGTCCGGGTCCCAGTGCGCGCCCTCGGGCAGTTCGCCTTCCCAGGGGCCGACGCCGACCTCCGCCTTGGGCTCTGCTTCGGCCGCTGCCATGGCTGCCGTCTCGCTCGCGTTTCCGGCCGGGGAGCCGGGGAGGGTTTCGCTGGGTACCTCTGGATCAGTCACGACTCAACATTAGACTGGGTCTGGCATCGGCACATTATCGGCGGAGGACAGCATGGCGGAGCAGCAGTCAGACCACAGGGACGATTCGGATCACGTTCGTTCATCAAAATCGGTGTACCGCAGCGGCCAGGAGATCGAGTGCTGGCTGACCGACATGGACGGAGTCCTGGTCCACGAGAACCAGCCCATCCCCGGCGCCTCCGAACTCATCCAGCGCTGGGTGGACACCTCCAAGCGCTTTCTTGTCCTGACCAACAATTCCATCTTCACGCCCAGGGACCTCGCCGCGCGGTTGAAGAGTTCCGGCCTGGAAATTCCCGAGGAGAACATCTGGACCTCGGCCCTGGCCACCGCACAGTTCCTCAAGGACCAGGTGCGCGGCTCGGAGTCCGGCAACCGCGCCTACACCATAGGCGAGGCAGGCCTCACGACGGCGCTGCACGAGGCCGGCTTCATCCTCACGGACCAGGACCCGGACTTTGTGGTGCTCGGCGAAACCCGCACCTACTCCTTCGAGGCCATCACCATGGCCATCCGGCTGATCCTGGGCGGTGCGAGGTTCATCGCCACCAACCCGGATGCCACCGGGCCGTCGAAGGACGGTCCGATGCCCGCCACCGGCGCGATCGCGGCGCTCATCACCAAGGCGACCGGCCGGGAGCCCTACATTGTGGGCAAGCCGAACCCGATGATGTTCCGCTCGGCGATGAACCAGATCGACGCGCACTCGGAAACCACCGCCATGATCGGTGACCGGATGGACACTGACATCATCGCCGGCATGGAGGCGGGGCTGCACACCGTGCTGGTGCTCAGCGGCATCACCCACAAGGACGACATCGCGGCGTACCCGTTCCGGCCCAACCAGATCCTGGACTCCGTCGCGGACCTGAAGAACCAGATCTAGGGCGCGGGAACACCAAACTAGAAAGCGGTTTTCTTGCCCCCTCCGGAGGGCAGCGGGAAGAGCTCGTCCTGCAGCCCCTCGATGAGCGGCCGGTAGATGAACGGATTCCAGCCCGGGCTGGCGTGCGCCGGCCGGGCGCCGTCGGTCCGCTGCGAGTCGGAGACCATGTTGTCCTTGAAGGTTAGGGACCAGGAGTCGCGGGCCGCCTCGTAGTCCACGGTCCGGTCGCGGGGATTGCCGATAAAGGCCATCCGCGTGCCGCCCAGCTTTCCCGCGAAGCGGGTGGCGTCAAAGTGATAGATGTAAGCGGACTCGGACTGGATCAGGACACTTGACGGCGCAATCGGCGAGAGCTGCTCCAGGGTCTGGTCCAGGACCTGCCCCCAGCTGCGCTCGTCCTTGTTGAGCATCCGCTCGCCCAGTTCGTAGCCGCCGCGCACCACCGTGGGGAACCGGAACCCGCTCTCGTAGAGGAACACCACCCCCTCAAACCAGCTCTGGTCCAGCACGTCGTACTTGCTGTACGGGCTGGAATCCAGCAGGATGAACGCCACCTCGATGCCGTGGAGCTCCCGAAGCCGGGCGGCGACCTGGGTGGCCACCATACCGCCGAAGCTGTGGCCGTAGAAGTAGAGCTGGTCCAGCTGGTGGGCCCGGGCATGTTCCACCACCGCGATCACGATTTCGTCGATGTCGAGGCCCACATTGGAATATCCGACGGCGGCCAGCTGGCCGCGCTTGTTCAGCGCCCCGCGCAGGGCACTCAGGATCCACAGCGCTTCCTCCCAGCTGGTCTTGTAGCCGGGGAAGAGGAACCAACTGGCGTGGGGAAAGTACTTCTCCGCGGTCTCGTCCGGAACCGGGAGGATCTTGTGGACGCGGCGCTCGGCCTGCACCCGCCGGGTAAACAACATATCTGCGGCCAGCACGGAGGCAGACCCCGCGCCGATCAGGAAACTTCGCCGGGAAAATCTT
>CALMVY010000111.1 GCA_937873245.1 uncultured Arthrobacter sp. | reverse complement strand
CCCTTTAGCGGAACGTTTTTTAGTAGCCATTTCGTGTAGATATTTTAAAAGCTGCAAGCTGTTTCGGTGTGCTGCGCAGGCTAATTTGTTATCAATATTTTTTTTCTTATGGCTCCGGCTTTACCGGGTAGTCTGATTTTTACAAAATATACCCCGGGCGGCAGACCGCTGGTAATAACCTCATGAGCATTAATTCCTTCCGTGACTGATATTTCACTCCTACTTACTTCTTTGCTTTGAGGGTCATGTAATTCGATACTCCCTGCTCCGGTATTTTTATTCACAAACTCTACAACAAAATTTTTAACTGCCGGGATGGGATACAACTTCAAACCCGATTCTTCGATAGTTTCGGCCTCAGTGATTTCATTCAAAGTGCGTTCGCGCGCGAATGTTCCATCGGAATTTAAACGATCTAGTTTCCATCGCTGCCAATCGTAACCGTTCCACTCCCACTGCTGTACATTCCCCCCGTTATCAGGAGAGCCGTTTACTTCCACAACTTTTCCAGTCGCCTTTGAAACAATCCGGAAGTAACCTCCGTCTAAATATTCGAGGCGCCACTTCTGACAATCGTTATCTGACCAGGGCCATTGCTGAATGTTTGTTCCGTTAGCGATGCCACATCCTGCCAAGTCCAATACTTCGCTACTTTGTCTTGAAGTAATTCTGTAATATCCATTGCCTACAGGATCGAATTGCCAATGTTGAATCGGGTTATTGTACCATTCCCATTGAACTACATTGCGGTTTCCACTACCCGGAAACCCACCGTTATCCAACACTTTATTACTGTGTTTAGCAGTAACGCTGTACAGGCCTGAGGTTATCGCAGGCTCTATCCGCCACTGCTGCCAGGGCTGTCCGTTCCAGTCCCATTGCTGTACCCGGCCGCCATTCGCAGAAGAGCCGTTCACTTCAATTACTTTGCCGCTCGCTTTAGAGATAAACCGGTAGTAGCCTCCGCCAAGATCTTCAATGCGCCATTTCTGACAATCATTGTTCACCGAAGGCCACTGCTGAATAGCAGCACCATTAGCGTTGCTGCACCCAGCCAGATCCAGCACTTCCCCGCTATGAATTGAGGTGATCTTGTAATAACCGTTATCAACCAGGTCAAACTGCCATTTTTGATAAACATTATCAAGCCAATCAAACTGAACAATATTTCTTACTCCGCTTCCGGGAAAACCACTGTTATCCATTGCTTTGTTTGAATGCCTGACCATAACGCGGTATACACCTGGTTTTATGGGCTCCTTTTTACGAAGTGTGCTTTTCATCAGCACTGTTGTATAAGGATTCCATGTAGATAATGTATAATAAATGGTTGTTTCCAAGCCACTTCCGGTTGCCAAATCTTCGAATTGATAGGGCCCATACTCCCCGCCCCATTCGCGCTCGCGGCCAGTATCGTGTACGTTATCGCAATTTTTTACGTCCCAACTGGTATGCATAAAATAACAGTAGCCCTTATCAACAGTTTCGGCAGGGTCAAAAATTACAAAAGGATCTGACCAGGGCCCCCAGGGCTGATCTGCCGTTCTGCAGTTTATGCCCCTGGGTGATCCGCAATTATAAAGCAGTATCCATTTTTTGATAAAGTTGTTATACGAGACAGACAACTCTCCGACACACGGCTGATTGAAAAGTGGTACTGCGTCTGCTTCATTGGCGGACCAGGTTGGATTTCCATTCACTAAACCTTTAAAAAACTTAACATTCCTTTGTTCGATCTGGTCTCCCCGCTGGTAGGCCAGAAAAACATTGCTTGCCCTGTATTGCCCGGAGCCCAACATGACCTGGATATCTGTATTTAATGGTTCGGGGTAGGCGGCAGTAGATTTAATCTTTATAACATTGACATTGATAAATTTTGAATTGGAAAAATCGTACAACTTGGTAAAAGTGAAACCGTTGTCAGTTGATTTAGCCAACACTGTATTGACCATCCCGGCATTGGAGGCATATAAGTACATGTTATTATTCCAGCTCACACCTTCTATTGGCACACCCAGGCCTCCCAGATTAACTCCCGGAATTTGAACAGGCCGAAAGGCCCCGTTAGGGTTTGTATTAAAAGTTAAGGATATCCCATCTTCGGGATTAGTATCAGTTTGAACAACGTCCAGAGAGTCGGGGGCGAAAGCCTGATCGCCACGTGGGTCACGTCAAAGTTATTCAAACAGGCGATGTAATGCGTTGGGTGGCTCAACGGGAATTTGATTTCAGCTTGCATTTGCAGCTCCAATCTTTTTCCAGTCTTCCAGGACGCGCGCTGTCGCCAGTTCAATGGCATGGTCCGCAATCCATTGCGGATCCTTTGTCCACTGGCACGGCTGCTTGGGGTGCCGTTCAATGTTGGATGTGTTAACTTGAATTACTGGTGTTGCTGTTGTTGTTTTAGTCATAGCGACCTCCTGAACAGGAATCTGAAAAGCCCCGGGAAAACCGGGGCTCTGTTTTGAATTAAGTGAGGGCTGGACATAAATCAAACCGCGCAAGTTCAGGGTTGAACAAGCGCGGCTGCCTGCGTAAGATAGAGGGTACCAGACCAAAATCTACGGAGGCAGTGACATGGTACCACAAGACAGTTTGCTGGTTATCCTGGTTGGGTTGATTGACCTGATCCCCGAGCCACCCGAGCCTGCTCGACGCAAACGAGGGCGTCCGAAGACCTATTCTGAGCGGTTGTTTTTGAAAGCGTTGGTGGTCATGATAATTCAACAAGTACATACTCCTTCTGGCTTGCTGGCCATCCTGGCGCAACCGACGGCGGAGATGCAAGTGCTACGGCGCGAATTGTCCTTACCCGACGGTCGCTTGGCCTGTCGGCGCACCTGGGAACGTCGTTTGGCGGCCGTTCCGGGTAGCCTTCCGGCTCAAATCGCCTGTTTGGGCTGTTTCTTGCTGGCCCTGCTTGGCGTATGGGCTAAAAATGCCTGCGCCGCAGCGATCGATAGCACAGTTCTCATCGCACGCGGTGGGGTCTGGCACAAAAAGGATCGTGAAAAAGGCGAAGTGCCACACACCTCCATTGATACCGAGGCCCATTGGACCAAGTCCGGCTGGCATGGCTGGGTGTACGGCTGGAAACTGCACCTGGTCGTCACCGCCGCCTGCCACGTTTGGTTACCGTTGGCGGCCGAAGTCACCCCAGCCAATGTGGCTGACAATGAACAAGCACCCACCCTGATTGAAAGCTTGCCGCCCGGCTTACACTTCCTGCTCGGTGATCAACATTACCATGATGAAGCCTTAGTGCGCCAATGTCAGCGCCGGGGTTGTACGCTGGTGACCTCCTTTACCGGCAAAAACAACCCCTATCCACATCATGATGATGGTGCCAAGGTCCGTCAAATCTTGCACAAAACCCGCTCCATTGCGATTGAAAACTTCAACGAACACTTCAAGGCTATTTTCGATGTTCACGGTGCCGTGCCCACAAAGGGCTTACTGGCTACCCAGCGGTTTGTTCTCAGTGCCGTCTTTGTCTACCAGTTGGCAATTCTCTACTGTTTCTTGCTAGACCTGGACCTACGCCTTGGCCTCAAAGCTCTCCTCAAGGCTGCTTAGTATTTATGTCCAGGGCTCAATTAAGTTTGAATTTGAAAGGGTGTTAGACTCAGCCTTTTCGCAGCGCGTACCGACCCTCAGCTACGCACATTGCTAGGCGTGTTTGAATGCTTTACTTTTTGACTTGGAAGAACTCCACCATTTTTGGAATCTTCTCCATCATACGTACAAAAGCATCAAAGGGCTATTTTTTGCTTTGCTTGCGTATTGCTTCCGCGATTTCTGTGGAATTTTCATCGCCGCGTTTTTCCAGTTCACTGACAATATTCCTGCGTTCTTCTTGAGTTTTTCCTTGACTCAATTTGTAACCACCATCTACGCGAGTAACATCCATAGCAAAACCGAAAACGCCTTTTATTTCTTTTTGCACCATATCTTGTGGAAGTCCTTCGAGGCGATAGGAGGTATTCAATTCGTGGTTTTGTACCAGATGGCTGAGTACTGAATACAATTCATCCCCTTGAATTTCTCGCACTTTTCCGTAAACATGCACAATCATGTAATCCCAAGTTGGCACATCAACTTCGGCATACCAACGCGCAGAGATATAAGTGTGCGCTCCCTGAAAAATAAGCAATGCTTCTTGCTCGCCAAATGTCTTTTTTTGAGGATTTGCACGCGAGAGGTGACCGTAGATTGTCCAGCCGTTTTCAGATTCAACCACTTCCACAGGGATGTGAGTGGCGATTGGTTTTTCGCCATCAAAAGTAACCAGCGCGGCAAAGTTATTCTGTTTGAGAAAAGCCAGGATTCTTTGACGGTCTTCTTCACGATAGTATTTTGGAATGTACATGGTTGCACCTTATATGAGTTGGACTTCCCGATTGTCTTTGTCTAGAAATGCTGTTGAAACCGTGCCGCCGCAATATTGTTTCACCAAATCTGCCAATTCACGGATTGCAGTTTCAACTGTATCGCGGGGGGCAGGCGGTAGAGTTTCGATGACCAAAAAAACATTTTGTGTTTCTTCGGTCAATTTGGTTCTGTCCGCTTCCTTCCAATTCCAACGTCTGCAAATTGCGCTGATTTCATCTTTGTAGATGATTTCACCTGCACGCGGAGCGCGTGCTTCTTTCTCGCCTAAAAGAAAAACAGCAGGCTCGTCATTACCGGCCCGTGTCAATAGAACGTCACTAACAATTTTGTCTAAATCTTCACCCCCGACAGGCAGGATATGTCTTAATGAAATCGTGTTATATAACGACACAAGGTTATTGATGTGTCCAATCGTAGCGCCGTTTAATACCCTTCTTGTTAAATTCTCGACGGATGAAGGATAATCCTTTGGTTTTGCTCCAAATTTCCGGTAGGCTTCCCGCCAGGTTGCAATATAAGGATGTTCAATTACAGGGATGTCACCAAATTTACCTGAAAGTGCTGCTTCGGCTTGTCGCAATAATTCGGTAATCTCAGCCCTGTTTTGTGAGTTGTCAATATTGTGCAAAATGACAACACCCAAGACCAATTCGGGGAATTCATCGAAAATCGTATCTGTGATAACCAATTTCATGATAGTTTTTCTTTCATTGAATTGAAGGTGACAAGCGCCCAACGTGGCGGTTCAGGCACTCGCGCAAGCGCGAGTCGCCTGAACCGCGTGTTAGGCGGGGTACGAGTAAGCGTAGCTACCAAGCCACCAGCCCAAGCACTCACCACTGGTGGTGGGTGAGCTTTGAACCAGAGACACGACAGGCCAATGGCAAGATGATTGTGTCACTGTCGACAGAGTCACGGTGCAGCAGAGCGTATTGCCGAGTCGAGATCGATCCAGAGATCGTCGACGTCCTCGATACCAACGCTGAGTCTTAGGAGCGAAGGTGGAAGGTGTCCCTGTCCTGGGATCGCAGCTCTTCGTTCCATAGTTGATTCCACTGCTCCGAGACTGGTGGCATGGCGGATGAGCCCGACCTTTCGGCAGACACCATCAGCAAACTCAGCCTCTCCAAGCAGATCGAACGAAATGATGGTTCCGAAGCCCTTGAGCACGCGCTTAGCAGTAGCATGCGTCGGATGTGACGGCAAGCCTGGATATCGGACACGAGTGACCAGCGGGTGTATCTCCAGCCGCTCCGCAAGCATCATGGCTGTTTGCTGGGCCCGTTGTAAGCGAAGCGCGAGAGTTCTCGCGCCACGGACAGCAAGAAAGGCTTCGAGCGTTCCTGGTGTCGCGCCAGTCAACTCGCGAGACTTCCTGAGGGCGTGCCAGAGTGCATCGTCTTTCGTCGTGGCGACCCCGGCTAATAAGTCGGAGTGGCCGCCTATGAACTTGGTTGCAGACTGCAGAGACACCGTGGCACCGAACTCAAGCGGTTGTTGATTCAAAGGCGTGGCGAAGGTGTTGTCCACCACGAGGAGGGCGCCGGCGTCGTGCGCCACCTTGGCGAGGGCCGCGATGTCGGTGATCTTCATCATCGGGTTCGACGGCGTCTCCACCCACACGAGGCGGGTCTTGCTGGCCGCTACCGCGGCCGCGACGGCATCAAGATTGGACATGTCCACCGGGGTGTTGCCGATGCCCCACTCCCCCAGCACCCGGCTGATCAGCCGGTAGGTGCCTCCGTAGGCGTCGTTGCCAAGCACGATGTGGTCACCGGGGCGGGTGAGCGCGCGGATCATCGAGTCCTCGGCGGCGAGGCCGGAGCTGAAGGAGAACGCGGCGGTCCCGCCTTCCAGCGCGGCCAGCTGGTCCTGCAGGGAATCACGGGTGGGGTTGGTCCCGCGGCCGTACTCGTAGCCGGCGCGCAGCACGCCGATCGCTTCCTGGGCGTAGGTGGAGGAGAAGTGCACGGGCGGTACGACGGCGCCGGTGCGCGGTTCGAACTCCTGGCCGGCGTGCACGGCGCGGGTGTTGAAGCCGGGGGTTTTCGCGGAGGGGCTTTCTGGCAAAGACATGTGCGTTCCTTTCGGCCGGGCGCCGGGCGGCCCCTGGGGGCGGCCCGGTTTCCGGGTCAGTGGGCGGTCAGTTGCAGGTCAGTTGCTCAGGTAGGCGAGCAGGTCGTGGCGGGTCAGGATCCCCACGGGGGCGCCGACGAACGTCACCATGAGGGTGTCGGCGTCGGAGAGGAGTTCGCGGGCCGTCGAGATCGATTCGAGCGAGCCGATCACCGGCAGCCGGGCCTCCATGTGTTCGGAGATCTTGTCCGACAGTTTGGCCTCGCCGCGGAACAGCTTCGCGGTCAGGGTGCGTTCGTCGACGGCGCCGAGGACCTCGCCCATGACCACGGGCGGTTCCTGGGACAGGACCGGGATGTGCGAGACGCCGTACTCGTTCATGATGTTGATGACGTCGCGGACGCTCTCATTGGGGTGGATGTGCACCAGGTCCGGCAGTTCCCCGGTCTTGGCCTTGAGGATTTCCCCCACGGAGGCTTCGTCGCCGCTGGCCAGGAAGCCGTAGGAGCGCATCCACTGGTCGTTGAAGATCTTGGCCAGGTAGCCGCGGCCGGAGTCCGGCAGGATCACGACGACGACGGCGTCGTCCGGCAGGTCCTTGGCGACCTCCAGGGCGGCGACGACGGCCATGCCGGAGGACCCGCCCACCAGCAGGCCTTCCTCGCGGGCGAGCCGGCGCGTCATCTCGAAGGAGTCGGCGTCGCTGACGGCGATGACGTCGTCCGGGACGGTCTTGTCGTAGTTGGCGGGCCACATGTCCTCGCCGACGCCCTCGACGAGGTACGGCCGGCCGGTGCCGCCGGAGTAGACCGACCCTGCCGGGTCGGCGCCGATGATCTTGACCATGCCGCCGTCGGACTCCGCACGGTGCGCGGAGACTTCCTTGAGGTACCGGCCGGTGCCGGTGATGGTGCCGCCGGTGCCGGCGCCGATCACGCAGTGCGTGATGCGGCCGTCCGTGTCGCGCCAGATCTCCGGCCCGGTGGATTCGTAGTGGCTGGCCGGGGCGGCCGGGTTGGAGAACTGGTCGGGCTTGTAGGCGCCGGGGATCTCGGTGACGAGGCGGTCCGAGACGCCGTAGTAGCTCTGCGGGCTGTCGGGGGCGACGGCGGTGGGCGTCACCACCACCTCGGCGCCGTAGGCCTGGAGCACGGCACGTTTGTCCTCGCCGACCTTGTCCGGCACCACGAAGATGCAGCGGTAGCCCTTCTGCTGGGCCACCAGCGCCAGGCCGACGCCGGTGTTGCCCGAGGTGGGCTCCACGATGGTGCCGCCGGGCCGGAGCTTGCCGGTGCGTTCGGCCTCCTCGATCATCTTCACCGCGATGCGGTCCTTGATGGAACCGCCGGGGTTCAGATATTCCAGCTTCACCAGGACTGTGGCCCCGATGCCGTCGGTAACGTGGTGGAGCTTGACGAGCGGCGTATTGCCGATGAGGTCCAGAACGGACTGGGCGTACTTCATAGGTACAAAGTTACCGTCTTCGCCCGCCGGGGGCCGCCCCGGGGTTCCTCAGGCGCCGATGTCGTTCGCCCCGTCCGCTCCAGCGGCGGTTGACTCTCCGCCCTCGGGCGCGGCGTTCTGCCACAGACCGATGATGTTGCCTTCGGTGTCCCGGAAGTAGGCGGCCCAGCCCATGGTGCCGACTTCCTGCCGTGGCTGGACGGTGCTGCCGCCCAGGGACGTGATCTTCTCCAGCGACGCGTCAATGTCGTCTACGTCCACCGTGACCAACGGGGAGGTCAGGTGTCCCTCGCGCCGGAACATGCCGCCGTTGATGGACCCCGGCACGGAGGGCATGCCCGTTTCATCCGACGGCGTCGTCATGAGCATGGCGTAACTCATCTCCGGCATGGCATCGATTCTCCAGCCGAACGCCGAGCTGTAGAATTCCCGCGCGCGGTTCTCGTCGTCCGCGGGGATCTCGAAATGTACTACTCCACCAGCCATCACACTCTCCTAGGAACAGGGATCCGGGCATCCCGGCAGGCGTGGGTGGCTCCACGCCACAGCCGAAGTCTAGTACCGCCCAAACCCGGAGTTAAGGGCCCTCCGTCGACTGCCCGGGAGGGGCCGGGACCGCCGCTGTCAGGCGTTCGTGGAATCATGGTCGGATGACCATTGCAGACGTCCCCGCCGGCGTAGCCGCCGCGGCCGACGCCTCGCTGCGGTGGCACCCGGGCGGTCCCTTCGACCTGATGCAGACCATCGGCACGCTCCTGCGAGGGCGCGGTGATCCGTCCATCCGCACAACGCCGGAGGGCCTCTGGATGGCGTTCACGACGCCCTCGGGTCCCGCCACGCTCCGGCTCGCAATTGTTTATCCTCCGGACTGTCCGCCGGACTGCCCGCCCGCGGATTCCGCCGTCGAAGTCCAGGCCTGGGGGCCGGGTGCCGCCGAGGCCGCCGCTTCCGCGCCGCGGATGCTGGGCCGGGACGACGACTGGTCCGCTTTTGATGAACCCGCGTTCCACGCCACTCTCCCCCGGATGGTCGTGGAGGCCCGACGCCGGAACCCCGCCGTGCGGCTGCCCGCCACCGGCCGCCTGGTGGACTCCCTCGTTCCCACGATCCTGGAGCAGAAGGTCACCGTGATCGAGGCCCGGCGCGGCTACCGCTACCTGATGTACCGGTACGGAACCCCGGCGCCCGGCGCCGGCACGGTGGCGCCGGCGAACCTGATGGTCCAGCCCACGCCCGAGCAGTGGCTGGGTATCCCGTCATGGGAATGGCACAAGGCCGGGGTGGGTCCGCAGCGGTCGGCGACCGTGATGCGCGCGCTGCGCTCCGCCGTCGCGCTGGAACGGCTCGCCGCGCTGCCGGCCGCGGAGGCCTCCGCGAAGCTGCAAACGATCCCCGGCATCGGCGTCTGGACCGCGGCGGAGGTCGTCCAGCGCACGCACGGCTGCCCGGACTCCATCGCGGTAGGCGACTACCATCTCGCGGCTTATGTCGGGGCGGCCCTGACCGGCCGGAGGACGGACGACGACGGCATGCTCCGGCTGCTGGCCCCGTGGGCCGGGCACCGGCAGCGCGTGGTCCGGATGATCGGCCTCAGCGGCTTCCGCAAGCCGACTTTCGGTCCGCGGATGACCATCCAGGACCACCGCAGCCACTAGCACGCCGGCGTCGGACTTTGCAGTTAGAGCCCCAGCTTGGCCACCGCTTCCTGCCGCATGTCCACCTTGCGGATCTTGCCGGATACCGTCATCGGGAAGCTCTCGCGCACGTCCACGTAGCGCGGGATCTTGTAGTGCGCCAGCTTCCCCCGGCAGAACTCGGCCAGTCCGCCGGCATCCAGCGGGGCGGCCCCGGGTTTGAGGATGACGCAGGCCATCAGCTCCTCCCCGTACTTGGCGTCCGGCACGCCGATCACCTGCACGTCCTGGATATCCGGGTGTGTGTACAGGAACTCCTCGATCTCGCGGGGGTAGACGTTCTCGCCGCCGCGGATCACCATGTCCTTGATCCGGCCCTCGATCACGATGTAGCCGTCCCCGTCCATCCGGGCCAGGTCCCCGGTGTGCATCCAGCCCTCGGCGTCGATCGCTTCGGCGGTCTTGTCCGGCTGGTTCCAGTACCCCTTCATGACCGAGTACCCGCGGGTGCATAGTTCGCCGATCCCGCCGCGCTGCATCACCTCTCCGGTCATCGGGTCCACCACCTGGCTCTCCAGGTGCGGCATCGTCCGGCCCACGCTTTCGGTGCGCTGGGCCATCGTGTCCACGCTGCGGGTCATGGTGGATACCGGCGAGGTCTCCGTCATGCCGTAACAGATGGCCACATCCGCCATGTTCATCTCCGAGATCACCCGGTTCATCACCTCGATGGGACACAGCGATCCCGCCATTACACCGGTGCGCAGGGTGGACAGGTCATAGGAAGCGAAGTCCGGCAGCGCGAGCTCGGCGATGAACATCGTGGGCACGCCATACAGTGACGTCCCGCCAAAATCCTGCACAGCTTCCAGCGCCGCGGCGGGGGTGAAGCCCCGGCCCGGAATGATGGTGGCGCAGCCGTGGCTCAGGGCGGCCAGGTTTCCGATCACCATGCCGAAGCAGTGGTAGAACGGCACCGGCAGCACCACCCGGTCGTGCTCGGTGTACTCCAGCAGCTCACCGATCGAGTACCCGTTGTTCAGGATGTTGTGGTGCGAAAGCGTGGCCCCCTTGGGGAAGCCCGTGGTGCCGGAGGTGTACTGCAGGTTGATTGCGTCGTGGGGGTCCAGTTCGGCCATACGCGCCTTCAGCGCGGAATGGGCGACGTCGTCGGCCCGCTTGAGCAGCTCCGACCAGGTCCGCTCCGCTGCCGTTTCGGGGACGCCGGCGGTGAGGCCGGGCAGGCCGGCGTCGGGCAGGAACACGAGTTCGCGCAGCTCGGGGCATTCGGCCAGCGCTTGCCGGGCCATGCCGGTGTAGTCGCTGTTGCGGTCCGACGGCGCCGCGACCAGCGTCCGCATGCCGTTCTGCTTGACTACGAACTCCAGCTCGTGGCTGCGGTACGCGGGGTTGACGTTGACCAGGACCGCCCCGACCTTCGCGGTGGCGTACTGCAGGATGGTCCATTCGGCGCAGTTCGGGCTCCAGATGCCGATCCGTTCACCTTTTGCCACCCCCAGGGCCAGCAGCGCGCGTGCCACGCGGTCGACGTCGTCGTTCAGCTTGGTATAGCTCCAGCGCCGGGCCTCTTCCCCCGGCACCGCCGCGGCCTCGATCAATGCGTCCTGGTAGGGGAACCTGGCCACGATCCGTTCGAAATTGTCGCCAATGGTCTCCTCGAGCAGCGGGACGTCAGTGTCCCCGGCTGTGTATGCAAGCATGGTGTGACGCTACCAACACTCGGCCGGCAAAAGAAGACTAAAGCTTGGATGTCCTACGAAATCTTCGGGACAAAAAGGCGCGGCCCGGTATTGTGAAAACCATGAGTGCACCCGTAGACCTGCAGGCCATTTTCATCCCCAACGACGGCGAGTTCTTCCGTGTGAAGCTCGCGCTGGAGATCGCGATTGACGAGGTGGTGAACGAGCCCGGCTGCATCCGGTACGAGCTCACCGAGGCCAGCGAGGACCGGCTGGTGCTGACCGAACGGTGGGCCTCGCAGGAAGACCTGGACAAGCACTCGAAGGGCACCGCGGTCCAGGACCTCAATGAGTCCCTCAGCGCCCTATTGGCCGAGCCGGTCCAGCTCGTGAAGCTCTGACCGGGCCCAAAACCGAGACACAACAAGACAACGCGGGGCCACTCCACGTCCATTGATCACAAGATCATGGGCGCGGAGTGACCCCGCGTTGCTGTGTGTCTGTCAGAGGGGGCCTCTAGGCCTCCGGGATCTGGCTGCCGTCCTGCTTGCCGGCCGCTGCGGCAGCCTCGGCCTGGGACCGGGCCACGTGCGCGTGGACTTCCTCCATATCGAGGGCCTTGACGGCGTCAACCACCTGCTCCAGCTGCTGGGCGTTGAGGGCGCCGGGCTGGGAGAACACGAGCACCTTTTCGCGGAACGCCATCAACGTCGGGATGGACGTGATGCCGGCCTCGGCGGCGAGCTGCTGCTCGGCCTCGGTGTCCACCTTGGAGAAGACGACGTCCTGGTGCTTCTCGGAAACTGCGGCGTAAGTGGGTCCGAACTGCTTGCACGGGCCGCACCATTCGGCCCAGAAATCAACGAGGACAATGTCATTGTCCTCGACGGTCGATGCGAACTGTTCACCTGTAATGTCTACGGTAGCCATGGATCAACGGTACGCGAGCAGCCCTGCCTTGTCCCCTGCATTTCGCTGTTGGCACATCCATGTGACGGCACCATCGGCAACCGGACCACAGGCTGCCCGCCGCCCCGGGGCATAGGACCCTAGCCCCCGCGGCGGCCGCGGCCTACCATCGGCGCCATGCCCCCAGACGCCGGAAACACCGCAGGCCAGGCCATTGTTGTCGACTCCCTGACCAAGAAGTTCGGCCACCGAGAAGTGCTGCACGCCATCAGCTTCGGCATCGAGAGGGGCTCCGTTTTCGGCGTGATCGGCCCCAACGGTGCGGGCAAGACGACCGTCATGAGGTGCCTGCTGGACATCATCCGGCCCACCGCCGGCACATCGACGGTGCTCGGCGAGGACCCCCGGGCCGCGGGCCCGGCGCTCCGGCGCCGGATCGGGTATCTGCCCGGGGAGCTGTTCCTGGAGGGACGGATCACCGGCCGCAAGCTGCTCTCCCACTACGCGGACATCAGCGGACCCGTCAGGCCCGGCCGGATCGATGCCCTGGCCGAGCGGCTGGGCCTGGATCTGGACCGCCACACCCGCAAGCTCTCCAAGGGCAACAAGCAGAAGCTGGGACTCGTCCAGGCCTTTATGCACGATCCCGAGCTGCTGGTGCTCGATGAGCCGACCAGCGGACTGGACCCCCTCGTCCAGCAGGAATTCCTCGCCATGGTCCGCGAGGCCCAAGCCAACGGACAGACGATCTTCCTCAGTTCCCATGTCCTCAGCGAGGTGCAGCAGGCAGCCGACGAGGTCGCGATCCTCCGCGACGGACGCATCATCACCGTCGCCACTGTCGACAGCCTGCGGGAAGGCGCCGTGCGGCACGTGCGTTTCACCGCCACCGGGATTTCCACGGCCGACGCCGGCGCGCTGCTGGCGGCCGTGCCCGGGATCGGACACCTCGAGGTGCTGCCGGCGGGCGACGGCGTCGAACTGTCCGCCACGCTGGGCGGCGCGATCCAGCCGCTGCTCCAGGTTTTGGCCTCCCTCAGGCTCACCGAGCTGGTGCTGGAGGAGCCGGACCTCGAGGAATCGGTCCTTGAGCTCTACGGCACCATCCGCGGCAATGGCAACGGCGTCAACGGCAACGGGCGCCGGCGCCGGAGAGGACCCGGCGCATGAATAGGCCGCTGCCCCTGTTCACGAGGGCGTTCGTGGACTCCTGGCGTTCCACGCTCGGGTGGGCGGCAGGGCTCGCCGCCGCCATCTTCATCTACCTGCCGCTTTACCCCTCGATCGGCGGAAGCCCCGAGATGCAGGGCGTGATGGAGGCCTTTCCGCCGGAGATGATCAAGGCCCTCAATTACGACCAGATCACCTCGGGACCCGGCTACACCCAGGCCACCATGTTCGGGCTGATCGGTTTCCTGCTGATGACCATCGCTTCGGTGGCGTGGGGAGCGGCGGCAGTCGGCGGGGACGAGGAATCGGGCCAGCTTGAACTCACGCTGGCGCACGGCGTGACCCGTACGCAGGTGGTCCTGGAACGGGCGCTGGCCATCCTGCTGCGCGTACTGCTGTTGGTAATGCTTGTGTTCGTCCTGATACTGCTGCTGACTGAGTCCGCGCAGCTGAATATCAGGCCGGAAAACCTCCTCGGCGCCTCTGTGCTGTTCGCCGGGCTGACCATGCTCTCGGGCAGCACAGCGCTCTTCGTCGGCGCGGTGACCGGGCGGAAGACCTTCGGACTGGCCGCGGGCGCCGGAGTCGGGGTCCTGGGCTATGTGTTCAACGCGGTGGGCCGGCAAAGCAGGGACGTCGAATGGCTCCTGGACTTCTCGCCCTACAGCTGGGCCTATGGCAATAATCCGGTGGCCAACGGGGCGGACTGGGCGGCTGCTGGCTGGCTGTGGGGCAGTTCGGCCGTCCTCGTGGCGCTCAGCGCGGCGGCCCTGAGCCGGCGCGACGTCGGGACCTCCTAGGCGCAGGCAGGCTGAGGCGCTGCCGGGCTCAGGCCCAGACGTGCGGCGCCGGGCGCCGGGCGCCGGGCAGCGCGTTGGTTTCGCGCCAATCGTGGATCCACTCGGGCAGTTCAAGGTCCGCCGGGGGCGCCCCGAACTCACGGATGATTTCTTCCTGGCTGACCGGCTTGCCCTTGCTCACCAGCCGGGTCGCGATGAAGGCTCGGGCGTAGATTTCCCCGTCCACCACCATGCGCTGTTCGAAGTAGATGGCTTTCTCGTCGAGGCCGATGATCTTCGTTTCGATCGTGTACCGCTGCCACAATTGCAGCGACCGGCGGAAGGCGATGGTCTCCCCCGCCGCCACTGGGCTCCATCCCCGGCGGCGCATGGCCTTCCATGTTCCGCTGCGGGCCATCAGGTCGAACCGGCCCAGGTCCATCAGGGAGAAGTACATGCCGTTGTTGACATGCATCGCGATGTCGATGTCGGTGGGCAGGACCTTCAGCGGCAGCGAGGACGTGTCCCAGATGCTCAATGGGGAGCGGCGCGAGGACGTGAACAGCAGGAGAAGCGTGCGCAGGAGCAGATGCATGCGGACTATGTTACCGGCCAGTAACAACGTTGCCAAGGATGGAGACCACAGGTTTGGGTCCCGGACCGCGGACCAGCCAGCAGTTCCCGGTTCCGATCCCCCGCTGCTCCTCCGGGTCTGCATGCGGCAGCAGCAGGGCCGTGTTCTCATCGACCGCCACTGCCTTCCCCGCCATTCCGTGTGCGACGGCGGCGACCGCGCGGCCCAGCGTGCCGGCCTGTGCGGCATGGACATCGACGGCGAAGGACACGAGGCCCAGTCCGTCGCGGAGCTCCACCTCCCCCAG
Source organism: uncultured Arthrobacter sp. (assembly GCA_937873245.1). Lineage (GTDB taxonomy): Bacteria > Actinomycetota > Actinomycetes > Actinomycetales > Micrococcaceae > Arthrobacter. Next base: position 8,602 of record CALMVY010000111.1, on the reverse strand, counting down.
CCCCTCGGATGCGTCCTCCGGGCACACCTCGACGCCGCGGACCAGGTAGCCGCCGACTATCGCCCGCTCCGGCGCGATCATGGCACCAGCGGAGAATCCCAGATATGGAGCACCCGCCTGCACCGCCTGGCGGATGGCGGCGGCGGCCTTCCGCAGGCCCTCGGCGTAAACAGGAGTGGGGCCGCCCCCGACGACGATCGCGTCGACGCCGTCGAACACCCGGGGGTCCACGTGTTCCTGCCGGCGGAGCAGGACGGTCACCACTTCGCACGGCGTCCGGCGGTGCAGCGGATCCAGATAGGCGGGCAGGAAGTAGGCGGCGCTGCCTTCGTGGTCAACCAGGACCACGGCGATCCGGGGCGGCCGGGTGCCGCCGGTTCGGTGCACCACCTCCGCCACGAACTGGTCGAAGATCACTGGAGTTGTTGTGGTGTCCGGGCCTCCGCCGACCAGAAAGATGCTCATCGCTTCAACGTACCCGGAACACGTCCTCGCTGGCGCCAACGCGTACTACGCTGTCCGGATGACAAGAGACCTGATGGTCAGGGCCGCGCTGCTGGACGATGCCCCCGGTATCGCCCGCGTGCACATCCAGGCCTGGCGCGAGTGCTACGCGCACCTGCTGCCGGCGGCGGCCCTCGCCGGGTTGGAGCAGGGTCCGCGCGAGGCCAGGTGGCGCAAGATCCTTGCTGCCTCCACCTCGGATATCTGGGTGGCCTGCGCGGGACAGGACATCGTCGGCTGGGCGAGCGCCGGGGCCGGCCGCGACGACGACGGGCCCCGGCCACGGGAGCTGGAGGGGATCTACGTGCTGGCCAGCCACTACGGCTCGGGGGCGGGCCAATTGCTGCTGGACGCAGCGGTGGGCAGCAGCGGCGCCTACCTCTGGATTGCCGACAACAATCCCCGCGCCTTCGCCTTCTACGCCCGCAACGGTTTCGTCCCGGACGGTGCCACAGGTTCGCATGAGCTGGCCGGGACGCCGGTCCGGATCTTTCGGATGGTGCGCTGACCCGTACGCTGAACTGTGCACTGGACAGTCAGCGGATCCTGCGCAGGGCCGGACGGGCCCAGCGTCAGTCCGTGGCGATCAGTTCGGCTTCGAAGCCGTCCGAATTTACCAGATAAGCGGCGAAGTGGTCCGGGCCGCCAGCGTGCGGGTACTTCTCCGGGAACAGTTCACCCCAGCCATGTCCGACGGCGTCTGCCGCCAGGGCGTCCACCTGCTGCCGGGTCCCCGCGGTGAAGGCCAGGTGATTGAGCCCGGGAGCGGTGCGGTCATGCTTCCGGCTGCTCAGGGCCGGGGATTCCTCGACGACGATGTACGTCGGCCCCCGCCGCCAACTGCACCCGTCCGGCCAGTCCTGATACTTCCGGTAGCCCAGCCGGGCCAGGAGCCAGCCCCATTCGTCCTTGGCACGGCCAAGGTTTGGCACCCACAGTTCTACGTGGTGCAGGGCCCCGAGGGATTCATCAGTCATCCTGAGAGTCTTGCACGGCTGAGGGCACTGGTTGTGGCCGGGAAGCGGCGCCTCAATACAGAATGCGTTGGAAGAGAATGTGGTCCTGCCAGCCCCCGGCAATGTTGAGGTAGGCCGGCGCCGTGCCGATCTCCGTGAACCCCGAGCGTTCGAGGATTTTCTGTGAGGCGGCGTTGTGCAGCAGGGTCGCGGCCTGCAGCCGGTGCAGGCCCAGGTCGTCCCGTGCCGTGTCGATGGCGAAAGCGACTGCCGCCGAGCCGATCCCGCGCCCGTTGTAGTCTTTGTCCACCCAGTACCCCAGGTGGGCGCTGAGGAACGGCCCCCGGACGATCCCGCTGAGGGTCATCAGCCCCACAATGGCCTCGCCGTCCGTCAGGACCCAGGGCACATCGGATCCGGCGATGAACAACGCCAGCTTGGATTGGACGCTCACCATTTGACCGTCCACGGTGAAGAACTCCTCGGCCCGTAACGGTTCCCAGGGCGCCAGGTGTTCGCGGTTCCGCAGGTAGGCGGCGCACATGAGCTCCGCATCGGAGGCCCTCAACACCCGGATCCGGACGGTGCCGGCCAGGGGCGCACTCGTCCCGGTCATCCGAAAGCTCCGCGACGGCTCAACCCGGCGTGAGCCAGTATGGCTGGACTCGCTCCGCAGCCGAAGCCAGCGCGTCGCCGCTGAGCACGACGGACTCCTGGTCCATGCCGACGTCGGCCCATTGCGCCACGATCCGCAGTTCACCAGCTGTTGGCAAGGGCCACAGCCAGAACTTCACCGACGACGTCACCTCATCGTCGCTGCCCGAGCCGCCGCCACCCCCGGCCGTCGTCAGCACTGGTCCCTCCCCGGGTCGGCACCTTCCATCCCCCAGTGGGGCCACTCGTCTGCCGTGGCCTTTCCCCCGTCCGGGTACGCAACACCGAGCCGGAATCCTCCGCCGCCGCCCTGCGTGCCATACCGGTAGGACGGCCGGTTGAAACACCGTTCGGTCAGCGAGCCCCATTCGGCGTCGGACTCGGTCCCCCGACGGATCGTCCAGACGAGTTCCAGCACGCAGCCCGTGGAGTAAACCTCCGCGCCCTTCACGGCCATCACCATCCGCTGACTGCGCTGCAGGAACAGCCCCAGGGGCACCACTGCAGGGAGTTCGTCCGACGGCGGCGCCGCCCACGGGGGAACCACGAATTTGGGCTGCCGCGGCCGCTCCGGCGGCGCTGGAAGATCGTCAAAGAAGGACATGCCCTCATCCTTGCACCGCCGTCAACCCCTGCCCGGGTGCACAGGCCCCGGGTACACAGGCCCCGGGCACACAGATACGGAGGCGATCGCCGGTCCGGGCACTGGCTCAGGCGTCATCATCATCGTCATCGTCGTCGTCCTCGCTCGAATCCGAACCCCGGACTGTGACGCTTGCGACGCCGTGCAGGTCCATCAGGGGCATAACCAGGTTGCGCAGCGGATGGCGTCCGAAAAACCTCACCTCCATCGAGACCATCGGCTTCTGCTCATCCCCGGTCCGGCGGGTGTTCAGGATCGAGGAACTGAACCCCATGGTGGTGGCGATTTCAAGGATCTGCCGCAACACCCCCTGTCCATCGGCGTAGTCGATGTGCATGATCCGGTTCCGGTCCACGGACGGGATTTTTCGGACGGCCGGGGCAATAACGAACAACGTAATGAGGTGGAAGATCGTCAGCACGGCGCCAAGGGACACCATGCCTGCGCCGCAGGCCATGCCCACGGCGGCGGAGACCCAGATGGTGGCGGCGGTCGTCAGCCCACGGACGACGTCCCTGCCCTTGAAGATGACGCCGGCGCCCAGGAAGCCGATTCCGCTGACGATCTGGGCCGCGATGCGTGACGGATCAAGGACGGCGCCGGGCTCCATCACGAAGGCGAAGCCGTAGGCAGAGACAAGGGTGAAGCCGCACGAGCCGAGTCCTACCAGCACATGGGTCCGGTAGCCCGCGCTCTTCTGCCGGACCTGGCGCTCAATGCCTATCAGCGAACACAGCACGAACGTCGCAAGCAGCAGGCCGGCTTCCACCAGGCTTGTGTCGGTGAAGAACGTGAACATGCCGTCCGCCTTCCTTGGCCGGTCAAAGACTGCCGGACCGGCCGGAGATCACTGTCCCTAGGCTGACTTTAGCAAGGCTGCGGCCAGTCGTCGTCGGGCGCTCCCCTACCTTCGGCGCATCCCCCGCCATAGGATGGGAGAACGCCGTCGTTTAGTCAGCGCTCGGCGAGGACTTGGGGGCCGCTATGCGTGAGAACAATGCCATTACGTCGACGTCGCCGAACATCGGCGCCACTGTCAGCACTCTTCTGGATCTCGTGGTGGACAGCACAGACACAGGTTCCGGAGTCGCCGATTTCCTGGCCGAGCTGACCCGCCTGACGGCGGAGGAGCTGTCCCGCCCGGAACATGAAGTTTCCTGCGGGATCACCCTCACCCGGCGGAAGCAGCCTTCTTCGTACGCGGGCAGCGCCGGAGAGGGCTCCGCCAGCATTCTCCGGATCCCGCTGGAGCTCGACGATGAGAACTCCGCCGTCGTGACCCTCTATTCCCCGCGGCCCGGGGCTTTCTCCACCGAACAGGCGGCGGAAGCGCGCCGGTTCGCAGCAGAAGCCGCCCGGCCACTGCTCCTGGCGCTCCGGATCTTCCAGCTCAGGGAATCCCGGCAGGACCTGGCCGCCGCAATGCAGTCGCGGACCATCATCGACATGGCGATCGGGGCGATCATGGCCCAGAACCGGTGCAGGCGGGACGCCGCTTTCAAAATTCTCCGGAATACGTCCAACAACAGAAACATGAAGATCCGGGACGTCGCGGCGTCGCTCGTGGCCTCCATCGCCGGCGATACCGACTTCACGGCACGCTTCGAGGAGTAACACAGTGGATGATCCTTACTACCTGGAACGGTTTGTCCTGGCCCAGGACGCGGATGGAACGTATCAGCGAGCCCTCGACGAACTCCGTCAGGGCGCCAAGCGCAGCCACTGGATGTGGTTCGTATTCCCGCAGCTCGCCGGGCTCGGCCACAGCCCCACCGCCCGCAAATATGCCGTCACAGGAATGGATGAGGCGCGGGCCTATCTCCGGCACCCGGTGCTGGGCCCGCGGCTGATCGAATGCGCCGGGGTCGTGGCCAGGCTCCAAGGCCGCACCGCGGTGCAGGTCTTCGGGGGCATCGACGAACGGAAGCTGCACTCCTCCATGACGCTCTTCCACCGGGCGGACCCACAGCAGGCCGTCTTCCAGTCGGTTCTCGCGAAGTACTTCGCGGGGCTGCCGGATGCGGCCACCGACCGGCTTCTTGCCGGACAGGAATGACCCGGGCTACCCGCCCGGCGCCGCCAGCGCGGTAATCATCCGTTCCATGCGGGCGACGCCGGCGTAGCGGCCAGCGTTGTCCGTCACCAAAAGCGGCTCAAACCGGCTGGACGCGGCCCGGGTCATGGACCGGGCCAGCGCCTCGCTCAGCGGGGTGTCCAGATTCACGCGCATCCCCGGGCTCACCATACCCAGGCCCGCGGCCACCGGATCCAACACCGCAACCGGCCGGAGGTGGTCCCCGATCAGCACCACCGACTGGAGCGCCGGGTTCCCGGCAAAGGCTTCCGCGGCGAGCGCGGCGGTGGTCGCCGTCGTCGCGGATTCGAGGACGTCACGGATGGCGGCCTTATGGGTCACCGGTGGTTTCGAGGCGAGCCGGTGGGCCAGGTCCAGGTCAATGCCGGCCCACGACGGCGCGGGCCTGGCCAGATAGTAGCCCTGCACCAGCGGAACGCCCAGGGAAACCAGCGCGTCGAGTTCCTCCACCCGCTCCACACCCTCGGCGAGGATCCACGCATCGACCCGGCCGGCAAACGTGCCGAGCATTTCGATGAGTGCGCGCTTGGCTTCGTCGCGGTCCACATCCTGGATCAGTTCACGGTCGATCTTGATCAGCGAGGGCCGCAGCGCCAGCAGGTGCCGCAATCCCGCATAGCCGGCCCCGGCGTCGTCGACGGCGATCAGCGCCCCGGCGGCACGCAACTGGTTCAGGTCCGGTTCCAGCCCGACGTAGGAATCGATGGGGGTCTGCTCCGTGAGTTCGACGACGATCCCGCCCAGGTTTCCCTCGCTCCGCCAGACGCTCCGGATCTCCTCGGCGGTCAGCAGTTCGGGTGAGACGTTGAGGGTAAGGAAGCAGTTGGGCGGCAGGGTGGAGCGGGCTGCGAGCGCAGTGCGCAGAGCCGCCGATTCCAATTCCGCGGATCGCCCATGGGCCCGCGCTGCCGAGAACCACGCTTCGGGGTTCTTCTCGGAATAGCCGGGGAAACGTGCCAGGGCTTCGTACCCCACCACGGTGCCGCGCGCCGTGTCGACGATCGGCTGGTAGGCCGCGGCAAGGCCCTCACCGCGGCAGGCGGCTGTCAGGAGCTCCTCCCAGTCCGGGCCCGGAGGCGCACCGGCGCCGGGCGCTGACCCGCCTGCCGCGGGACTGCTCAACTAACCGGAACGATGGCTTTGTGGACCGACTGGACCACTTCGGCCGGAAGCTCCACCAGGCCGTGCGCGGACGCGGCGTGCGCGGCGACGTTGACCAGGATTTCATCTTCGGTACTGCAAACCCATTTGGCTTCGCAACCGGGCACTACGTCACCACATGCAAACGATTTCACTAAGGCTCCTTATATTCGACGGCGAACTGCACCACCCTACTGCGCCGCCCGCTGTAATCCGGCGATATTCGCCCATCGGCGGCCGGGTGTTTCGGGTGGTTTTCGCGGTGTAGTTTGGCTCCATGATCAGGATTGGCTCCATCGTCATCCGTGTGGACGACCTCCAGCGCCAACTGGACTTCTGGACGGCTGCTTTGGACTATGTGCCGCGGCGGCCTCCCGACGAAGACTTCGTAGTCCTCGAACCGAGGGATGGGCACGGCCCCAACGTCTCCCTTGACCGAGTCCCGGCGAAGGTCCAAGTCCCGCCCCGAATCCACCTCGACCTCTATTCGGAGCAGCAGACCCGGGAAGTGGACCGGCTGCTGAGTCTGGGCGCCAGCCGTGTGGAATGGAGCAAGCGTCCCGAGGATGCGGACTATGTCATCCTGGCCGATCCCGAGGGCAACCGCTTCTGCGTGGTGGATACCGCCGGAGAGTAGCCTGTCAGGCTACGGCCGGTCCCCCGCCGTCGAAGCCTGCCGGGCCGCCGCTTCGATTGCGGCGCAGTGCCCGGCCCACTCGCGCAGGTAGCTGTGCAGAATCGCTTTGTCATCCATGACGCGCACTCTATCGAAGGATCGCGCAGCACAAGGTCACGCCAGCGGAGGAACCGCACCATACGACTGGGGGACCGCATACGCGTTGACGGGTCGGTCCTCGTCCAGGGAGGACGGCTCCCTTGTGGCGTAGCTCCGCGCCGTGTTCAACTCGCGGGAACGCTGGAACAGCCCGGAGCCGAGAAATCCGAGTCCGCCGGCGAGCAGCGCCAGGCCGAGAAGGAAAAGGCCGGTCACACCGGCATCCGCGTTGCCGGAAGCCACGTGAAACAGCGGCGTCGGCAGGACTAAAATAACGGCTGCAAGGGCTGAGCTCCCCACCGCGATCTGCCACGTTCCCTTGGACTTCATGGTTCCCCCTCCATTGTGTCTGTCAGGGTTCAGTAAACCGGTTCCCCGGCCCAAGCGGAAGACTGGGCAAGGTATCGACGCTGGGCGGGATGCGGAGGAGGATTAAGTGGCAGTCACCATAAGGAGGTCAGTGATGTGCTATCAGTACAACAGGGAATTCCGGCGGGACATCAAGAAGGATGAAGCAAAGGAATCAGAGGCGCGCCCGGAGCCACGGGCCGAAGCGCCTGACTTCAAGTTCTGGGCCTTCCCCCGCCGCAGCAGGGAGTTTACGGTCGAGGAGCCTGCGAAGGCTGACCGGACCCGCGAGAGGGTTTAGCCCGGAAACCACCGGAAGGCTCCTCCACGAGGGGCCTTCCGCGCGACCAGCCGCCTACCTGCGGGCTCCCGACGAAGTTACCGGCGAACGTACGGGAGACTGGAAGTCCCCGATCACGAAGGCAGGACCACATTGATTAGTCTCCAGCAGGACGCCGAAGGCTTCATCCGCATGAAGAGGCACTTCCCCGGCAGCACCACGATTTCCGTCACGTTTTCCGACGGATCCTCGGAGGAGTTCTCCGGCCAGCAGCTCAACGCGATCTATGACGAGGCCCTGGCCGTGTACCGGGCGGAAAATCACCTGGACGCCAAGGGATTTTCCCGGGCGCCGAAAAAGACAGTCCAGCCCGCGAACAAGATCGAGTTCGTTGCTGTGCGCCCCGGTATGGGCAAATAGCCCCACCGCAAACCCATTGACACGGCAAAACGGGTGGATTATTCTACAACCAAATGGTTGTAGATCAGCTGAGGGATGCCGACCTTGACCGCCTGTTCCAGGCGTTCGCCGACGCCACCCGCCGGGACATCGTCACGCGGGTGACGGCCGGCGAGTATTCGGTGTCAGGGCTGGCAGAGCACTACGCCATGAGTTTTGCCGCCGTACAAAAGCACGTGGCGGTATTAGAGCGCGCCTCCCTCGTCACGAAGGAGAAACGCGGACGGGAGCAGATCGTGCGGGCCCACCATGATGGCCTACAACGAGCTCGACGGCTGCTCGATGAGTACGAAACGATCTGGCGGCAGCGGGCTGACCGGATCGCCGACCTTCTCGCAGAGGGATAGGAAGAGTTCCGTTATGACCGTTATCAGTTCGCAAAAGAACGCCGAGACCCTGAGCTTCACCGTCGTCGCCGAGTTCGATGCCGGCGTCGAGCGCGTCTGGCAGGTCTGGGAAGACCCGCGCCAGCTCGAGCGCTGGTGGGGGCCGCCCACCTGGCCCGCAACCTTCGACGGCCACGACTTCGTGTCGGGCGGCAAGGCCAGCTACTACATGACCGGGCCCGAGGGCGAGAAGAGCCGTGGCTGGTGGCGGTTCACCGCCATCGAGGCACCACACCGCCTGGAGTTCGACGACGGTTTCGCCGATGAGAACGGCGACCCGATCACCGCGATGGGCACCAGTCACGCCGTGATGAGGCTCGAGGCAGTCGCACACCGCACCCGGATGACCATTGTGTCCACCT
>CALMVY010000110.1 GCA_937873245.1 uncultured Arthrobacter sp. | reverse complement strand
CAACTCGCTGCGGAGCCGGGTACGGAGAAGTTCGCCAATCTCGCGGGGCGGGCCAAGGCGCCGGATCGCTCCCCCGACGTCGAGGAAAGCCTCATCCACGCTGAGGGGCTCCACGAGTTCGGTGATCGAACCGAAGATATCCATGATCTGGCCGGAGACCTCGTAGTACAGCTTGTGCCGGGGCTCAATAACGACAGCTGAGGGACACATGCGCATGGCAACCGCCATTGGCATGGCCGACTTCACGCCGAAGCGCCGGGCCTCGTACGAGGCGGACAGCACGACGGAACGGTCGGCGGGGTAACCCACAATGACGGGCTTTCCCACGAGTGCCGGTCTGCTGCGCAGCTCCACGGAGACAAAGAACGCATCCATGTCCACGTGCATGATGCTGCTCCGCCGGAGCTCGCGCAGTTGCGTCTCGTTGAGCCGCCTGGCTGCGCCCTGGGGAGGCTGCTCCCGCTGCTGTTTATCCTGGTCCGGCCCCACAACTTCAATCCTATGCCCCGGGACTGACTAAACTGGAGGCTGAATCCGGCGTCAACACCAGGAGGAAAGTCCCTGTGAAGGTATTTGGACCGCGCAGCCGTACTGCGGCAGCCGTTATGGCGGCGGGCACGCTGATGGCTCTGGCCGCATGCACACCCGCCAGTCCCGGGACCGCTTCCTCGGGTTCCCCGACGGCCTCGCCTGCTCCCTCCACGGCCCAGCCCTCCACCACGGCTCCGGCCAGCCCCTCAGCCGAACCCGGCACCTCGGCCACGGTGGGCGCCATGGTCCCCGGGTTTCCGGAGAAGCTCCTGCCGGTGATGCCCGGGGCGAAGGTCGTCTCCAGCAGCTTTGACAAGACCACTGTGCCCGCCACCGTGGCGCTCGTCGGCAGCATTTCCGCGCCGTCCGCCGACGTGCTCGCCTACTACACCAAGGAACTTGAGGCACAAGGCTTCAAGGCCGTTCCGGGCGAAGCGGTGGGCGCGGTGCCGTCCAAGGACTTCCTCCGCGGCGACAACGAAACGGTGAACATTTCGGTGGTGGAAACCGCCGGCGTTTCCACCTTCACTATCGGCGCGAACGTCGCCGCCGAGTCCGTCAAGTGACCCTCTCGGAGCAGTTGCGCCTGGAGCAGACCGCGTTTGTTGCCGCCGTCGCCGGTAAGCTCACCGACTTCCTGACCACCCGCCAGGCGGTGATGTCCTCGATCTCCCCGGACATTGACCCGCTGATGGGATCCATCTCGAATCTGGTCACCGGCGGAAAGCGCCTGCGGGCATTGATGTGCTACTGGGGCTGGCGCGGCGCCGGCGGTGACGCCGGAGCCGGCGAGGTGGTAACGGCCGGCTCCGCTCTGGAGCTCTTCCAGGCCGCGGCACTGATCCACGACGACATCATTGACCGCTCCGACACCCGCAGGGGCGGCCCCAGCGTGCACCGGCGCTTCAGCGAACTGCATGAGACGCAGGGCTGGGCGCTGGACAGCGAACGGTTCGGCCACGCGGCCGCGATCCTGACCGGGGACCTGTGCCTGTCCTTCAGCGAAGAATCGTTTACGGAAATCGGGCAGAGCGCAGCCTCCGGAAGCCGGGCGCGGCTGATCTTCAACCTGATGCGGGCCGAGGTGATGGCCGGCCAGTACCTCGACATCCTCGAGGAAGTTGCGGGCCCCAGGCGGGACCGCGCGGGAGCCGTCAGCCGGGCCCAGTCCATCATCCGGTTCAAGTCGGCCAAGTACTCCACCGAGCATCCGCTGGCGTTGGGCGGCGCCCTGGCCGGTGCGCACGACGAGCTGCTGCGGGGCTACTCGGCGTTCGCACTCCCCCTGGGCGAGGCTTTCCAGCTCCGGGACGACGTCCTGGGAGTCTTCGGCGATCCTGTCACCACGGGCAAACCGGCCGGAGACGATCTCCGTGAAGGCAAGCGGACCGTACTGATCGCCTTTGCGCTGGACCTGGCCGGCCAGTCCGAATCCGCCTTCATCGACGCAAAGCTTGGCAGTCCCGGGCTGGACGACGCCGATGTGGAGGAAATCCGCCGCATCATCGTGGACTGCGGCGCCCTCCAGGCCACGGAAACGCTCATCGAGGAATTCGGGCGCGCGGCTTTCTCTGCCCTCGACCTCCTGCCGCTGGACGAGCTGCCCAAGACGGCGCTTCGGAGGCTGGCCGAAGCCACGGTCAGCCGCGCGGCCTGAGCCATCCGCATAACTGCTGCACGCGCAACGCAGTGACACCAATAATGCGGGCCCTGCACCTCATCATCGAGGTGCAGGGCCCGCATTGGTCTGCAGACCGGGAAATCGCGGGGGCCTACCAGGCCAAGGACTGCGCCCGGCGCCGAATTTCCGTCTTACGTCCCTCGCGCAGGGCATCGATCGGCCGGCCGCGCAGGGATTCATCCGGGGTAAACAACCAGGTAATGAGTTCCTCGTCGGAATAGCCAGCATCCGCGAGAACCACAATCGTTCCCTTAAGGCTCTCCACGGCATGACCGTCCTGGATGAAATCCGCAGGAACGCAACGGATACGGCGTTCACCGACCCGCAATGCAGCCAACGCGCGTTCGTCCAAAAGCGCGTGAACCTTCGTAATCGAAACGTTCAGGCGCTGTGCGACATCGGGAAGGGGCAGCCATTCGCCCACAAGGCTTTCTACATTACTCACGGATCAAGATTGCCATGCCGGCAGGCTCTGCGCCTAGTCGACGCCCGGCTATTCAACGGCAGTTCTCCGGACGCGGCTTCGGGCCGGAGGCGGTCACCCCGACCGACACTCCGCGGGCGCGCATTTTCGGAATGTCAAACAGTTCTTGTGCTAATTGCCAATTCGTGAGAGATTCACATAGATCACATTTGTCACACTGATAACTTGAGTCACAGTAGTAACACCAGCAACAGCGATAATTACGAGTAAGCCAGGCCAGACCCGCAGCGTTCGGCGCTGAGAAGAGGATCTTTCCCATGACGACGTCACGTTCGCCAAAGCCCAACCCGAGGGCCAGCCTGCCGATGATTGCGGCTACGACAGCGGCACTGCCCGCCGTCGTCCTTTCTTCTTTGGCGATCGCACAGCCGGCCGCGGCGGAATCACGCCCCCGCGCCATCCCGGCCACCCTGGCCGCAGCCATGCAGGCACAGGCCGCGGGCCAGACCGCCACATCGCTGGTTTCGGCCCTGATCCCTGCCGGTTCCGTTTCGGCCACCGTTCCATCCGCGTTCCGCCCCGCCCAGGTTTCCGCCCCGGCTGAGTACACGATCGCCCGCGGCGACACCATCAGTGGAATCGCCGGCAAGTTCGGCCTGGACACCTACGCGGTCCTGAAGCTGAACGGGCTGCAGGCGAACACCGTCATCTACCCGGGGCAGAAAATTAAGCTCGACGGCTCGGCTGCACCGGCTCCGGCCCCTGCACCGGCGGCCCCGGCCCCGTCGGCACCCGCGGGCGGCAGCGCCTACACCGTGAAGCCGGGCGACACCCTCAGTGCCATCGCAGCCCGCCACGGCGTCAAGCTCTCCGAGGTCTTCGGCTGGAACGGGCTCAACATGCGCTCGATCATCCGCCCCGGCCAGCAGATCAAGATCGGCGGCGGCGCCGCGGCACCTGCCCCGTCGGCCCCGGCACCGGCCGCTCCCGCCCCGTCGGCCCCGGCTCCGGCTGCTCCCGCCCCGTCGGCACCCGCGTCAGGCTCGTACACCATCAAATCCGGCGACACCCTCTCCGGCATTGCCGCCAGGAACGGCGTCAAGCTCGCCGATATCCTCTCCGCAAACCGACTGACGATGAGCAGCATCATCTACCCCGGCCAGAAGCTCGCGCTTCCGGGGTCGTCCCTCGCTCCGGCCTCCACCCCGCCGGCTGCCACGGTGACGCCGCTGGTTCCGAGCACGTTCCTCGGCTTCACCTACCCGGCCGCCGTCGTCAGTTCCGCCAACCAGAACAAGGCCCTGCTGAACGCCTCGCCGGTGCCCAGCCGCGAACAGATGAAGACGATCGTGGCGGACACTGCCCGCCGCATGGGCGTCGATCCCTCGCTGGCTATGGCCTTCGCCTTCCAGGAATCCAGCTTCGACCACCGCTCGGTTTCCCCCGCCAACGCGATCGGCACCATGCAGGTCATCCCGTCGTCGGGCGAGTGGGCCTCGGACCTTGTGGGCCGCCGGCTGAACCTGCTGGACCCTTACGACAACGCCACGGCCGGCGTCGCCATAATCCGCCAGCTGACCCGCACGAGCCCGGACCTGGACACCGCCATCGCGGGTTACTACCAGGGCCAGTACTCGGTCAGCAAGTACGGCATGTACGACGACACCAAGCAGTACGTGGCATCCATCAAGGCTCACCAGAAGAACTTCGGCTAGGAGTTCCGGCCAGCGGCGCGGCGTCGACGGCCGCCTCCGGCCAACGCCCCGGCGGATAACGAAACGGGTCCGAATCGCAGGTGGATTCGGACCCGTTTCCGTGCAGCGATTAGGATCGTATAGTGCAGGATTACTCGTCGGACCCTCTTGTTGGCACCCTGGTGGATGGCCGGTACCTGATTCAGTCCAGGCTCGCCAGCGGCGGGATGTCCACCGTTTACGTGGCCACCGACCGCCGGCTGGAGCGTGATGTGGCGCTGAAGGTGCTGCACCCCCACATGACCGGCGACCCTCAGTTCCTTGACCGGCTGGGACGCGAGGCCAAGGCTGCCGCCCGGCTTTCGCACCCGCACGTCGTGGGAGTGCTGGACCAGGGCGAGGACGACCGGGTGGCCTACCTGGTGATGGAGTACATCAAGGGCCACACCCTGCGCGATGTCCTCAGGGACAAGGGCGCCCTCTCCCCGCGCCTGGCCCTTGCGCTGATCGACCCCGTCGTCGAGGGGCTGGGGGCGGCGCACGACGCCGGCCTCATCCACCGGGATATCAAACCCGAGAACGTGCTGATTGCCGACGACGGGCGGATCAAGCTCGGTGACTTCGGGCTGGCCCGCGCCATTTCGACGTCGACCAGCACCGGCGCGCTGATCGGCACCGTGGCGTATCTGTCCCCCGAACTTGTGCTGGGCCGCCAGGCGGACGCCCGCAGTGACATCTACTCGGTCGGAATCATGCTCTACGAGATGATCACCGGCCGGCAGCCGTTCGACGGCGAGGTGCCCATCCAGGTCGCCTACCAGCACGTCAACTCGGCGGTCGGCGCCCCCTCGGAGCACGTTCCGGGCCTCGCCGCCGAAATCGACGAACTCGTGCAGTGGTGCACCGCCAACGACCCGGACAAACGCCCCGTCGACGGCAACGCGCTTCTCTCAGAACTCCATCACATCCGGCGGAACCTGAGCGACGCCGAACTGGACCTGCAGCCCCCGGCAGCGCGCCCGGCCCTGCCGGCCGTGCCGCCCCTGCCGCCTCCGCCGGCCGGACGCCCCGGCGTATCCCCGGATCCGCTCGCAGCCGACGGCGCCACCGAAGTCATCGGCGGCCGGCAGCAGGCCACGGAATTCATCGCGCGCGGCAACAACCCGACCACCGTGATGTCCGCGGCCCCCCGCCACCCCGGCTACGGCCCGCTGTCCGCCCCGGACGACGCGCCGTATGCGGCCGGCTACTACGACGACGACGAGGGAGCGGCTTCCGCCGTTCCGGCCGGCAAGCGGGCACAGCGCAAGCTCGACCGCGACGAGGAGAGGGCGCGGCAGCGCGCGGCAGCCACGCCCGTCCGGAGCTTGCGCGAGGGCAACCCCCGGCGCCGTGGAATGCTGTGGATCCTCGTCCTTGTCATCGCTGCACTGCTGGCCGGCGGTGCAGGCTGGTTCTTCGGGATGGGGCCGGGCTCCCCCGGCACGATCCCGGAACTCGCGAACAAGACCGTGGCGGAGGCCCAGCAGCTGCTCCGCACGGCCGGCTTCCAGTCCACCACCAAAGACGTTTTCGACGACGTCGTCCCCCCCGGACTGGTCGTGGCCTCTGAACCTGCGGCCGGAGAGGTCATCCGCAAATTCCTGCCGGTGTCCCTTGCCGTCTCCAAGGGCCCGGAACTGTTCCCCCTGCCGGAGCTGACCGGAAAGTCCCTGGACGAAGCCAAGACCGCCCTCAACGGCGCGGGCATGGCACTGGGGAATATCTCCGAGACCTTCGATGAATCCGCGGCCGCCGGCACGGTCCTGGCGCAGGCGCCCCGCAGCGGCAATCCGGTCCGGCACGGCACCCCCGTGGACCTCACCGTGTCCAAGGGTCCGCAGCCGATTCCGGTGCCGGACGTGCGTGGCCAGGAACAGGGTGCGGCGGTCGAGGCTCTCGAAGCCGCCGGGCTGAAGGCCGTGGTTTCACCCGAGACCGTCAATGACCGGCAGGTGCCCAAGGGGGCCGTGGTGGCGCAGGATCCGGCCTCCGGCAACCTGACCAAGGGCGGATCGGTGACGCTCATCATCTCCAAGGGACCGAAGCTCGTCCAGGTGCCAAGCTTCATCGGGAAACAGGCCTCCGAAGCGCAGGCGGCCCTCGAGGAGCTCGGCTTCGAGGTCAAGATCGACAACATCCTGGGTGGTTTCTTCGGTACGGTCCGCGCCCAGGATCCGGTGAACAAGAGCGTTCCGGAAGGCTCCGTCGTCACGCTGACCGTGGTCTGACTGCCCAGGGCCCGCACCCGGAACAAACAACTCCGCCCCGGCTGGTTCAGCCGGGGCGGAGCTGTTTGTTCCGGGTGGCCGGACCCGCTGGGGCCGGCCCTTAGCGCTTAGCCAGGGCCCCGGCCACGAGGAAGGCCATTTCGAGGGACTGCATGTGGTTCAGGCGGGGATCGCAGACCGATTCGTAGCGGTCCAGGAAGGACTCCTGGTCCACCGGGTCGGCCCCGCCGAGGCACTCGGCCACGTCGTCGCCGGTCATTTCGACGTGCAGCCCGCCGGGGACGGTGCCGAGCGCGTGGTGGACCTCGAAGAACCCGCGCACCTCATCGATGACGTCGTCGAAGTTCCGGGTCTTGTAGCCGTTCGGCGAGGTGACCGTGTTGCCGTGCATAGGGTCGGTGACCCACAGGACCTGGGCGCCGGACGCCGTGACCCGTTCCACGATCGGAGGCAGCTTCTCGCGGATGTTGCCCGCGCCCATCCGGGTGATGAAGGTCAGGCGGCCGGGCTCACGGTCCGGATCGAGTTTGTCGATCAGGCGCAGCGCGTCGTCGCCGCTGGTGCCCGGCCCAAGCTTGACACCAATCGGGTTGCGCACCCGCGAGAGGAAGTCGACATGCGCGTGGTCCAGCTCGCGCGTCCGCTCACCGATCCAGAGGAAGTGCGCTGAGGTGTCGTACGGGAAGCCGGTGCGTGAGTCGATCCGGGTCAGGGCCCGTTCGTAGTCAAGCAGCGGCGCTTCGTGGCTGGCGTAGGGGGAATCTACTACCAGGCAGTGCTGGATGAGTTGGAACGCTGCGAGTTCGACGTGTTTAGGGAAACGGTGCGCTTCTCAAAGGCTCGGAAGCTGTGGGCGTTGCTGATGGGATGGCCGCGGATTGCATGGCCGTCTGCCCGTCACAACGTTTGACAGGGGATCGGACCCGGGTACAATGCTCCTTGCCTGGAGCAATCCAGGTACACCCTGCCGTCCCCCCCTACGGTGGGGTGTTTTATTTGTCTCAGGCCTGCGCCATGTCGCTTCAAGCATAACTTGGCCGCGGCGGCCACGATATGCTTTCATGAAAATGTGCAGTACCCCCACAGGTGGCCGACTCC
>CALMVY010000109.1 GCA_937873245.1 uncultured Arthrobacter sp. | reverse complement strand
GGGCCCCGCGGCGAAGCGGAGCGAGACGCGGGAGCCGGTGGGTGGGCCCACACCGGCGAGGGCCCCGCGGCGAAGCGGAGCGAGACGTGGGAGCCGGTGGGGACTAGAGTGAATCCGTGAGTACCTCAGCTGGCTGGGACCGTCCCCGCACGTCCCTGTATACCGATCATTACGAGCTGACCATGCTGCAGGCAGCGCTGCATTCCGGCGCCGCCCACCGCAAGTCAGTGTTCGAGGCCTTCGCCCGGCGGCTGCCGGACGGGCGCCGCTACGGCATTGTGGGCGGCACCGGCCGGCTGCTGGAGGGCATCGCGGATTTCCGCTTCGGCGACGTCGAAATCGACTTCCTCCGCCGCACCAAAGTGGTCAACGAGGAGACCCTGGAGTATCTGGCCGGGTTCTCCTTCTCCGGCGACATCTGGGGTTACGCGGAGGGCGAAGCGTACTTCCCGAACTCCCCCGTCCTCATTGTTGAATCCACCTTCGCAGAGGCCTGCATCCTCGAGACCTACATCCTCTCGATCCTCAACCACGACAGCGCGATCGCCTCGGCGGCCTCGCGCATGATCACCGCCGCGGGCACCCGCCCCTGCGTGGAGATGGGCTCGCGCCGCACCCAGGAGGAATCCGCGGTTTCCGCCGCGCGCGCCGCCATCATCGCCGGCTTCGACAGCACCTCGAACCTGGAGGCCGGACTGCGCTACGGGCTCAAGACCGTGGGCACGGCCGCGCATTCCTTCACCCTCCTGCACGACTCCGAGCGCGAGGCGTTCGAGGCGCAGATCGCCTCCATGGGCGCCGGCACCGCGCTGCTGGTGGACACCTACGACGTCGAGGCGGCGGTGCGCACCGCCGTCGAACTGGCCGGCGACAAGCTCGGCGCGGTCCGCCTCGACTCCGGCGACCTCGTGGCACAGGCGCAATGGGTCCGCCAGCTCCTGGACGACCTGGGCAATGAGCGGACCCGCATCATCGTCACCTCCGACCTGGACGAGTTCGCCATCGCCGCCCTGCAGTCCGCCCCGGTGGATTCGTACGGCGTCGGCACGTCCCTCGTGACCGGTTCCGGCGCCCCCACGGCCAGCATGGTCTACAAGCTGGTCAGCCGGACGGACGACGGCGGCGAATTCGAGCCGGTGGCCAAGGCCGCCAAGAACAAGACCAGCAAGGGAGGGCGGAAGTACGCGCTGCGCAAGCTCAATGAGCGCGGCACGGCCACCCAGGAAATCGTCGGAATCGGGCACCGCCCGGAGGACGACGGCAATGACCGGCCCCTGCTGCAGCAGTTCGTCAAGAACGGGGAGCTCCTGCCCGGCTGGACCGGAGCCGAGGGTGTGCTGCGCGCGCGCCAGCGCCACGCGGACACCATGAAGGAGCTTCCGGCCGTCGTGAACCGGCTGCAGCGCGGCGAAGCAGCCATCCCCACCATCTACGAGGAGAACTGATGTCCCGCGCCCTCATCATCGTTGACGTCCAGAACGATTTCTGCGAAGGCGGCTCCCTGCCCGTCGAAGGCGGGGCGGAGCTGGCCGGTGCCATCAGCGAATACGTCGACGCCCACCACGGACAGTTTGACCACGTCGTGGCGACCCAGGACTGGCATGTCGATCCGGGCGCGCATTTTTCGGACGACCCGGACTTCATCGACAGCTGGCCGAAGCACTGCGTGGCCGGAACCCGCGGCGCCGAACTCCACCCGGATCTTGACACGGAATACATCCAGGCCTACTTCCGCAAGGGCCAGTTCACCGCGGCCTACTCCGGCTTTGAGGGCCTGCTTGCCCCGGACGACGCCGTGCCCACCGGCGACCGGAAGCCCGGCGCCATGCCGGTCTCCGGGGGTGCCCCCGGCAGTGACCTCGACGTCGAGGCCCTCGCCGTCGAGGACGCGATCGGGCTCGACGACTGGCTGCAGAGCCACGACGTCGAGGACGTCGTGGTGGTCGGCATCGCCACCGACCATTGCGTCAAGGCGACCGCCCTTGACGGCGTGCAGGCCGGCTACTCCGTGACTGTGCTGCGGGATCTCACTGTCGGCGTGGCCGAGGACCTCGACGACGCCATTGCGGAAATGGAACTCGGCGGCGTCGACATCGCCTGAGGCGGCTGCGTCTTTCAGCTGCACGCTGACGGGAAAGCCGTGCCGTCACAGTAGACTCGAAATCCTTGCCAATATCGTCTGACCAGTAAGAACCCCGGAGTACATCATGAAGAAGACCCTTACCGTCCTGATCGCTGCCGGGGCCCTGCTCGGTGCCGCCGGCTGCTCGGCCCCGCAAGACACCACCGAGGAAACCTGCGCCCGGATCCAGACCGTCGGCGCGGGGCCCACGTCTGCAGCGGACAAGGCCGGCATGATCCGCCTCGCCAACCGGCTCCGGCCCATCGAGGCCACCGCGTCCGGAGAACTTCAGGCTCCGCTGCGCTCCATCATCGAATTCCTGGACGCATCGGCCCAGGAGAACCCGGACACCGCCAAGCTGGAGGAGCTGCAGGGGTCCTACACCGCTGCCGGCCAGAACCTCAGCGCTCTCTGCGGCGCCGGCGGCCAGTAACGGCGCAGCCGCGGCCGCGAAGGGCTGTCAACAAAAAGGACCGGGAAGCCCCCGGTCCTTTTTTGTGCTGTTTTGTGCCTGTCTTCTGCCTGCAGTGCGGCTACTTCCGCCCGATAAACCAGTCCTGCAGCTTCCGCAGCCGGGTCTGCAGCTGCTCCTCGTTGGCCTGCGCCACCGCCGGTCCCCCGCAGACCGTCCTGAGCTTGGTGTGGATGACGCCGTGCGGTGTGCCCGTGCGCGCAGACCAGGCCGCGACGTTCTTGGCCAGTTCGGTGCGCAGGTCCATCAGCATGCGGTGGTCCGGGAGAGCCGGTACGGCAGGAGTAGGTGCGGCAGCCGGACCTGCCGCACCCTGCGGGGCGCGCGCGTTCTTGCGGTTGAGCTGCTCGTGCTGGCGCTGGCGCAGCAGCGTGCCGACCTGTTCGGCGTCGAGCAGGCCGGGAATCCCGAGGAAGTCGAGCTCGTCCTCCGAGCCCACCTCACCGCCGGTGCCGAACTCGCCGCCATCGAACAGCACGCGGTCAAAGGAAGCCTGCGAATCCAAGGCCTCGAACTTGCCCTTGGTCAGCGAATCCGAGGCCTTCTCCTCGCGGTTCGCCTCGTCCATCAGCGAGTCCTCCGGGTTGAAGAGGCCGTCGCCATCCTCCTTCTCCGGGCGGTCCAGGGCGTGGTCCCGTTCGGCCTCCATGGAGTTCGCCAGCGCCATCAGCTGCGGCACGGAGGGCAGGAAGACCGACGCCGTCTCGCCGCGTTTCCGGGCCCGCACAAAACGCCCCACGGCCTGGGCGAAGAACAGCGGAGTGGCGGTGGAGGTCGCGTAGACGCCGACGGAGAGCCGGGGGACGTCCACGCCTTCGGACACCATACGCACGGCCACCATCCAGCGCTTCTCGCTGGCGGTGAACTCCTCGATCTTGCTGGACGCCTTGGCGTCGTCGGAGAGGATCACCGTGGGCGACTCGCCCGTGATCCTCTTCAGCTGCCCGGCGTAGGCGCGCGCGTCCTCGTGGTCGGTCGCGATGACCAGCCCGCCGGCGTCGGGAACGGTCCGGCGCACCTCGCTGAGCCGCTTGTCCGCCCCGGCAAGCACCGCGGGAATCCATTCGCCGGCCGGGTTCAGCGCGGTCCGCCACGCCTGGGAGGTGATGTCCTTGGTGACGGCCGATTCTCCGAGGGAGGCCGCCATCTCCTCGCCGGCGCTCGTGCGCCAGCGCATCTGGCCGGAATAGGCCATGAACATCACGGGACGGACCACGTGGTCCCGGAGCGCCTTGCCGTAGCCGTACGTGTAGTCGGCCTTGGAACGACGGATGCCGTCCCGGTCCTCGGCGTATTCCACAAACGGGATCGGCGAGGTGTCCGAACGGAACGGTGTACCGGTCAGCGACAGCCTGCGCGCCGCGGGTTCGAAGGCTTCGCGGAGCCCGTCGCCCCACGACAGCGCTTCGCCGCCGTGGTGGATTTCGTCGAGGATGACCAGCGTGCGGGCCGCCTCGGTTTTGGCCCGGTGCAGCATCGGCTTGCTCGCCACCTGCGCGTAGGTGACCGCGACGCCGATGAAGCCGCGGCCGTGCTGGCCGTCGGCGTTCTTGAAGTTCGGGTCGATGGCGATGCCCACCCTGGCGGCCGCGTCGGCCCATTGCCGCTTCAAGTGGTCTGTGGGCGCCACGATGGTCACACGGTTGACGATGTTGGCTTCGATCAGCATGGAGGCCACCCGCAGCGCAAAGGTGGTCTTGCCGGCGCCGGGCGTTGCGACCGCGAGGAAGTCCCTCGGATGGGTGGTGAAGTAGCTGTCCAGGGCCTCCTGCTGCCAGGCACGGAGCTTCGGGGCGGTGCCCCAGGCTGCCCGCTCGGGATACGCGGGCGGCAGGACGGGCCCGCCGAAGAGTGTCTCTGTCACTTAGGTGCCCTCCATTCCGCGTACTGCTGCCGCTGACGGAGAAACGCACTCAAGCACAAAAAACACCAATCTTTTCGGATGAACCGTAAGCAATCACCGGCCAGCAAGGGCCGGGCATCGTTCACCGGAGGAACAGGACACTCCGGTGCAGGGCGGCGCGCCCCAAGGGCAGGACGCGTGGGGCAGTTGCGTCCCCGCCCTGCGTGGCCCCGCTACTTGTCGCCGGAACCCTTGCCGCCGTCATTGCCCGGGCGGAGGCCGTCGTAGACCTCTTTGCATTCAGGGCAGACGGGGAACTTCTTCGGATCGCGGCCCGGTGTCCAGACCTTGCCGCACAGGGCGATGACGGGTTCGCCGGACAGTGCGGATTCCATGATCTTTTCCTTGCGCACATAGTGCGAGAAGCGCTCCCGGTCGCCGGGTTCCACTTCCTGGCGCAGTTCCTCGCGCTCGATTGTGGCCGTCGACGTCCCGGCTCCGGAAAGCTCGCGCATCGGGTCGTTTTCGAGAGGATCGGTCATGCTGTTCATGAGTCCCATCTTAGCCGCTGGATCGGACGTAATTGCGACGGAACGACGGCGGCATGGCGGCAGCATGGTGCAGGCGGAGTGCTACAGTCCCTGCCACGAGGGCTTGCTCTCGTAGCTGTGGCGGTAGTAGTCGGCGAGCCGCAGCGACGACGCCGCCGCCTCGTCGAGCAGGATCGTGGCATGCGGGTGCAGCTGCAGGACCGAAGCCGCACAGATGGCAGCGACGGGTCCTTCCACGAGGTCGCGGACTGCCTGCGCCTTCTGCGCGCCGGTGGCAATGAGGATCACATGCCGGGCCTCCAGGATGGTTCCAAGCCCCTGGGTCACGACGTGGTGCGGGACCTTGGACAGGCTCCCGAAGAACCGTGCATTGTCCCGGCGTGTCTGCTCGATCAGGGTCTTGATCCGGGTCCGCGAGGCCAGGGATGACCCGGGCTCGTTGAAGCCGATGTGGCCGTCGGTGCCGACGCCCAGCAGTTGCAGGTCCACTCCCCCGGCCTCATGCATGGCGTCCTCGAAGGCCCGGCAGGCGGCGGGGATATCCGCCGCCGAGCCGTCCGGGCCGTGGACGTTCGCCGGGTCGATGTTCACCCGCTCCGTGAATTCACGCCGGATCACCTCACGGCAGGACTCCGGGTGTCCGGGCGGCAGCCCCACATACTCGTCCAGCGCGAAGGCACGCACCTGGCTGAAGTCCAGGCCGTCCCGTTCGTGCCGCAGGGCCAGTTCGTTGTAGACCGGCAGCGGGGACGAACCGGTCGCCAGGCCCAGGACTGCGGCGGGTTTTCGCCGGAGCAGTGCCTCCACCGCATCCGCCGCCAGGGCGGCGATCGGCTTGTTGCCGGACAGAATGACGACTTCCATGGCCCTGCCTTTACCGTTGTCCCGCCGTTGCCGTTACCGCTGCCATTATCCCGGGCCAGCCTCTGACGCGCCCGTTGCCGGATGTGCCTTAGGGGCAGGGTATCCCAGTCCCGCCCGCGGCGCCCGCGTCAGCGGTTGACGGCCAGCTGGGCCAGCAGTTCCGGCCCGCGGGCATCAAGCCATTTGCCGCCCAGCCGGACCCCGGCGGCAAACAACGCCAGCCCCAGGACCGGGCCCAGGACCAGGTTGATCCAGCCAGGCACGGTACTTTCGGTGACGAATTGTGCCACCACCAGCGCCATTTCGGGGAGCACCAGCAGGAGGAGCGCCGCCATGCCGCCGAACTGCACCGCCAGGGTCTGCCCCACATTGCCGGGCGGCTTCTTGAAGGGGCTGTCCCCGGGTAGCGGCACCGCGGCGGTGTAGCGTGCCGAGACTACCGAGGAGAGCCCGATCCCGCTGAACAGGACTGCGAGGGACAGTCCCAGCAGTGCGGGCAGCAGCTGCCAGTCCGCACCGATCAGAAACGGCAGGACGGTCAGCGCCAGCACCAGCGGCAGGGCGAAGACAAGGCACGCCACCGCCCGGCCGAGCCGGTCGTGGACACCCCTTACTCCCGTGGAGACGTGCAGCGCGAAGGCGGTGTTGTCGTAGGAGACGTCTGCTGAGATGGACCAGGCAAGCAGGAACGCGGTCAGCGGGCCGATGAAAAGGAGCAGGCCGTAGGACCCCGTCTGGGTGGCCTGAAACAGAAGCAGCACCGGCAGCAGCGGGACGACCACAAGGGAGCCCGAGTACCGGGGATCCCGGAGCCAGTAGCTCAGGGACCGTGCCGCGACCGCGCCTGTTGGCGTCGCCGGGAACAGCCCGAAGAGGCCCAGTCCTCCGGCCCGCTTCCGGGACGTGCCGGCAAAGGGCGGCGTCACGAGTGCCCGCTCCAGGAGGAGCTTCCAGCACAGCGCGAGTGCGGCGAGCGTGGCCACCGCCATCAGGAACTTGAGGGCCGCTGCGCCGTAGCTCCCCGCGGCGACGTCGCCGCCCAGGGACCACGCGGCCCCGGCCGGGGTCCAGGAGAGCGTGCGGGCCAGCCCGGCCAGGAAATCCCCGGACCCCGCAATTCCTTCGGCGACGCCCGCCACGATCGGGCCCATCAGGACAAGGGGGACCAGGAAGATGACCGCGCTGACGTCCTTGAAACGGCGGGAACTGGCCAGCCCGGCGGTGGCGGTGGTGACCACCTTGGACAGGACTATGCAGCTCAGCACACCGAGGACCGCGCCCACCAGGGCGCCGATCGCGGCGGGCAGGCTCCGGGACCAGGTCCCGACGGTGCCGAGTGCCACCAGGGTGGTCGCCGTGCCCGGGATGCCGATCAGGCCGCCGAGGGCCAGGCCGGTCAGCAGCTGGGGCATCGGCACGGCAAAGGTGGTGAAGCGTGCCGGGTCCAGCGTCATATCGGCGGCTGCGGCAGCGATCGGGACGACGGCCCACCCCAGCAGTGCCGCGGCGCCGCCCAGCACCACGACCGTCTGCGCCAGGCCGGCGTCCGCCCCGCGGAGGAACAGGAGGCCCGTGATGCCGAGCCCTACGATTCCCAGCGCGTACAGGACGCCGATGCCGAGGCCCACCAGCTGCCAGGGGCTGCGCCGGACGCTGTTGCGCAGCAGGATCAGCTTGAGCCTCAGAAGGTGCGCAACCATTCGAGTCCTTCCGTGTGGTTGCGGCCGCCGACCAGCTGGACGAAGCGGTCTTCGAGGGACTCGCCCGCGCGGACCTCTTCGACCGTGCCGGCGGCGAGCAGCCGTCCGGCGGCGATGACGGCGACGTGGTCGCACATCCGCTGGACCAGGTCCATGACGTGGCTGGAGACAATAACCGTGCCGCCGGACGCCACGTAACGGTCCAGGATGTCCCGGATGTTGGCGGCGGACACCGGGTCCACTGATTCGAACGGTTCGTCGAGCACCAGCAGCCGGGGGGCGTGGATCAGGGCCGAGGCGAGGGCGATCTTCTTGGTCATCCCGGCGGAGTAGTCCACCACCAGCGTGCCCGCGTCGGAGCTCAGGTCCAGGGCCGCAAGCAGTTCCTTGACGCGCCCGGCCACGACGTCCCTGTCCATGCCGCGCAGCAGGCCGGCGTAGCTCACCAGCTGCTCGCCGGTCAGCCGGTCGAAGAGCCGGACGCCGTCGGGCAGGATGCCCATCAGCCTCTTGGCTTCCAGCGGCTGCCTCCAGACGTCCACTCCGTGCACGAACACCGTGCCGAACTCGGGCCGCAGCAGTCCCGTGGCCATCGACAGTGTGGTGGTCTTGCCGGCGCCGTTCGGGCCGACGATCCCGAAGAAGGACCCCGCCGGAACGTCCAGGCTGATGCCGTCGACGGCGATCTTGCCGCCAAAGCGCTTGGCCAGCCCGCGCAGGGACAGTGCGGGGACCGTCTGGACCGGCGGGCCCGGCTGGCTTTCAGGGGCATGCGGATGCGGTTGCTGAAAAGTCATGCCGTTAGACTAACCGCCGCCGCGCCCGGAAGGGATCGTCCGCAAGGCGTACCCCGGCAGGCGGACCCTACTCTCCGCTGGGAGGACAGCGAGAAGGCCCGCTAGAAGGAGTGGCGGGGAATGGCGCGTTCGTACTGCGGCGGCCAGGCCAGGTCATGGCCAAGCTCGAACGCTGCCCGCAGCCACCAGTGCGGGTCGCGCAGGGCGGCACGGGCGATGAAAACACCGTCAGCCTGGCCGGTGGCCACGGCATGCTCGGCCTGGCCCGCCGAGGTCAGCAGCCCCACGGTGCCGGTCCTGACGCCGGTTTCACGCCGGATCCGGGCGGAGAAGCCGGTCTGGTAGCCGGGTCCCACGGGGATCTGCTGGTACGCCACGGCGCCGCCGCTGGAGACGTCCACCAGGTCAACGCCGTGTTCCGAGGCCGCCCTCGCCATCCGCACGGAGGCCTCGGCATCGATGCCGCCCTCGGCCCAGTCCGAGGCGGAGATCCGGAGCAGCAGCGGCATGGAGTCCGGAATGACGTCCCGCACGGCATCCACCACTGCCAGGGTGAGCCGGTTCCGGCCCGCCTCGTCGCCGCCCCAGCGGTCGGTTCGGTCGTTGACCAGGGGGCTCTGGAACTGGTGCAGGAGGTAGCCGTGGGCGCCGTGGATTTCAATCGTGTCGAAGCCGGCACCGACGGCCCGTTCGGCGGCCGCAGCGAAATCAGCGATCACGCCGTCGATCTCCTGCTCCGACAGCGCCGACGGGGCGTCGTAGCCGTCAAAGGCCGAGGTGCCGGGACCCACAGTGGGCCAGCCGCCGTCGGCGGCAGCGACGGTGCCTTTCTGGCCGGAGAACGGCCAGTAAGAGGACGCTTTCCGGCCGGCGTGCGCCAGCTGGGTGCCGATCTTGGTCTCTGCGGGTCCATGCCGGTGCACAAACGCCGTGATCCGCTCCCACGCCGCTGCCTGGTCGTCGTTGTAGAGGCCGGCGTCCCGCGGGCTGATGCGCCCGGCTGCGTTCACGGCAGCCGCCTCGGTGAGAATCAGGGCAGCCCCGCCGGTGGCGAAGGAACCCAGATGCATCAGGTGCCAGTCGTTCGGGACCCCTTCCCCGGTTTCCGGCTCGCAGCTGTACTGGCACATCGGCGACACCCAGCCGCGGTGCTGCAGATGCAGGGAGCGCAGTTCCAGCGGCGTGAAGAGCGCGGAACCCATCAGAAGAGGACCCGCGCCAGGTTCTGTCGCGCCTTGGCAACGCGGTCGTCGCCAGTACCCACGACGTCGAACAGTTCCAGCAGCCTGACCCGGGCCGTTTCCCGCTCGGGGCCGAAGTTCCGGCCGATGAACGCGACGATCCGGCCGAGCCCGTCCTCCACGTGTCCTCCGGCGATGTCGACGTCGGCCACGCCAAGCTGGGCCTCGAGGTTGTCCGGTTCGTCGGCCGCCAGCTTACGCAATGCTTCGGTGTCCGCGGCGGAGAGCTGCTGGAGCCGGCCCATCAGCTCCACCTGCGCGAGGCCGGCTTTGGCCTCGGCGTCGGCGGGCATCTCCAGGAGGGCCTGGCGGTAGGCGTCCGCGGCCGCCGCAAAGTCCCCGGCTTCGATCGCATCGAACGCCTTCTGGTGCAAAGGCGGCAGCGGCGGAGCTTCGGGCTCTGCGGCGCCGGGGCCGCCCGCGCCGATCCGTCCGGACACGCCATTGGCGGTGGCGACCTTGAGCAGTTCGTCGAACAGGCTGCGGACCTGCGGTTCCTCGGCGCCGCCCTGGAACAGGGGCACCGGCTGGCCCTTGACGAGCGCCACGGCGGTGGGTACGGCCTGCACCTGGAACGCCTGGGCGAGCTGCGGGAACACGTCGACGTCGGCGGCTCCGAGTACCAGCCGGCCGTCGTAGCTGTCCACGATCCGCTCAAGGACGTCGACCAGGTCGGCGGAGCCGGGCGAGTAGGCAGCCCAGAGCGCGACGACGACGGGAACCTGGGCCGACAGCTCAACGAGCTCCTGGAAATTGGCTTCGGTGATGTCCACCCGGAGGGGACGGCCGGCGTCCCCGTTGCCGGCGGCGGGTTCCCCGGGCGCGCCCGGCACGCCTGTCGTGCCCGGCATGCCTGCCGGGCCTGCCGGGGCCGGCGGGGCTGCGGGGCGCTGTTTCAGGGCGGAGAGGTCGACGGCGCCCCGCAGGTTGAGCGGGTTGGCGGCAGCAGGCGGGACGGGTCGGGAAGCTGGCGAAGTCATGGTTCCACTCTAGCCACATCGGCCCCGGGCGGTGCCACTTGGTGGACCCGGACAGCAGAAAAGACCCGGCCTGGCGGCCGGGTCTTTTCTGTCAATGTGGGTTCAGTCTGCCGTGTCGTTCAGAGCGGCTCCTGACCAGCCCTACTTGAAGCTGGCTCCCGTGAGTCCGCGGGTGGCGGCCACGAGCTTCATCGGGTCCTGGGACCCGGCAGGCGGGATGTAAACGGCCACGGACTCGGCGAAGTTCAGCACCATGCCGGTGTTGGTCTCCTTGCCACCGGCCAGGGCCGCTGCGTCGTCGCCGATGGTCAGCTTGTCACCCTCAGCCTTCGGGGTGCCATCGAATGCGAAGTTCAGCCGGCCCAGGGCCAGCGCACCGCCGTCGGCAGTCCGGAACACCACGACGCTCTCCGGGACCACCTTGTGGGTGAAGGCGAAGGTGCCGTTGACGCCCGAGCTCACCACATCGGCCTGGTAGGCCAGCGTGTCCGCAATGTATGGGGAGGATTGGCCCTCGGCGAGCTTGTCCTTGAACGCAGAATCGGCGGAGTTCAGCCGGTCGCCCAGGCCGTTCAGCGCTTCCTCGCCGCTGTAGAGAAGGCCCGACTTATCTGAGGGTGCCACCGTCTGCGTGCCGTCGCGTGCGATTCCCGGGAAGGTTGTCCCCGGCTGCAGCGGCGTGGTGAGGACCAGCTTGTAGTTCTCCCGAGGGGAGGCCTGGGTCAGGGTGAGGAGCTGCGGAACCACGTTGCCCTCGCCCTGGGTGACGGCCATGACCGTGCGCGGCCAGCTGCGCTGCTCGGTGACCACGGTGGTGAGCAGCTTCGTGGCACGGACGGGCATCCGGGCCTCGTACGAACCGACCTGTGAGCGGATCTTGTAGTTCTGCGTGCGGACCTCGAGTTCGGGTCCGGCCACACGGGGCTCCAGCTTGCTGGCATCCTTGGCGGCATCGCCGGCGTCGACCGCGCTGGCCACCTGCTCCAGGATCCGGCGGAACTGGGCGTCAACCAAGACCGGCGACTCCGGGGCCGGCTCCGCTGCGGGGGACGACGTACCCGGCGAGGGAGCAGGCGTCTGGCTGGCCTGGGCCGCCACGCCGCTGCCGGCAACGGCGGCGGCTGTCAGCACGGCCACGGCCGCGCCGGAGCGCCTTAGCCGCTGCAATGCGTTGACCGGCGCCGCGACGGACTTCTCGGCGGCACTCTTGGAGTCAACGCCCTTGGAGCGAGCGTCTTGGGGGTCAACCGCCGGCGATTCGACTACCGGAACCGTTGCCGTGGCTGCGGCGGATTTCCGGGCTTCGCTGCGGGCAGCGGCCTTGGCCTGCGCGCGGCGGGCAAAGTTGCTGCCTCCGGTCGAATCATCGCCTGAACCGCCGCTGCCGGCACCGGGACGGGCGCCGGATTTGGGCTTGAGCACCAGCAGGGCGGCGCCGGCCAGGATGAGGAGGCCGCCGAGAACCATGAACGGGATGGCCCACGGAGTGGAGGTGTCATTCGGGAAGGTCATGGTGATCGAGCTGGGGGCCGGCTTGGTGCCGTCCGTCGCGAGCAGGAGGGACCAGTCGCCGTCAGCGGGCGGGGTCCAGTTGTACTTCAGCTCGCCGCTGGCGTTCTCCGTGCTGACCCACAGATCCGAACCGGCCGGTGAGGGCGCGGTCGCTTCACCGTCGGCACGCGTCAACTGCAGCGCTTTACCGTCCTCGGAGACACCGGAGACAGTGTTGTGCGCGGTCTTGCCGACCCAGGCCTCAACATCGTCCGGGCGTCCGGCGGCCAGCATGAAGCTGCCTTCACCCTTGACATTGATCGTCACTGTGCCGTCCCGCATGGTACGAAGCTTCTCGTCAAATACGGTCAGCGGCGCCGCCGTGGCGCCGGCGGGCGCAGTGGCGGTT
Source organism: uncultured Arthrobacter sp. (assembly GCA_937873245.1). GTDB lineage: Bacteria > Actinomycetota > Actinomycetes > Actinomycetales > Micrococcaceae > Arthrobacter. The sequence goes on along the minus strand of CALMVY010000109.1, from coordinate 2,171 downwards.
ACGGTCTCGGCCGGGGCCCAGAATGTCTTTTGGCCGATGCCGGCCAGGAGTGTCAGGAGGCCGAGCAGCACTAATGCAACTGCAGTCTTGAAACGCAAAATATTACCTATCATCAGCGGACACTTAGCTTCAATAGTAACGGTTTTGTTACCACCGAGTCAGATCGGCCGGTTTGTCGACCTCTCCCGCGGCCTCCGCAGGAGCCGCTTCACCGCGCCAAAACAAGCCTGCTGATAGTGTTTGCGTTGATCATCACACTGGGACCGTGACCGCGGCACCGACGGTAAATTCTCAAGGATTAAGGGCTTTCAACGCAGTGACTGGACACACGGATTCGTCCCCCTCAGGACAGGAAGAAAGCCAGGAATCCGGCAGCACGGCAGGCAGTCCGCAGGAGCAGGGTTCTCCCCGCCGATCAGCCCTGGCCGGAGTGCTGAACTCGCTGGCCTACCGCCTGCGCCAGCCCCTTCCCGGAGCCCAGCCGCGGCTCCGTTTCGAGATGCCCCCGGAGCACGAGGACGACGAGACGACGCCCGAGACCGAGAAGGGCACCCGTTTCGGCGATCCCGGCCCGCGAATGTCCTCCCAGCACCCCCTCTACGTCGGCTTCATGGGGACAGTCGGCGTCGGCGTGGCACTGCTCGTCTACTGGATCGGCTCCAACACAACCCAGCTGCTCCTCTGGATCGTGGCGGCGCTGTTCATCGCGCTGGGCCTGGACCCCGTGGTGCGCTGGCTCGAGGCGAAGAAATTCCCCCGCGCCGCCGGTATTGTGGTCGCCGTTTCCACTCTCGCCCTGGCTGTCGCCGCCTTCTTCGCCACACTGATCCCCACCATCGTCCAGCAGGTCACGCAGATCGTCGAGGAGGCTCCGCGCTGGATCACGGACTTCATTAACTCCGACTTCTTCCGCAGCATCGACAACCAGTACGGGGTGCGGGAACGCATCACCCAGGAACTGGAGAAGTTCGTCAACAACCCGGAGGCGATGGGCGGCATTTTCGGCGGCGTCGTCGGCTTCGGCTCCACCGTGGCGAACGGCCTGTTCGGCGCACTGATTGTGCTGGTGCTCAGCCTCTACTTCCTGGCCGCCCTGCCGGCCATGAAGAAGTGGGGCTACCGGCTTGCCCCGCGGTCGCGCCGGGCCCGGGTCGAGGCCCTCTCCGAGGAAATCACCGGTTCGGTGGGAAACTATGTGATCGGCCAGGCCGTCGTCGCCCTCGTGAACGCCACCTTCGCGTTTATCGTGATGACGATCGTCGGCGTCCCGTTCGCCGTGCTGCTTGCTTTCGTCGTGGCCCTGCTGGCCTTCATTCCGCTGGTCGGCGGGCTGATCGCCGGCGTCATCGTCACGCTGATCGCCCTCACCGCGGGCTGGCAGACCGCCGTGGCCTACGCTGTCTGCTACTTCGCCTACCTGCAGTTCGAGGCCTACTTCATCTCGCCGCGCATCATGCAGAAGGCCGTCGCGGTTCCCGGCGCCGTCGCCGTCATCTCGGTGATCGCCGGCTTCCTCGGCTTCACCGGCGTCGCGTCCACGACGCGCACCATCGCGAAGGTGCTGTTCTTCGTCTTCCTCGCGATCTTCCTGATCGTGCTGGTGTTCGGCGTCTTCCTCGGAGTGCTGATCTTCGACTAGCTACGCCGCCTGCAAGGCGGCGTCGCGCCCGCGCTGCACGTCGATGCGCCCGTCAAGGTGGTTGGGCTGGCCGATCTTGCCTTGGGAAATCCATTGAGAAACAGCCTGCTTGGAAACGCCTAGCAGTCGAGCGAATTCAGAAGGCCGAATGCGCAACTTCAGTAATTCTTTGTGATCAGCGAGTAAAGGAAGCTCCCTAGAGGGGCCTCCGGAGGTATCTGCGTCACGTTTAGAAGGATTAGTCATAGTGTCAATGGCCTAGTTGTTGCCTATGCACTGGCGCAACACCCTAGGAATAAAACGCGAGTTTCCAACCCGCATTGGCGAGGTGCAGGACGGGACCCGCGAATTGATATGCAAATCAATCGCTTGGTATAACCCCCTTACAAACCAGTTATGACTGGAGTGTTTTTGCGTGTCTTTCCCCCGCACTAAGGGGGTTTGGGGAAGGCCCCGTCCTTAAAACCGTTTGCCGACGTGTATGGCCCGCGTGGGGCGATGATCACGGCAGTCGATCTGCTTCGGGGACTCG
>CALMVY010000108.1 GCA_937873245.1 uncultured Arthrobacter sp. | reverse complement strand
GTACATGGTCCACCCCAGGCACGGGGGCAAGGGGCTGGCCCGCGCGCTCTGCGCCTATTCCCTCGACGCGGCACGGGACGCCGGATTCCGCGCCATGCAGTTCAACGCCGTAGTGGAAAGCAACGTCCGGGCCGTTTCCGCCTGGCAGTCCATGGGTTTCGAAGTGCTGGCCACCATCCCGGAAGCGTTCCTGCACCCGAGCCTGGGCTACGTTGGCCTGCACCTGATGTACCGCAGGCTGTAGTCCCGCTCGCTGACCGCACCGGGTTCTTCAGTCCCCGAAGAGCTCCCGCAACTCCGGGAACGCGGACTCGTACCCGGCCAGCAGTCTTCCGGCGAGGTCCCAGGAGCCGACCAGCGGGTGACCGGCGAAGGCCGCCAGTGCCGCTTCCCGGCGTCCCGGACCGGTGGTCCCGTCATCCCGGCCGGTGGCCGTGACGACCAGCCGTTCGACGTCCTTCACCTGCTGCAGCAGGGCCAGTTGCGCCGGTGCCGGACGCTCCTGAGGCAGGGGCTCGACGCCGTCGGGTGACACCCGACAGGGAACCTCGACGACGGCGTCTGCGGGCAGCCCCGGAATCGCCGCCGCGGCGCCTCCTTCGGCGTCGCTGGCGGTGTTGGGGGTGTTCAGGATCAGCTCCGCCGGACCGCCGCCCGAGAGTGCGCGCATCACCCCAAGCGCAACGCGTTCGTAGCCGCCCCCGGCCAGGTCCGTCTCATCCCGGCGCTCGCCGGCCGGGCGGGCCTCGGCGAGATAGCCCTCTTCGCGGGAGCGGCGCGCGGCGTCCCACAACCCGTAGGCCTCGGGACCGGCCGCCGCGAGCCGCGGATATAGCCCGGTTTGCTGCCGGTCGATGGACTCGCCGCGGGTTGTGGGGGAGGCCCGGATGCCGGCCAGTGCACGCTCGGTCTCGTAGTAGTAATAGAGGTATTCGTTGGGCAGGCACCCCAGGTCCGCCAGGAAGGGCTGTGGAAACAGCCGGCCCTCCTCGAAGCCGGCCAGGGCGCCGGCGTCGGCCAGCAGCCGGGGCAGCACATCCCGCCCGCCGGACTCCAGCCGGTACAGCCAGCCGAGATGGTTCAGCCCGTAGTAGCCCACGCCGTCGAGCCTGCCCTCGGGAAGCTCGACGCCGGCGGCGTGCGCCGCCCGGTGCACCAGCCCGCCGGCTGAATCGCAGATGCCGACCACCTTCCGGCCGAGGACCGGAACCAGCGCTTCGGTGACCATGCCGGCGGGGTTCGTGAAGTTCAGCAGCCACGCATCCGGGCAGTGGCGCTGCATCTGTTCTGCGAGTTCGAGCATGCGGGGGATGGACCGCAGCGCGTAGGAGATCCCGCCGGCTCCCGTGGTCTCCTGGCCCAGGAGCCCCAGGTCCAGGGCCACCCGCTCATCGGCGGTGCGGCCGGCCGTCCCGCCTGGGCGGATCGCCGCGAAGACCAGGTCCGTGCCGGTGAGCGCCTCGGCCAGGGAAGTGGTGGCCCGGACCGCGGGAACGGGTGCGGCGCCGGGCAGTTGCTGCGCCGCGAAAGACGCGAGAACGGCGTTGATGGCGGCGAGCCGGCCGGGATCGACGTCGTACAGCACCAGTTCCCGGACCAGCCCGGCGAAGGGCCCCGCGCAGAGCGCCCGGTAGACCAGCGGTACCCGGAATCCGCCGCCTCCGGCAATCATCAGCCGCATGCCGACAGTCTATGCACAGGGGCCCGTCCTGGCCCGGGTCGATGCCTTTCCAGCGGTACCGGGACGGCGTAATGTGCCATACATGGACGCGATGCCGACGCGGCGTTTTGACCCGCTTTCCGCCGTCCGGACCCCGGCGGCGGATGGTTTCGACCTGCTGCTGACCGGGACCGTTTTCCAGGACATCATCTTCACCGGCCTGCCGCACGCGCCGGTCGCGGGGACCGAGATCTGGAGCGACGGGATGGGCAGCTGCCCCGGCGGCGTTGCCAACCAGGCCATTGCGGCGGCCCGGCTCGGGCTGAGGACCGGGCTGGCGGCCGCGTTCGGCGATGACGGCTACGGCGACTACAACTGGAAGATCCTGGCGGGACAGGAACACGTGGACCTGTCGCTGTCCCGGCGCGTGCCAGGCTGGCACTCGCCGGTCACGGTGTCCCTCAGCGTGGAGCATGACCGGTCCATGGTGACGCACGGCCATCCGGCTCCGGTGAGTTCCAGCGAACTCGTCGGCTGCCCTCCGCCGGCGCTCGCCGCCGTCGCCGAGCTCGGTGAGGAGCTGGAGCCGTGGGCGATCGACGCGTACAAGGCCGGGGTCCGGCTGTTCGGCGACGTCGGCTGGGATCCTACCGGTGTCTGGTCCTCCACCCGGCTGGACAACCTGCAGTACTTCCACGCCTTTATGCCGAACCAGCACGAGGCGATGTCCTTCACGGGGAATGACAACCCGTGGGCGGCGCTTTACGCCCTGGCGGACAAGGTGCCGGTCGCCGTCGTGACCCTAGGGGCGCAGGGGGCAATGGCGGTGGACTCCGAGACGGGCGAGGAGGAATGGGTGCCCTCGCTGCCGGTGTCCGCCTTCGACCCGACCGGGGCGGGCGACTGTTTCGGCGCGGCCTTCATCGTCGGCTGCCTGGCCGGCTGGCCTCTCGGCGACCGGCTGCGGTTCGCCAATCTCTGCGCCGCCCTGGCCGTGCAGGAGGTCGGTGGCTCGCTGGCCGCACCCGGCTGGGGGGACATCGCCGACTGGTGGCAGCGGGCCAACGCCCGGAAGGAACGCCAGAGCAGCCAGTGGCTCCGGCGCTACAGGTTCCTCGAGGACATCGTGCGTGATGTTCCGCCGGAAGCGCAGCGAAGGGCGACGGCGACCATCGCGCACCTTTCGGACGCGTAGCCGGCGCCGTTCCATCGCGCTGGACATGCCCTCCGTGCGGGCCGGGAAATGGACATAGAGCGATTGTGCTCACTCGCGGGCGCGAACATTGGACATGTCCCTCGGGCAAGCATTGGATACGCGAATCTGGAGGTGGGTCCGGGAGGAAATGGGGAGTGGATGAAGTAGAAAATCAGGAGTATCAGAGAGACAGCCCCGGAAGTGCAGGCCGAGCAAGAGAGACTCCGAGGAATCGAGATCTAGAGAGAGAGCGTGCAGTTGCCGAGGCGAAAGTGTGGGGTGAGAATTTGAGAGAGAGAAAACGGGTGAATGCAATGGGTAGCTTTGACGGTACAAACGAGTGATTGTACCAAAACCAAAGGCATCTTCCTTAGAAGATAACCTATATGTTTCTGTTCCAGCTACGTTGTAGAAACAACGCATTCTATTATCAGTGTCTAGCGCAGCTAACACAAAGTTTTTATAAAAGATTCTTAGTGTCCGGTATTCTTTCAGTTTATCCACTAGTGGTTTTAATAGAGGCTCCCGCGTAGCTATTATGGATAATGCTTCATCATCAACCGAGTCCTTACCAGTCTTTCTGCTTTGAGCCTTTGGCTGTTGCATTAATTCATAAAAAAGATACTG
>CALMVY010000107.1 GCA_937873245.1 uncultured Arthrobacter sp. | reverse complement strand
GCGTCATTCTCTACGCCGACCACATCACCGGCTCGATGGAGCGGGCGATGGCGGAAACCAGCCGCCGCCGCGAGAAGCAGGAGGCGTTCAACGCCGCGCACGGCATCACGCCGGAGAGCATCAAGAAGTCGATCGGCGACATTCTCTCCAGCGTCTACGAACGCGACCACGTGCTGGTGTCGACCGGCGGCGGGCTCACCGGCATCGGCGAGGAGGACACCGCCACCATTGCGGCGCGCGTCCACACTGCACGGGAGCGCCAACTCGAGCGGCTGCTGCCTTTCGGCATGGAAACCAATGCGCAGGTCCCGGGCCGCGTCCTCCGGGGCGCCTTGCGGCTCGGCGCCCCCACCACCCGGATCCTGGACCACGCCTTGGAACGCGGGGTGCTGACAGCCCGCGGCTACGACCGCGTGTTGCGGCTGTCGTGGACCCTGGCGGATTTGGCCCTCCGGGACGTTCCGGAGGGCGACGATATTGGCCTCGCCCTCAACCTGCGGCAGGCCGCCGTCGCCGCCTGACGCTCATCCTCCATCCACTGGACTTAGCCCGTGGCGCCGCCGCGAACGCTGCAGCGCCTCTACCCATCGCCGGCCTGTGAAAGGACACACCATGACAGAGAACGAACGGACCGCGCGGGCAGCGCTGTCCCGGCTGTTCGAGCCGCAGGACGCCGCGGGCCTCGCGCTCGTGCGCGTCGCCGGGGCAGAGGACGCGCTAAGGATCGCCACGGGCCAGCTAACCCCCAGCGCGGAACTGGAACAGGAGCTGTTCCGGCTCCTGGACGAAAACAGCTCGGGCGGCGGCTGGACGGGTCTGGGGACTGCCCGGAAACGCTGGGCGCCGAGAGTCCCGGATCTGGCGCCGGAGCGGGACCTCGCGACAATGCAGCGGCTCGGTGGTCGGATGATCATTCCGTCGGATGATCTGTGGCCCGGACAACTGGCCGACCTTGGACTGCAGGAACCCATCTGCCTCTGGTGGCGCGGCATCGAGCAGGAGCTGCCTCCGGCAGCCACGTCCATTGCGCTGGTTGGTTCAAGGGACAGTACCTCGTATGGATCGTCCGTGACGGGCGACCTCGCGTATTCGCTGGTCCAGCGGGGGTTCACGATCGTCTCGGGCGGCGCCTACGGGATCGATGCGCACGCCCACCGGGCTGCCCTTGCGGCCAGCTCCTCCGGCAGCATGCCCACCATTGCCGTGATGGCAGGGGGAGTGGACCGCTTCTACCCCTCCGGCAACGAGGAGCTGCTGCGGGCCGTCGCCAACCTGGGCGCGGTCCTCGCCGAAGTTCCGCCAGGCTCGGCGCCGACGCGGTACCGGTTCCTCCAGCGGAACAGGCTGATCGCCGCACTGGCCTCGGTCACAGTCGTTGTGGAAGCGCGGTGGAGGTCCGGCGCCCTGAACACGGCCCACCATGCGGAGACACTGGGCCGGGCCGTCGGCGCGGTGCCAGGGTCGGTGCACAGCGCCAACTCCGCAGGCTGCCACCGGCTGCTCCGCGAAGGAGGGGCTGTCTGTGTCACCGACGCGGGCGAGATCGCGGAGCTTGCCGCGCCCAGCGGCGAATCGCTGCCCGAGGCCAGGACCGGTCCAGCGGCCATCCACGACGGACTGACCCTGGAGGACCTCATCCTGCTCGATGCCCTGCCGCTGCGGACCACCAGTTCAGTCGAAAAGCTCACGGCCGTGGCGGGCCTGAGCGCGGACACGGTCCGGGCGGGACTCGGCAGGCTTGGGCTGCTGGGTCTCGCCGAGTCGCAAGGCGGCGGCTGGAAGCGGTCGGGCAAGGCAGGATGACCGGCGGGTGGAACCCGGATGCGCGGCTTCGGGCGCATCGGCTAAAAGGCAGCGGCGGCAGGGTCCGGCCCCACGGCCGGCGCCCCGACCGGATGCATGGCACAGGCAGTGCAGGCAGTGCAGGCAGCACAGACAGTACCGGCACGGACCAGACCCGCGGCTCGCCGCCGGGCTCCTTGATCCCCGGGCGAATCCTGCGAGAGTAGGGGAGTGCCCACACAGCAGATCCCGGCCGCACTGGCCACCGCCGCGCAGGCATTCGGCCGCTATCTGGAGGCGGAACGCGGGCGTTCGGCCCACACGGTGCGCGCCTACCTCTCCGACGTCGGAAGCCTCCTGGAGTTCGCAGCATCGGAAGGGGTGGAGGATCCCGCGGGGCTCGAACTGGGCACCCTGCGCCGCTGGCTGGGCTCGCAGAGCGAATCCGGGATGTCGCGCGCCACGCTGGCCCGCCGCTCCGCCACCGCCAGGGCCTTCACTGCCTGGGCCGTCCGCGAGGAACTGATCGCAGCGGACCCCGCGCTGCGGCTGAAAGCGCCGAAGCGGGAGAAATCCCTGCCCGGGGTGCTGCACCAGCAGCAGATCCTTCGGCTCGTCGAAGGCACCGAGACCGCAGCCGCCGAAGGCGGACCCCTGCCCTTGCGGAACCGTGCCATGGTTGAGTTGCTGTACGCCACCGGCATCCGGGTCGGCGAACTGGCAGGCCTCGACGTCGACGATCTCGATCCTGACCGCAGGACCCTGCGGGTGCTCGGTAAAGGCAATAAGGAACGCACCGTGCCCTACGGCCTGCCTGCGGCACTCGCCGTCGACGACTGGCTGCGCCGGGGCCGGCCCGCCCTCGCCACGGAGACTTCCGGGCCGGCGTTGTTCCTCGGTGCCCGCGGCAAGCGGGTCGACCAGCGGCAGGTCCGCAGCGTCGTCCACGACTTGCTGGAGGCCTTGGGGGACACCGCCGCCACCGGACCGCACGCCCTCCGGCACTCCGCCGCAACTCACCTGCTCGACGGCGGGGCTGACCTCCGCGCGGTGCAGGAAATCCTGGGCCACAGCAGCCTTGCCACCACCCAGATCTACACCCATGTCTCCGTCGAGCGGCTCCGGCAGAGCTACCAGCAGGCCCATCCGAGGGCCTGAGGCCGCCACCTCGGGCCGAACAGCCCAGGCGGAAGAGCCCCCTGAGTAACGTCCCGCGGCGCGCCGGGAAAGACGCGCCGAATTGCACTGGCGTAATTAGGTGGGGTACGGCAGAATAAGACTCACGCCCGGCAACTTTCAAGTGTTGCTTGAAGCTCATGAGCCTCAAGTCTCACCGAGAAACCGGGCAGTAACTTAATAGTCTGGCAAGGACCACCCGCATCACTACGGACCCGCGCAACAGACAGACATCCAGGCAGAGGTCGTTGGGGAAGACGTACCTACAGCTATGGAGGATGGAATGTCTGTTGCACTGACCCGCGGTGTGTTGTTCGTTCACTCGGCCCCGACTGCCCTGTGCCCCCACGTTGAGTGGGCCATAGGTTCAGTTGTGGACAAGCGGACGGACCTTGAGTGGACTGCTCAGCCAGCAGCGCCCGGAATGTTCCGGGCGGAGCTGTCGTGGACCGGAAATCCGGGCACGGGGGCTCAATTGGCGTCTGCTCTTCGGGGCTGGGCGCACTTGCGCTACGAAGTCACCGAAGAGCCCAGCCAAGGTGTTGATGGCGGCCGCTGGTCGCACACGCCGGAGCTTGGCATTTTCCACGCCGTCACGGATGTCCACGGGAACATCATGGTTTCCGAGGACCGCATCCGCTACGCCTACGAATCCGGCGCCGGTGACCCGTCCGCGGTTTACCATGAACTCTCCCTCGCCCTCGGCGAGGCCTGGGACGAAGAACTGGAGCCCTTCCGGCACGCCGCCGAAGGTGCCCCGGTGCGCTGGCTCCACCAGGTGGGCTAAGCAGCCCCACAGGCCGCATCAGAAAACACTCCATAGCTGCGCCAGACGACAGATGGCGGCAATGTTCCTCATGAACATTGCCGCCATCTGTCATTTGGCGGCCGCCACAACATCTGTCGTAGTCTGGTTGTGCGGCGGGGGACAGCTGGCCTCGGCCCTGGCCGGGGAGATCGACCGAATGGTGCTGAAGGTCAATCCGGTGATGTTCGGTGCGGGGATCCCGCTCGCGCGGCTACTCACCCCGGAACGACTGGCATCGAAACGACAGATGGCGGCAATGTTCATGAAGAACATTGCCGCCATCTGCCATCTCGGCGTGCTGCGCGCAGCTGAAGCTAGATGCTCCGTACCGCGATCACGGCGTTGTGCCCGCCGAAGCCGAAGGAGTTGCTCAGTGCCGCGATGCTGCCGGAGGGCAGTTCGCGGGCGGACGTGACGACGTCGAGCGGGATCTCCGGATCCTGGTTCTCCAGGTTGATGGTCACCGGGGCCTTGCGGTCGTAGATGGCCATAACGGTCAGCACGGCTTCCACCGCACCGGACGCGCCCAGCAGGTGCCCCATCTGCGACTTCGTGGCCGAGACCGCGACGCTGTCCAGTTGCTTGCCGAGGGCGGCCTTGAGGGCCGCGTACTCGGGCTTGTCGCCAACCGGGGTGGAGGTGGCGTGCGCGTTGACGTGCACCACGTCCTCCGGCTGGATCCGGCCGTCGAACATGGCGGCCTTCAGTGCACGGGTGGCGCCGAGGCCCTCGGGATCCGGGGCGGTGATGTGGTAAGCGTCAGCAGTCACCGACGTGCCGGCCAGTTCGGCGTAAATCCGGGCGCCGCGGGCCAGGGCGTGTTCCTCTGCTTCGAGCACCAGGGCACCGGCGCCCTCGCCCATAACGAAGCCGTCGCGGCCAAGGTCGTAGGGGCGGGAGGCGTGCTCGGGATCGTCGTTGCGGCGGGAGAGCGCCTGCATGGATGCGAACGCGGCGATCGGCATCGGGTGGATGGCGGCTTCGGCGCCGCCGCAGACGACGACGTCGGCCTTGCCGGAGCGGATCAGGTCCAGGCCCATGTGAACGGCTTCGGTGCCGGACGCGCAGGCGGAGACGGGGGTGTGGGCGCCGGCACGGGCCCCCAGGTCAAGGCTGACCGCCGCAGCCGGGCCGTTGGGCATCAGCATGGGCACGGTCATGGGCAGGACGCGGCGGGGGCCCTTTTCGCGCAGGGTGTCCCAGGCGTCCAGGAGCGTCCAGACGCCGCCGATGCCGGTGGCGAAGGCCACAGCCAGCCGGTCGTGGTCGATCTCGGTGATCCCGGCGTCGGCCCACGCCTCGCGGGAGGCCACCACGGCGAACTGTGTGGACGGGTCCATGCGCTTGGCTTCGACCCGGCTCAGGACCTCGGTCGCGGGGGTGGTGGCTCGCGCGGCGAAGTGGACCGGCAGTTCGTACTTGGCCACCCAGTCGTCTTCAAGCGTGTGCGCGCCGGAGACGCCCTTCAGCGCGTTCTTCCACATCGTGGGGACATCGCCGCCGATGGGTGTGGTGGCACCCAGACCGGTAATGACTACTTTGCGTGCCATGGGATCACTCTCTGTCGGTGCGCCTGCCGTGTCCGGAACCTGGGGGAGGTTGCCGGGGCCTGCGTTTGAAAAACTCGGGGGTGGTGCAGTGGATGGTGCTGCAAATGGCGCGGTCCGGGGGTGCAGTTGCGCCCCCGGACCGGCCGGGGCCGAAATTAGGCCTGTGCGTTCGCGATGAAGCTGACGGCGTCGCCGACGGTCTTGAGGTTCTTGACCTCTTCGTCCGGGATGCGCACGCCGAACTTCTCTTCAGCGTTGACGACGATCGTCATCATCGAGATGGAGTCGATGTCCAAGTCCTCGGTGAAGGACTTGTCCATTTCGACAGCCTCGGTGGCCAGGCCGGTCTCTTCGTTGACGATTTCAGCCAGGCCGGCCAGGATCTCTTCGTTGCTAGCCATTGATGGCTCCTTTTCTTGTTGTCGCCGTGGGCTGCCGGTGTGCCGGCATCTTCGGGCGGTAATGATTCAAACCGAGGGTTCGGCTTGCTGTGTGATTTGAAGACGGGGAAAGACGGAGGAAAAAGAACGCCTACGGAAGCACGATCACTTGCGCACCGAAGACCAGTCCGGCTCCGAAGCCGATCTGCAGTGCAAGCCCGCCGCTGAGCTGCGGGTTTTCCAGCAGCAGGCGGTGGGTGGCCAGGGGGATGGAGGCAGCGGAGGTGTTGCCGGCGTCGGCAATGTCCCGCGCGATGACGACGTTCTCCGGGAGTTTGAGCTTTTTGGCCATCTCGTCGATGATCCGCATGTTGGCCTGGTGCGGGATGAAGGCCGCGAGGTCGTCGGCGGTGATGCCGGCGGCGTCCAGCGCCTGCTGGGCCACCTTGGCCATCTCCCAGACCGCCCAGCGGAAGACCGTCTGGCCGTCCTGGCGGAGCGTGGGCCAGACAGCCGCGTCGGTGACGGCGGCTTCCTCGGCGCTCAGCGCGCCGCCGTGCTTGCCCGCCGTGGCGAGCTCGCGGAGGTCCAGCATGGAGTGGGTCATGCCGATCGCGTCCCACTTGCTGCCGTCCGAGCCCCACACCGACGGGCCGATGCCCGGGGTGTCGGAGGGGCCGATCACGACGGCGCCTGCGCCGTCGCCGAGCAGGAAGGAGATGGTGCGCTCGGTGTTGTCGATGACGTCCGAGAGCTTTTCCGCGCCGACCACGAGGACGTAGTTGGCCGTGCCGGAGCGGACCAGCGCGTCGGCCTGGGCGATGCCGTAGCAGTAGCCTGCGCACGCGGCGGAGATATCGAAGGCCGGGGCCGGCGTCGCGCCGAGGCGGTCGGCGAGGCTTGCCGCGGCGGACGGCGTCGCGTACGGGTGCGTCACGGTGGAGACGATGACGGCGCCGAGCTGGGAAGCCTCGATGCCGGCCTTCTGCAGGGCCTCACGGGCGGCGCCCTCGGCCATGTCGATCACGCTGACACCGGCGGGGGCCCGGTGCCGGGTGATGATGCCGGTGCGCTGGCGGATCCACTCGTCGGAGGAGTCGATCCACTGGCAGACGTCATCGTTGGTGACGATCACGTCGGGCCGGTACGCGCCGACTCCCATGATCCGGGTGTTCTCCTGCAGGGGCGCCTGCTTCAAAGTGGGAACGCTCATGCCTGTCCTTCCAGTTCTGCGAATAGGGCCAGGGCGGCGGACAGATCGTCCGGGGTCTTGACGGTGACGGTCTTGACGCCCGGCATGCCGCGCTTGGCGAGTCCGGCCAGCGTTCCGGCGGGGGCCAGTTCAATCACGCCGGTCACGCCGCGCTTCACGAGAGTTTCCATGCAAAGGTCCCAGCGGACCGGGCGGGACACCTGGGCGATCAGGCTCTCGACGGCGGCGGCACCGTCGGTGACTTCGGCGCCGTCGAAGTTGGAGAGCAGGGGGACCTGTGGGTTCCGCGGGTGCAGCGTGGGCCGGAGGGCCTGCAGCGCGGCGACCGCGGGGGACATGTGCGAGGTGTGGAATGCGCCGGCGACCTTCAGTGGGATGACCCGGGCCTTGGCCGGCGGGTTCGCGGCGAGGGCCTTGAGCTGGTCCAGCGTTCCGGCCGCGACGGTTTGGCCGGCGCCGTTGACGTTGGCCGCCGTGGCGCCGCAGGCCTGGATCGCGGCCAGAACCTCGGCCGGGTCGCCGCCCACCACGGCGCTCATGCCGGTGGGGGTGGCCGCAGCGGCGGCTGCCATGCTGTTGGCGCGTTCGCGGACGAACGTCATGGCCTCGGTTTCAGTCAGCACCCCGGCCAGGGCGGAGGCGGTGATTTCGCCGACGGAGTGGCCGGCGAGGATGACCGGGAGGGTGCCGAGTTCGACGTCGAACAGGGACTTCGCGGCCACCAGCCCGGCGGCGACGATCAGGGGCTGCGCAACGGCAGTGTCCTTGATGGTCTCTTCATCCGAGGTGGTGCCGTGGGCAGTAAGATCGATACCTGCGATTTCGCTGAGGGAGGCCAGGTGGCCTGCGACGGGCGGCAGTTCCAGCCAGGGGGCCAGAAAACCAGGGGTCTGGGAGCCCTGTCCAGGGCAGACGATTGCAAGCACGTATCCAGCTTTCCAAACTACGGCGTGATTATTGGTGCATTCATGCACCAAGCTCATCGGGTCACTTTGTAGGAAGTCTACAACTGCTCAGAGGTTGTTGCGCGACGGCTGCCGTTCGGTGGCGGGCTTCGGCGGGGCCGCGAGCCGGCCCACGACGAGGGCTGTCTGGAGCACAAAGGCCTCCCGGGGCAACAGCGGATCCCAGCCTGTGACGTCACAGACCCGCTTGAGCCGGTAGCGCACGGTGTTGGCGTGGACGAAGAGTTCGCGGGCCGTGGCCTCCAGCGAATGGCCCAGTTCGAGGTAGGTGCCGAGGGTCTCCACCAGGCCGTTGGACGCCGCCAGGAGGGGCCGGTAGATGTTTTTGACGAGGGAGCGCCGGGCGGCGTCGTCCCCGGAGATCACGCGCTCCGGCAGGAGGTCGTCCGCCGCCACGGGGCGCGGCGCGGCGGGCCACGCACGGGCAGCGGTCAGCCCCGCGAACGCCGACTGGGCCGAGCCGCTGGCCTCCAGCAGGGAACCCGCTTCGGCGCCGTAGACTACCGGCCCCGGGGCGAAGAGTTCGGCGAGTTTCAGGTAGGCGGTCTCGCGGTCGTGGACCCCGCCGAGGATCAGGATGAGCCGGTCGCCCTGGATGCCGACGAGGGCGTCTTCGGCGAAACGCCCGGCCGTGCGGCGCAGCTCGCTGACGTAGCTGGCGCTCGGTTCGGACGGGGAATTGCCCACCATCACAGTGAAGCGCTCCTGCGCCTTCCAGCCCAGGGCGGCGATCCGCGACCGCAGGGCGTCGGTGTTTTCGCCGCGCAGGATGGCGTCCACAATGAGGGCCTCCAGCCGGGTGTCCCACGACCCGCGGGATTCGGCGGCACGGGCGTAGACGTCGGCGGCGGCGAAGGCCACCTCGCGGGAGTACCGCAGCACCGCCTCGCGGAGCGCGCCCTGGTCCGCCTCGGGGGCAATGACGGGGACCTGGTCCTCAACGACTTCCACCACGATCCGGATCAGCTGGAGGGCCTTCTGCAGGCTGATGGAGCGGGTGAGTTCGGTGGGCGCGGTGCCGAAAACGTCGGACAGGATCCAGGACGGGGAGCTGGGGCGCTCGTACCAGGTGACGAAGGCGGCGATGCCGTTCTGGGCCACCATGCCCAGGGCCGAGCGTTCGTCGGAGTTCAGCCGGCTGTACCAGGGCAGGGATTTCTCCAGCTGGCGCAGGGTCGTCGTGGAGAGCTGGCCGACGCTGGCCCGAAGCTTTTTGAGGGTCTCGGCCTTCTCCGGGGGCATCGCCCGTGAGGAGGGCTTGCTTTGTACGGGAGTGGTGATCGGCTCGGCCATGCATCGAGCATACGGTGCCCGCCGCCCAAGCTCCATTTGTGCAAAGGCTACAACGCGCCTTGTGCTGGATCACAGTGCTGGAGCACTGTGCTGGATCACAGGGCTGGATCTCAGAGGTGGACCGGCGTGCCGCGCGCGTGCGGCAACGGGGCTTAACCAACGACGGCGGCCCCCGCCTTCCGGTGGGGACCGCCGTCGAACGTTTGCGGAAAGGGCTAGGAGTCGCCGCCCGCGTTGCCGGTGGTGCCGGCGTTGACGTTGTGCAGGCGGTACTTCTCGATTGCCTGGGCCGGAGCCTGGGCATCCACCTCGCCACGGCGGGCCAGCATCTGCAGCGAACGGACAACCACAGAGTGGACGTCGTTCTTGAAGAAGCGGCGCGCAGCGGCGCGGGTGTCCGAGAAGCCGAAGCCGTCGGCGCCGAGCGAGGCGAACTCGTTCGGGAGGAACTGGCGGATCTGGTCCGGCACGGCCTTCATGTAGTCGGTGACCGCCACGATCGGACCGGTCGCGCCGGCGAGCTGTTCGGTGACGAACGGCACGCGGGCGGGCTGGCCCGGGTTCAGGAAGGCTTCTTCCTCGGCAGCCATGGCGTCGCGGCGCAGTTCACTCCAGGACGTCACGGACCAGACATCGGCCGAGACGCCCCAGTCCTCTGCGAGGACCCGCTGGGCCTCGAGGGCCCAGGGGACGGACACGCCGGAGGCAAGGATCTGCGTGCGCGGGCCGTCAATCTTGGCCGGCGCCAGCAGGTAGATGCCCTTGATGATGCCCTCGACGTCGATTTCCGCCGGCGCTGCGGGCTGGGAAATCGGCTCGTTGTAGACGGTGATGTAGTACATCACGTTCCGCGACGGGTCGTTGTCCGCCGGGCCCGGACCGTACATGCGGTTGAGGCCGTCGCGCATGATGACGCCGATCTCATAGCCGTAGGCGGGGTCGTAGGTGACCACGGCCGGGTTGGTCGCGGCCAGGATCGGGGAGTGGCCGTCTGCGTGCTGCAGGCCCTCGCCGGTCAGGGTGGTGCGGCCGGCCGTGGCGCCGATGATGAACCCGCGGGTCATCTGGTCCGCTGCGGCCCAGAAGGAATCGCCCGTGCGCTGGAAACCGAACATCGAGTAGAAGACGTAGATCGGGATCAGCGGTTCGCCGTGTGTGGCGTAGGACGTGCCGGCGGCGGTGAAGGCAGCCACCGAACCGGCCTCGTTGATGCCGGCGTGCACGATCTGGCCGGAGATGGACTCCTTGTACGCCAGGACGAGCTCGCGGTCTACGGACAGGTAGTTCTGGCCGTTCGGGTTGTAGATCTTCGCCGTCGGGAAGAACGCGTCCATGCCGAAGGTGCGGGCCTCGTCCGGGATGATCGGGACGATCCTGTTGCCGAATTCCTTGTCCCGCATGAGGTCCTTGAGGAGCCGCACGAAGGCCATGGTGGTGGCGGCCAGCTGCTTGCCGGAGCCGCGGTTGGCCACCTCGTAGACCTTGTCATCCGGGAGGGTGACGTCGGTGTGCTTGGAGCGGCGTTCGGGGACGAAACCGCCGAGGGCGCGGCGGCGTTCCATGAGGTACTGGATCTCGGGGGAGTCCATGCCGGGGTGGTAGTACGGCGGCCGGTAGAGGTCCGCTTCGAGCTGGTCGTCCGTGATCGGGATGCGGAGGTGGTCGCGGAAGGCCTTGAGGTCCGCGAGGGTGAGCTTCTTCATCTGGTGGGTCGCGTTGCGGCCCTCGAAGTGGGTGCCCAGGCCGTAGCCCTTGACCGTGTGCGCCAGGATGACCGTGGGCTTGCCCTTGAACTCGGTGGCGGCCTTGTAGGCGGCGTAGACCTTGTTGTAGTCGTGGCCGCCGCGCTTGAGGTTCCAGATCTGGTCGTCGGTGAGGTCCTGGACCATTTCCTTGGTCTGCGGGGTCTGCCCGAAGAAGTGCTCGCGGACGAACGCGCCGGACTCGGCCTTGTAGGTCTGGTAGTCGCCGTCGACGGTTTCGTTCATGATCTTCACGAGCGAGCCGTCCTCGTCCTTGGCCAGGAGGTCATCCCATTCCCGGCCCCAGACGACCTTGATGACGTTCCAGCCCGCGCCGCGGAAGAACGCTTCGAGTTCCTGCATGATCTTGCCGTTGCCGCGCACGGGCCCGTCCAGGCGCTGGAGGTTGCAGTTGATCACGAAGTTCAGGTTGTCCAGGTTCTCGTTCGCGGCGAGCTGGAGCAGGCCGCGGGACTCGGGCTCGTCCA
>CALMVY010000106.1 GCA_937873245.1 uncultured Arthrobacter sp. | reverse complement strand
ACCACATCCGTTGAAAAGACTATCCTGGTGACGGGAGGCGCGGGCTTCATCGGCAGCCACATCGTCGATTTGCTGCTCCGGCGCGGCTTCCGTGTGGTCGTGCTGGATAACTTCAGCACAGGCAAGCGCGAGCACATTCCGTCTAATGCGATCCTCATATCGGGCGACGTTCGCAGAAAAGACGACATCGCAGGGGCATTCGCGCACGGCATTGATGCGGTCATCCATATCGCGGGGCAAGCATCAATCAAGCTCTCTTACAACGACCCCATGCATGACCTGAACGTCAACACCGTCGGGACGCTGAATATCCTCGAAGCGTGTCTACAGCATCAGGTCGGCAGGCTGTTGTTCGCCAGTTCGATGACTATCTATGGCAATCCGACCGTCTGCCCGACACCGACTCGTTGCGCGGCACCGACGCTGACCGAGGAGAGGTGGTTGTAGGTGGTCTCCAGGCCATTGCCGTGGTCGATCACTACCCGGTTTCCCCCACCGAACGGGTGCCATCCCGCAAAAGTCACGGTACCGCTGGCCGCCGACCTGACGTCATCTCCGCACTGGGCAACAAGGTCTTCGCCACGGTGAATCTCCCCTGCGCCCCCGGTGATGGGGCTCACGCGCAGTCCGAACGGCGATACCGTCACCATCTGGGCCAGCGGGGCCCCGAGGCTCCCCGCGGAGGCTGCGCGGGTGATCGAACCCACGGACTGGGCGCTCAGCAGCTGCTTGAGCTTTCCGTCCGGGTCACCCTTGGTAGTGACAGTGGTCCGGTTGAAGTCGATCTTGGCCTCGTCGGCCGTGACATCAGGCTGGACAGCGGCCGAGATGGATCCCGAGGATTCCGTGTTCGTGGCCATGACGGGACCCGTGGCGGGGACGGTAACGGTGAGGACCAGGCCCGTAACCGCCAAGGCAATGCCGGCCTTTTGCCCCACGCCGCTGGCGGCGGCAAAGTCTGTTACCTGGCGGAACGGGCTGCGGCGGCCTCTGCGTTCGTCACGGTGCGCGTCACGTGGGCGGTCTGCCATGACGGCGACGGCCGGACGCGGTTCCGGCGCGGGACCGGTCGCACGACGGCGGCCCCTGGCGATCTGGGTGGTCAAAAACGGTTCCTCTCTGGAGAGCCTGCGAGGTTAGCTGTCGGATTCGGGTCAGAGAGATCAAAGACCCGGTCCGCCGTGGCATGCGCCCAGACACAGAGGTATCCAAAGAGTCCCTCGGTGGTGTGTGCGCTTGCCGCTGACGGACTTCACCCCAAGGCTGATGAACAGCCGGAAGTGGTTCCCCCGCCCCTGCCAGAAGGTGACTCTGCTACTGATCCGCTGGCAGAGCTCGGCTTCGGATCAGATAACGCTTTGGTATCGGTACTAGTGTTCAACTATAGGCGATTAAGCCTTCCAGAGATAAATCCGTTACCTAGCCTGTGCAAAACTCATGGGTCGTCCAATGAGTTGTGGGTTACGGCGCGTTAACCGACGGTAACAAAGACGTGGGCCGCAACTTCGGGCGGGAGTTCCAGGGCGCCTTCGATATCCGGGACCCGGACAGAGATGTACTCCCCGACCCGTTCCAGCGACACCAGGGCGCCGGGCCGGATGCCGCCTTCATCGAGTTGGACGAGCAGTTCCGGTTCCACCTGGATGGGCTCGGCGAGCCGGTTGACCCTGACCCGGGAATCCGGGCCGTAGCCGGCCATGGCTTCGAGCAGGTTCACAACGCCATCCCCGTAGGGCTGGGACGGCAGGCCGCCCAGTTCCGCGAGGCCCGGAATCGGGTTGCCATAGGGAGACACGGTGGGGTGATTGAGCAGCTCGAAGATCCGCCGCTCCACTCGCTCGCTCATGACGTGCTCCCAGCGGCAGGCTTCCTCATGCACGTAGGCCCAGTCGAGCCCGATGACGTCCGCCAGGAGGCGCTCCGCAAGACGGTGCTTTCGCATGACTTCGATCGCACGTTTCCGGCCGGTTTCTGTCAGTTCAAGGTGCCTGTCGCCGGAAACAACCACCAGGCCGTCGCGCTCCATGCGGCCGACGGTCTGGGAAACAGTGGGGCCTGAGTGACGCAGTCGTTCGGCGATGCGGGCGCGGAGGGCAACGATGTTTTCTTCTTCAAGTTCCAGAATGGTCCGAAGATACATCTCGGTGGTATCGATCAGATCCGTCATTCAGCTCAGCTCCTCGAGCGCCGTCCTTGCGTGTTCCCACCGTACCGCGTGCTGCTTGCGCCCTGGCGGGGTCCGCCGTACGTTCGCAGGTCAGCTTAGCCTATTTTGAATTACTCCGGATAATCTCAGTGACCGGACTATGACGGGCTCTTTTGCCTCCCCCGCCGGGCAGTCAGGCAGAATGAAACGCAAGGCTCCGTTGCAGCCACCCTGCCGGGCCGCCTCCCAAGCCACGCTTTGTACCAGCCGAAAATTGGAGCCACTGTGAGCGACACCAGCATCACGATTCCCGCAAACCTCCTTCCCAAGGACGGCCGGTTCGGCGCCGGGCCGTCCAAAGTCCGTCCGGAACAGATGGAAGCCCTCGTCGCGGCTTCCGGGCTGCTGGGAACATCCCACCGCCAGGCGCCGGTCAAGAACCTCGTCGGGTCGGTCCGGAACGGGCTGAGCCAGTTCTTCCGCGCTCCCGAGGGCTATGAGGTCATTCTGGGCGTCGGCGGGTCCACCGCTTTCTGGGACATCGCCAGCTTCGGGCTCGTGGAACGCAAGGCCCAGCACTTGTCCTTCGGCGAGTTCGGCTCGAAGTTCGCGTCCGCCACCAACAAGGCACCCTTCCTTGCGGACTCCTCCATCATCAAGTCCGAGCCGGGGACCCGCCCGGAGGCGCGGGCCGAGGCCGGCGTCGATGTTTACGCCTGGCCGCAAAACGAGACGTCCACCGGCGTGGCCGCCCCGGTCCGGCGTGTGGCCGGCGCCGAGGCAGGCTCCCTCACGCTGGTTGACGCCACCTCCGCGGCCGGCGGGCTGGACGTCGACGTCGCTGAAGCGGACGTCTACTACTTTGCCCCGCAGAAGAACTTCGCCTCCGACGGCGGCCTGTGGCTTGGCCTGTTCTCCCCTGCAGCGCTGGAGCGCGCGGCCCGGGTCAAGGCCAGCGGCCGCTGGATCCCGGACTTCCTGGATCTCCAGACGGCAATTGACAACTCGCGGCTGAACCAGACGTACAACACCCCCGCACTGGCGACGCTCGTCACCCTCGACGCCCAGGTGCAGTGGCTCAACGCGAACGGCGGCCTGGACTTCGCATCCGCCCGCACCGCGGATTCCGCCGGCCGCATCTACCGCTGGGCCGAGGCCTCGGAGTATGCCACCCCGTTCGTGACGCAGGCCGAGGACCGCTCCAACGTCATTGCAACGATCGATTTCGACGAATCAATCGACGCCGCGGCAATCGCCAGGGTGCTCCGCGCCAACGGCATCGTGGACACCGAGCCCTACCGCAAGCTGGGCCGCAACCAGCTCCGCATCGCAACGTTCGTGGCGATCGAGCCAGACGACGTGTCGGCACTGCTGGAATGCATCGACTTCGTCGTGGGTGAGCTGAAGAAGTAGCTCCCCCCACCGAACCACCGGGGCTGAAATCGTCAGCCTCCGACGGCGTCGACTGGGTTTATCCCCGGGCGGCGCCGTCCGCGGTGGGGTCCTCGTCAGGGCCGGTCGCGCCAAGGCCGGTTGCGCCGGGACGGGCGGCCACGACGCGGAAGTAGCGCAGCCCGCGGGCCCGGCGGTCGAACCGGATGCGAAGCTGCCTGGCGCGGATGATCCACGCCAGCCCGATCAGGGCCGCGATCAGGCCGGACGCCGCCGCCACGCTCAGGGACCAGCGGGGACCGGCGACGTTCGCGACCCAACCTACGAGCGGCGCCCCGATCGGCGTTCCGCCCATGAAAATCGCCATGTAGAGGGCCATCACGCGGCCCCGCATCACGGGGTCCGTGGTTGTCTGCACGTAGCCGTTGGCACTGGTCAACATCGTGATGGCGAAGAGCCCCACCGGAACCAGCGCCACGCCGAACCAGAAGTAGCTGGGGGCCAGCGCGGCGATGCCGGAGGCCACGCCGAAGGCTCCGGCCGCCCCGAAAATAATCCGCAGCCTGGGCTTGTTGCGCCCGGCGGACAGCAGGGCGCCCGCAACGGAGCCGATGGCCATGATGGAGTTCATCAGCCCGAAGGCGCTGGCATCCAGGCCAAATTCCGTTCCGACCATGGCCGCAATAAACAAAACGAAGTTCAGGCCCAGGGTGCCCACAATGAAGACGGCGACCAGCACCACCACGATGTCCGGCCGGAAGCGCACGTAGCGCAGCCCCTCGCGGATCCGGCCCTTGCCGGCCGCGGCCCGGGGCAATTGGCGCAGCGACGCGGCGGGAATCTTCCACAGGCTCAGCAGCAGCGCCACGAAGGTCAGTGTGTTGATCAGGAACACCCAGCCGGCACCGACAGCGACCGTGAGGACGCCGGCCACCGCCGGTCCGATCATCCGGGCCACGTTGAAGGAGGCACTGTTGAGGGCCACCGCATTGGGCAGGTAGTCGTCGCGGACCAGTTCGGAGACGAAGGTCTGGCGCACGGGTGCGTCGAGGGCGGAAACGACGCCCAGCAACAGCGCGAACCCGTAAACATGCCACAGTTCTGCCGCTCCGGACACCACGAGGATGCCGAGGGCCGCGCTGAGCAGCGCCATCGCGGACTGGGTCAGGACGAGCAGCTGTTTGCGGTTGAAGCGGTCGGCTACCAGCCCGGCCACTGGTGCGAGGAAGAGCTGGGGCCCGAGCTGCAAGGCCATCGTGATGCCCATGGCGCCGGCGTCGTGGTCGGTCAGGTGGTCAAAGACCAGCCAGTCCTGGGCAGTGCGCTGCATCCAGGTCCCGATGTTGGAGATGAGCGCCCCGATGAACCAGATCCGGTAGTTCAGGATATGCAGGGACTTGAAGGTGGACATCATGTCCAGCCCTCACTGTGCAGCGCCCCGGATGGTTCCAACCGCTAGTCAGCCTCCGGGGCGGTCGGCTCGCCCTCCGGAGCATCTCCGGTGCCAGCGTCCTCAACGTCGGCGGCGTCGGCGTCGGTGCCGTCTTCCGGCGCGGCATCACTATTGGCCGTGGCATAGTCCGCGGTGGCCCCGTCCGTGTCCTCCCGGGGCGCCGCTGTTGCGGCTTCCAGGGTTTCTTCCTCGCCCTGCTCATCGCCGGGGCGGACCCGTTCGGCCCACGGAATCCATTCGGGCGCCAGGATCGAGTCTTCGGAGGGCAGCAGGCCCAGCTCGTCGACCGTAACAACCTTGGACCTGGAGTTCCGGGTCAGCACGGCGTACCACTGCCAGCCGCCGTAGCCGGCCAGCTTTGACTCGAAGAGATGCGTGACCAGGCGGTCGCCTTCGCTTTTGGCCGCCAGGTGCCGGCCGATCTGTTCGGCGGGGGCGATGCCCTCGATAGCAGCACGCGCGACGTCGACGGCGCCGGCCAGGAAGGCGTCCGGTTTGCCGGTGCGCCACACGGGAACCCCGGCGCGCGGCTTGGTGCCCACCTTGGTTCCGGCTTTCTTGTCCCCGGCTGCGCTGCTGTCCCCGGCTGCGCTAGTTTCCCCGGCTGCGCTTGCCCCGAGGGGGGACGCGGTCTGATCGGTTTCCGGAGTCATCGCGGGGCCTTACGCGTCCAGCTCGTCGGCAACCTTACGCAGGGCGACGGCGATCGCCTTGCCCTTGTTGCCTTCCGGGTACTTGCCCGCGGACAGCGTTCCGGACAGGTTGTCCAGCACGGTGACGAGGTCCTGCACCAGCGGGGCGAGGTCCTTCGCGCTGGGCCGCTTGGCCTTGGCGATGGACGGTGTCTTGTCCAGCACGCGCAAGCCCAGGGCCTGGGCGCCCTTGCGCCCGTCGGCCACGCCGAACTCAACCCGGGTGCCGGCCTTGAGTTCGGTTACCCCCTCGGGCAGCGCGGATTTCGGCAGGAAGACTTCCTGGCCGTCCTCGCCCGCGAGGAATCCGAAGCCCTTTTCCTTGTCATACCACTTGACCTTGCCGGTAGGCACGTAATCAACCTTCTTCGTTCTGCTGGTGACACGGCCGGCGGTCACCGCATCCGCATTGATATGCGGGTTCAGGGTATGACTGCCCGGACCGTGTTGGTCTGTTCCCTCAAGGTTATCCTGCCTGGCCCATTTTGGCCGTTTGGGGCGCGGAACAGGCCGGACTGTTAGCGTTAGCTTCATGACTCCATTGCGATTCCGGCGGCCACTGTTGATCGTTGCGGCCGTCGCCGCCGTGCTGTCGCTCGCGGCCGTCGGCGTCGTGATGGCGATGGCTTTCAACAATGCCGTGTCGCCGGCGTGGATCACCTCCACAGCCCTCTACGGGCTCCCCGCGGCCTTCCTGCTGATGCTCTTGCTCGTGATCGACGGCGTGGCAGCCCGCCGGCGCACCCGCGGGCCGGACGAAAGGTAGCCTTGCACTGATGTCCCTTATCCGCGCGCTCAGCAAGGAACTTCAGGCACGCAGCGATGATTCGTTGCGCGCCTTGTTCTCCGCGCGGCCGGACCTCATCTCTCCCGGCGTGCCGGACTTCGCGGCCCTCGCCGCCCGGGCCAGCGGCCGCGTCAGTGTGCAGCGCGCCCTGGAGCGGCTCAACCGCCCGGAGATGCAGGTCCTCGAAACCCTGCACCTGTGCACCAATACCGATACGGGGCACAGCGCCTCCGCCCCGATGCTGAAGAAGCTGATCAACGGCTCCACCCTGGCCTCAATCGAAAAGATGCTGCATTCGCTGCAGGAACTGGCCCTCGTCCACCGCGCGGAGCCCCCGCACGGCGCCGTCCCGGCCGGCGCGAAGCAGCGGTACTACTTGCCCGTGGGCAGCCTCAAGGACGTGATCGGTATTTATCCGGCCGGGTTGGGGCGCAGCTACACCGAGCTCGTACGGCTGCAGCCGGCCTTCGCGCAGCGGGTGGTCCAGCTCGTCGCGGAACTGCACCGCAGCGGCGCCGCGCTCTCCCCCGCGACCACGCCGATGGAAGCCGCCCTGTCGCTGCAGCACTGGACGGCCACTCCGGAGTCCCTCCGGCAGATCCTGGACACCGCCCCGGAACGCACCACGGCGCTGCTCGCACGCTTCGGGAACTGGGCCATGGGCGCCGTTCCCCAGGCGCAACGGCGCGCCTCCGTACTGCATGAGGCCGCCGACGTCGGGCCGGTGGACTGGCTCCTGGCCCGCGGGCTGCTCGTGCCGCTGGACGCCGCCCACGTGGAGCTGCCGCACAGCGTCGGCGTCTCGCTGCGCGGCGGCTATGTCATCGAGAAGTTTGCGCTGGCTCCTCCGGTGCCACGGCTGGGTTCCACCTCTGCGGCGTTGCGCCGCAATGCCGCCTTGAGCGCAATCGCCGAGACCCTGCGGCTGGTCGGTGAACTGCTCTATATTGTCCGCGAGCAGCCTCTCGTCACCCTGCGCAGCGGCGGCGTGGGCGTCCGGGAGCTGAAGCGCCTCGCGGACGGACTGCGCCTCGAGATGCACGACGCCGGTGTGCTGGCGGAGTTGTGCGCCCTGGCCGGACTCATCCGCCTGGACGTGGACAGTTCCGCGTGGGTCCAGCCGGCGCAGCTTGAATGGCTGACACTTCCGCGGCAGGAGCAGTGGCTCTGGCTCGTCAATGCCTGGCTCGCCAGCGAGCGGGCGCCCTCCCTCGTCGGGCAGCCCGTCAACGGCCAGGCCTCAGGCCCGGCTGTCCACCGCGGCGCCGCCGGCAGCACCATCAATGCGCTTTCGGCCGAGGCCCAGCGCCCGGACGCCCCGGTGGTCCGGAAGCGGATCCTGGAAATTCTGGCGGAACTGACAGAGGAGGCCGCGGCGTCGGACGGGCAGGCCCCGGTACTGGACGCCGCGGCGGTGCTGGAGCGTGCCGACTGGACGCAGCCCCGGATGGCACGGCGTTTCAGCTCCCTGATCCGGGGTGTCCTGGCCGAGGCGGAGATGCTCGGTCTCATCGGCTCGGGCGCCCTCAGCCAGATCGGTGCGGCAATCGCCGCCGAACTGCCCGACGAGGCGCTGGGCATCCTGGGCGAACACCTGCCGGCGGCCCTGAACCATGTGCTGCTCCAGGCGGACCTCACCGCCGTGGCGCCCGGGTACCTCGCTCCGGAGCTGACCGAGAAGCTCCTCACCATGGCCGACGCCGAAGGCCAGGGACCTGCCACGATCTACCGTTTCTCCGT
>CALMVY010000105.1 GCA_937873245.1 uncultured Arthrobacter sp. | reverse complement strand
CGGGCCTAGGCGTCGCCGGACGTTGCTTCGCCGGCAGCGTGGCGTTCCGCGGTTTCCACCACGTTGGCCAGCAGCATGGCGCGGGTCATCGGCCCCACTCCCCCGGGATTCGGGGAGAGCCAGGCGGCGACGTCGGCCGCCGCGGGGTCCACGTCACCGGTGACCACAGCCTTGCCGGAACCGTCGTCGACGCGGCTGACGCCGACGTCGAGCACGATCGCGCCGGGCTTGAGGTCCTCCGCCTTGATCATGTGCGGCTGGCCGGCCGCGGCGATGACGACGTCGGCCTGCCGGAGTTCGGCGGGCAGGTCCACGGTCCCGGTGTGCGCCAGGACGACGGTGGCGTTGACGTCCTTGCGGGTGAGCAGCAGCCCCACCGGCCGGCCGATCGTGACGCCGCGGCCCACGACGAGCACACGCTTGCCGTTGAGGTTGATGCCGTGCCGGGTGAGCAGCTCCACGCAGCCCTTGGGGGTGCACGGCAGCGGGGACTTCATGGGGCCGCTGACGTTGGCCACCAGCCGGCCGAGGTTCATCGGGTGCAGGCCGTCGGCGTCCTTGTCCGGATCCATGGCCTCCAGGATGACGTCCTGGTCGATGTGCTTGGGCAGCGGCAGCTGGACGATGTAGCCGGTGCAGTCCGGGTTCTCGTTGAGCTCCCGGACCACGGCCAGGAGCTCCTCCTGCGTGGTCTCCTCCGGCAGGTCGCGCCGGATGGAGGTGATGCCCACCTCGGCGCAGTCCTTGTGCTTGCCGCCGACGTACCAGGTGCTGCCCGGGTCCGAGCCCACCAGGATGGTGCCCAGGCCCGGGACGATGCCCTTGGCTTTCAGGACGGCGACGCGTTCGGTCAGTTCGGCCTTGATCGTGGCGGCGGTGGCTTTGCCGTCAAGGATCCGCGCGGTTTCAGCTGTTTTTGCTGTCTCTGCAGAAGTCATGGCCTACCACTGCTCGTGCTGCGGGTACAGCGGGAAGTCGGCGGCGAGCTTGTCCACGCGGGACTGGAGCGCCTCGACGTCCGTGGCGGAACCGGCCTTCAGCGCGGTGGCGATGATCTCCGCGACCTCGGTGAACTCGTCGGCGCCGAAGCCCCGCGTTGCCAGGGCCGGGGTGCCGATGCGCAGGCCGGAGGTGACCATCGGCGGGCGCGGATCGAAGGGGACGGCGTTGCGGTTGACCGTGATGCCCACCGAGTGCAGGAGGTCTTCGGCCTGCTGGCCGTCGAGCTGGGAGTTGCGCAGGTCCACCAGGACCAGGTGCACGTCGGTCCCGCCGGTCAGGACCGAGACGCCGGCGTCGGACACATCGGCCTGGTTCAGGCGGTCGGCGATGATCCGGGCGCCTTCCAGGACGCGCTCCTGGCGCTCCTTGAATTCCGCCGTGCCGGCGATCTTGAACGCGACGGCCTTGGCGGCGATGACGTGCATCAGCGGTCCGCCCTGCTGGCCCGGGAAGACGTTGGAGTTGATCTTCTTGGCCCACTCCTGCTTGGCCAGGATCACGCCGGAGCGGGGCCCGGCGAGGGTCTTGTGCACCGTGGAGGTGACGACGTCGGAGTGCGGGACCGGGCTCGGGTGCAGCCCGGCGGCCACGAGGCCGGCGAAGTGCGCCATGTCCGTCCAGAGCAGGGCGCCGACCTCGTCGGCGATCGAGCGGAAGGCCGCGAAGTCCAGGTGGCGCGGGTAGGCGGACCAGCCGGCGATGATCACCTGGGGCTTCTCGGCGATGGCCTGCGCGCGCAGCTTGTCCATGTCGATGCGGAAGTTGTCTTCCTCGACCTGGTACGCGGCGACGTTGTACAGCTTGCCGGAGAAGTTGAGCTTCATGCCGTGGGTCAGGTGGCCGCCGTGGGCCAGGGACAGGCCGAGGATCTTGTCGCCCGGGGTGATCATGGCGGAGAGGGCCGCGGCGTTGGCCTGGGCGCCGGAGTGCGGCTGGACGTTGGCGTACTCGGCGCCGAACAGTTCCTTCACACGGTCGATCGCGAGCTGCTCGGCGATGTCGACGTATTCGCAGCCGCCGTAGTAGCGGCGGCCGGGGTAGCCCTCGGCGTACTTGTTGGTCAGGACCGAGCCCTGGGCCTCCATGACGGCCCGGGGGGCGAAGTTCTCGGAGGCGATCATTTCCAGGGTGCCGCGCTGGCGGCCGAGCTCCTGGGCCAGAACGGCGGCGATTTCGGGATCGAGGTCGGCCAGCGGCTGGTTGCTCACTGCGGCGGACGAAAGGCTAAGGGAGGTGGTCACGGGGAACTCCTGGCTAGGCAACGGGCACTGCTTAAGGTCAGGTTACCGGCTGGCCCGCGGCGGCGCCCCTAAATTACGGCCCCGGATGATGGGGACGTGCCAAGGGGACCGGCCCCCGTGAGAGGGGTACCGATGCGGGCCGGCAGCGGGTGCTGCCAACCGGAAAACATGACCCTCGGCCCAGGCGTACGATCCGTGGTCTGCGTGAATGCCGCTCCCTGGTGGTTAGCCACCCAACGCCAGTTGCGACCCGTCCAGACTACCCCAGAGCGGCGGCCCGGCCACAGCCGCGCGCCAGCCCTTGCGCGCAGCCGTGCACTGGCCCCAGTGCCGCCGCGGGTAGGCTATCCTCCGTGACTGACGACCAGCTGACTGCTTCCTACATCCTGACCCTCTCCTGCCCGGACCGCCCCGGAATCGTGCACGCCGTCGCCGGCGCCCTGCTCGTCGCGGGCTGCAATATTACGGACTCGCAGCAGTACGGCAGCCAGAGCACCGGCACCTTTTTTATGCGCGTCGAGGCCACGACGGCGGCCTCCCAGCTGGAGCTCCAGGCCGCGCTGGAACCTGTAGCCCAGGCGTTCGGCATGCAGTGGAGCCTGAACCCGGCCGGCCGGAAGGTCCGCACGCTGCTGATGGCCAGCACCTCGGCGCACTGCCTCAATGACCTGCTGTTCCTGCAGCGCTCCGGCACCCTGCCGATCGAGATCCCGGCGATTGTCTCCAACCACCGCGACCTCGCGGGCCTGGCCGAGTTCTACGGCATCCCCTTCCACCACATCCCGGTCACCCCGGCCACCAAAGTCCAGGCCGAGGATGAACTGCGGGCCCTGATGGCCGAGCATGACGTCGAGCTCACGGTCCTGGCCCGCTACATGCAGATCATCTCCGACGAACTGTGCCAGGAGCTGACCGGCAAGGCCATCAACATCCACCACTCCTTCCTGCCGTCCTTCAAGGGCGCCAAGCCCTACCACCAGGCGCACGCCCGCGGCGTGAAGCTCATCGGCGCCACCGCGCACTATGTGACGGCCGCCCTGGACGAGGGCCCGATCATCGAGCAGGAAGTCATCCGCGTGGACCACCGGCGCACGGCCGAACAGTTCGTCCAGATGGGCCGCGACGTGGAGGGCCGCACCCTGGCCCAGGCGGTGCAGTGGCATGCCGAGCACCGGGTCCTGCTGGACGGGAACCGGACGGTTGTCTTCAACTGAGCCGCTGAATTCAACTGATCCCGTTGTTTTCAGCTGACGGCGGTCATTGAATAGGGGTATGGCACTTTCCCCGGAAGATCCGCTCTCCGAATTCGTGGCCCTGCTCAAAGCCGAGGGCCGCAGGGGTGTCCTGGGCCTCGACTGCGGCCAGGGCACAGACGGGCTGCGCTTTGTCCAGTCCGGCATCCACTTCACCGGCGTCGACACATCCGAGGAGAACATTCATTCCGCGCGCGCCCGCGGGCTGGAGGCATCGGTGGCGGGGGCCGGCGCCCTGCCGTTCGCCGACGCGGCGTTCTCCTCGGTCTGGGCGGTGGACGCCCTGGCGGGCCTGCCGCCGGAGGAATGGGACGATGTCGTCCGCGAACTCAGCCGGGTAACGGCGCCCGGCGCCCCGATCGCCGTCGTCCTTCCCGGCCCCGACCCGGACAGCGGGGGCGGGGGTTTCACCGTCCTCCGCTCCCCCGACTGAACCCAAGCTCAGGGGCGGCGCGCGCCGCGCATGTACCCGCCGAGGAAACCCCCGACGATCAGCAGGGCGCCGCCCGCGCGGGCCAGCCCCACGCCGAGGAGGTGGCGGTCGCGGGTCCGCGCGGCCCAGGACGCCAGGAAGATGAGCGTCGCGGCGAGGTTGGCCGCGGCATGCAGGACGCCGACGCGCCGGGTGCCGCGGTCCGCCCGGGCCCATTCGGCCCAGCCGCTGATTCCGGTGGGAGCCGCGGCGACGACGCCGAGTGCCACCAGCCGCGTGGCTGCCCTGCGCGTGCCGGCGTCGCGGAAAAGGTCGAGGAAGATCGCCATGAACCAGGCGCCGAAGGGCACATCCGTCGCGATCACGTGTGGCGGGATCCTGGTGGCGTCGCCATGGAAGAAGCGCCGCAGCCTGCGGTTGGCCACGAGCCGGCCCGCGAGCGGATCCGCAACCCGGACGGCCGGGTCAAGGCGGTCCGAGTCCTCCAGCCGCCGCATCGTTCGCAGGAACACGTTGTCGGTCATCACAGACACCTCCCGGACAGCGCAGTTGATGGCCCGATCCTACTCAGCCCCGGGCACGGTTCAACCCCCGCCCGCCCAACTCGCAGCAGGGGCCGTTTTGGGGGCTCATAACGGCCCCTGCTGCCAGCTACTTGGGTCGCGGCGTGTCCTAGGCTGGAGGGATGGCTCCCATTTACGCATTTGCCGGGGACACCCCGGCTGTCCACGAATCCGCCTTCGTCGCGCCGAGCGCCTCGGTGATCGGCAAGGCGACGCTCGCCGAGGACTCCAGCGCCTTCTACGGCGTCTCCGTCCGGGCGGACACCGCCGCGATCACCGTCGGCGCCGGCAGCAACCTGCAGGACAACGTGGTGCTGCACGCCGACCCGGGCTTCCCCTGCACGGTCGGCGCCCGGGTCAGCGTCGGCCACAGTGCCGTCGTGCATGGCTGCACGGTCGAGGACGACTGCCTGATCGGCATGAGCGCCACGATCCTCAACGGCGCCGTCATTGGCGCCGGTTCCCTTATCGCGGCCGGCGCCGTGGTGCTGGAAGGAACCATCATCCCGCCCCGCTCGCTGGTGGCCGGGGTGCCCGCCAAGGTGCGCCGCGAACTGAGCGACGAGGAGTTCGCCGGGGTCCAGCAGAACGCCGCGCACTACCGGGAACTGGCCCGGGCGCACCGGGAGATGCACGCCTGACGCCCGGGACCGGCTCGTTCAACGGTCGACGGCGGCGCCGTGGGCGCCGGGGGCACCCCGCCGCCGCCGGAAGCGACACGCGTGCACCAGTTGCGTTAACTTCTTGACTACAAGACGGGGATGGGGCACTCTTCATTGCATGCCCTCACCAACGCGCTCAACGAGGAGCCGCACCAAAAACCCCGGATCACAATCCGCGCTCCGGCACCTGAACCAACAGCGGATCATTGAATGCCTTCTCGCCGGGCCCTCCACGCAGGCGGAACTGGCACGGCAGACCGGCCTCTCCACGGCCACTGTCTCGAACATCGTCAAGATCATGCAGGATGCCGGGCTGGCGTCCACCGAACCGATCACCAGCTCGGGCCGCCGGGCCCTGAATGTCCGGCTCAACAGCAACGGGGCAGTCGCCGTCGGGATCGACTTCGGCCGCCGGCACCTGCGGGTCGTCCTCGCCTCCCTGAGCTACCACGTGATCGCCGAGGAATCGGTCCTGCTCCCGCTGGGCCACCACGCCGAGGAGGGCATCACCGCCGCCGTCGGACTGCTGGACCGACTCCTGGCCAACAGCGGCGTGGAACGCAGTGCCGTGGTGGGAGCCGGCGTCGGGATTCCCGGCCCCATCGACCGCCGAACCGGCACCGTGGCGCAGGGCGCCATCCTGCCCGAGTGGGTGGGCATCAATATCCTCAAACGCCTGGAAGAAGCCCTTGACCTCCCCGTTTTCGTGGACAACGACGCCAATCTGGGCGCGCTGTCCGAGGTCACGTGGGGGCCCCACACCGGCATCAGCAACCTGATGTTCCTGAAGATCGGGTCCGGCATCGGCGCGGGGCTGATCCTGAACGGCATGCCGTACTACGGCAACGTGGGAATCACCGGCGAAATCGGCCACGCCACCATCCATGAACACGGGCTGGTCTGCCGCTGCGGGAACCGGGGGTGCCTGGAAACCATTGCCTCGACCACCACCATGATCGAGCTCCTGGGCCGCGGCGAGGACGCACCGCTCACGCCGGAGGACATCGTCCGCAAGGCCCTGGCCCGGGACTCCGCGACCCTGCGGGTCGTGGACGACGCCGGGCTCGCCGTCGGCCGCGCCCTGGGCAACGTGGCCAACCTGATCAACCCCGAAGTGATCGTGGTCGGCGGCCCGCTGGCAGGACTCGGCGAGCTGCTGCTGGATCCGATCCGGCGGGGCCTGGTCCGGCATGCCGTGCCCGTCATCGGCGAGACGACGACGCTCACCATGTCCTCGCTGGGCGACCGCGCCGAGGCCCTCGGAGCCACCGCTTTGGTCTTCCAGCACGCGGGAATCCGGCGGAACTGAGTTTTTGTTATCGGGCTGTTGCGTTAAAGACTTGACGACAAGGCCTGTGATCCAGTTTACTTTTCCATCAGACGACCCTGCGGTTTGCAGGGGCGGACAACGAAGTCATGCATTGGAGGCGTAAGGGCAGATGACGTCCCTCAACACGCACAGCGATCCGGTAATCCTCGAGATGCGCTCCATCACCAAAGAGTTCCCCGGCGTTAAAGCTTTGTCCGAGGTGAACCTGCGGGTAAAGGCCGGTGAGATCCACGCGATTTGCGGGGAGAACGGCGCCGGCAAGTCCACCCTGATGAAGGTTCTGTCCGGGGTTTACCCGTTCGGCAGTTACGACGGCGACATCGTCTACCAGAGCGAAGTCCAGCAGTTCAAGGACATCCGGGCCAGCGAGCACGCCGGCATCGTGATCATCCACCAGGAGCTCGCGCTGATCCCCGAACTGTCCATCATGGAAAACATCTTCCTGGGCAACGAACCCACCAAGCGCGGGGTGATCGACTGGGCCGAGGCCCGGACCCGCTCCACCGAGCTGCTGGCCCGGGTCGGGCTCCGGGAAGACCCGGAAACCCCGATCAAGGAAATCGGCGTCGGCAAGCAGCAGCTCGTCGAGATCGCCAAGGCCCTGAACAAGTCGGTGAAGCTCCTCATCCTCGACGAGCCCACGGCCGCCCTGAACGAATCCGACTCCCAGCACCTGCTGGACCTGATGCTCGGCCTGAAAGGCCGCGGCATCACGTCCATCATCATTTCCCACAAACTCAACGAGATCGAGCAGATCGCGGACTCCATCACCATCATCCGTGACGGCAAATCGATCGAGACCCTGAACGTCAAGGCCGACGGCGTCGACGAGGACCGCATCATCAAGGGCATGGTGGGCCGGACCCTGGAATCCCGCTTCCCGGACCACGAGCCGAAGATCGGCGAGACCTTCTTCGAGGTCAAGAACTGGAACGTGGGCCACCCGCAGGTCGAGGACCGGATGGTCTGCAAGAACTCCAACTTCTTCGTCCGCCGCGGCGAGATCGTCGGCTTCGCCGGGCTGATGGGCGCCGGGCGCACCGAACTCGCCCGCTCCGTCTTCGGCCGCTCCTACGGCCGTTTCCTCTCCGGACAGATCTACATGCACGGCAAGGAGGTCGAACTCAAGAGCGTCAAGCAGGCGATCGACGCCGGACTGGGCTACGTCACCGAGGACCGCAAGTCCCTCGGCCTGAACCTGCTGGACGACATCAAAGAGACCACCGTCTCGGCCAACCTGCGCAAAGTCAGCAAACGCAACGTCATTGACGCCAACAAGGTGTTCTCGGTCGCCGAGCAGTACCGCAAATCGCTGCGGACCAAGGCGCCGTCCGTGGAGGAGGGCGTGGCCAAGCTCTCCGGCGGCAACCAACAGAAGGTGGTGCTCGCGAAATGGATGTTCACCGACCCCGAGCTGCTGATCCTCGACGAGCCCACCCGCGGCATCGACGTCGGCGCCAAGTACGAGATCTACGGCATCATCCAGCAGCTGGCCAACCAGGGGAAGGGCGTGATCGTGATTTCCTCGGAGCTGCCCGAGCTGCTGGGCCTCTCAGACCGCATCTACACCATCTTCGAAGGCGCCATCACCGGCGTGCTCGACAAGGACGAAGCCAGCCAGGAAAGCCTCATGAAACTCATGACCTCCGCACGCAAGACCGCCTGACCGCTGTGGCCAACCGCTCCGAACACTGACGGAAACAAGGACTGAAACAATGAACGCGCTCAAGAAGCTCTTTGGCGGCAACACCCGCCAATTCGGCATGATCTTCGCCCTGGTGGCCCTGATCATCTTCTTCCAGATTGCCACCGATGGCCGGACGCTCACCCCGGGCAACGTCATCAACCTCTTCAACGGCAACTCCTACATCCTGATCCTTGCCATCGGCATGGTCCTGGTCATCATCGCCGGCCACATCGACCTCTCCGTTGGCTCGGTTGCGGCGTTCGTGGGCGTCTGCGTGGCCCTCTTCATCCGCGACTGGGGCATCCCCTGGTACCTCGGAATCCTGATGGGGCTGGGGCTGGGTGTGCTGATCGGCGCCTGGCAGGGATTCTGGACGGCCTATGTCGGCATCCCGGCGTTCATCGTCACGCTGGCGGGCATGCTGATCTTCCGCGGCGCCAACCAGTACGTCGGCAAATCCAACACCATCCCGGTTCCCGCCGACTTCCAGAAGATCGGTTCCGGCTATCTGCCCGAGATCGGGCCGAACACCGGTTACAACAACCTCACCGTGTTGCTGGGCCTCCTTGCGGTCGCGTTCGTGGTCTTCAGCGAGATCCGCTCCCGGCGCAACGCCAAGGCCCTGGGCGCCGAGGTGCCCGAAGCCTGGGTCAGCATCGTCAAGCTGGTCCTGATCTGCGGCGCCATCCTGTACGCGACGTACCTGTTCGCTACCGGCCGGCCGGGCACGTCGTTCCCGATCCCGGGCCTGATCCTGGCGGCGCTCGTGCTCATCTATGGGTTCATCTCCTCCAAGACCGTCATCGGCCGCCACATCTACGCGGTCGGCGGCAACCGGCACGCCGCCGAGCTCTCCGGCGTCCAGTCCAAGAAGGTCAACTTCCTGGTCATGATGAACATGTCCGTCCTTGCCGGCCTCGCCGGCATGATCTTCGTCGGCCGTTCCACTGCCTCAGGCCCGTTCGACGGCGTCGGCTGGGAACTGGACGCCATCGCAGCCGTGTTCATCGGCGGCGCCGCGGTGACCGGCGGCGTCGGCACCGTGATCGGCTCGATCGTCGGCGGCCTGGTCATGGCCGTCCTGAACAACGGCCTGCAGCTCCTCGGCGTCGGCGCCGACCTCACCCAGATCATCAAGGGCCTCGTGCTCCTGATCGCCGTCGCCTTCGACGTCTACAACAAGAACCAGGGCAAGAAATCCATCATCGGCATGCTGATGAAGAACTTCGGCCGCAGCAGCGAGATCAAGGCCGACGAGACCACCTCCACCAAAGAGGTCATCTCACGGGGCATCTGATCCGCCTCCTGGACGGCTCCAAAATTCTCCGCACACCATCTAAAAGAAAGCGAACCAAACAATGCGACTGATTGGTAAAGCAGGAAAGGCAGCAGCAATCGCTGCCATTGCGGCACTGGCGCTGACAGCCTGCGGCCGCACGGACTCCGGAACCACCGGCGGGTCCACCACCGGCGGGGAAGCGTTCCCCAAGGACGCCCTGATCGGCGTCGCGCTCCCCCAGAAGACCAGCGAAAACTGGGTCCTGGCGGAGACGCTCTTCAACGACGGCCTCACCGCCGCCGGCTTCAAGCCGGACGTGCAGTTCGCCAACGGCGGCGTTTCGGAACAGCAGAACCAGATCAGCGCGATGATCACCAAGGGCGCCAAGGTCATCATCGTCGGTGCCATCGACGGTGCGCAGCTGGGCACCCAGCTCCAGCAGGCGAAAGAGTCCGGCGCCACGGTCATCGCTTATGACCGTCTGCTCCTGAACACCGCAAACGTGGACTACTACGTGGCCTACGACAACTTCAAGGTCGGTGAACTCCAGGGCCAGGCGCTGCTGGAGGGCATGAAGGCCAAGAAGCCGGAAGGCCCGTACAACATCGAGCTCTTCGCCGGTTCCCCGGATGATGCCAACGCGAAGGTCTTCTTCGACGGCGCCATGAGCGTCCTGAAGCCGAAGATGGACGACGGCACCCTCAAGGTGCTGTCCGGCCAGACGACCTTCGAGCAGGCCGTGACCCAGGGCTGGAAGGCTGAGAACGCCCAGAAGCGCATGGACACCCTCCTCGCCGGGACCTACAGCAGTGCACCGCTCGACGGCGTGCTGTCCCCGAACGACACACTGGCCCGCGCCATCATCACCTCGGTGAAGGCTGCCGGCAAGCCCATTCCGGTCGTCACCGGCCAGGACTCCGAAGTCGAGTCCGTGAAGTCCATCATGGCCGGGGAGCAGTACTCCACCATCAACAAGGACACCAGCAAGCTCGTGGACCACGCCATCACCATGGTCAAGGACCTTCAGGCCGGCAAGACGCCTGAGATCAACGACGACAAGTCCTACAACAACACGGTCAAGGTTGTGCCGGCATACCTGCTGGAGCCGGTCATCGTGACGCAGGAGAACGTCTACACCGAATACGTCAACGATCCGGTGCTTGGACCGATCACCAAGCAGTAGTTCCTGTCTGAACAGCACCACAAGAGCCCCGGCTCCGCCTCCTGGCGGGCCGGGGTTTTGTGCTGCCCGGCTTCCCCGTGCGGCCACCACCCCAACTCTCCCGCAGCTTCGGCGGCCACCAGCCCAACGCTCCCGCAGCTTCGGCGGCCACCAGCCCAACGCTCCCGCAGCGTCGGCGCGGCCGCCCGGGGCGCCCCTCCCCGGGTGAGAAGATGACTCCATGACCGCCCTCATCGCCAAGCCCTGGTTGTTCAGCCAGGCGGACCCCGATCCCAGGACTGCTACCGGAGCCAGGCTGCGCTGGGGGGTCATCGCAACGGGAGGCATTGCGGCGTCCGTGACCCGCGATCTGGAACTGCTTGCCGACGCCGAGCTCTACGCCGTCAGTTCGCGCACCCAGGCAGCGGCGGATGCCTTCGCCGCTGACTTCGGCTTCGCCCGGGCCTACGGGGACCAGAACGGGCAGACCGGCTATGAACGGCTGCTCGAAAACGACGCAGTCGACGTTGTGTACGTCGCCACGCCGCACGCCCACCACCACGAGATCGCGATGGCGGCCCTGACTGCGGGCAAGCACGTCCTCTGCGAGAAGGCGCTCACCGTCAACGCCCGGGAAGCTTCCGAACTGGTCTGCCTGGCGCGCGCCAAGGGCCTGTTCCTGATGGAGGCCATGTGGAGCCGTTTCCTGCCGGCCATGCAGCGGGCTTTCGAGATCGCTGCCTCCGGCGAAATCGGGGAGGTCAAGTGGGTCGGAGCGGACCTGGGCTTCCCGGCGCCCTACTCGCCCGCCTCGCGCCTCTGGGCACCGAAGGATGGCGGCGGCGCACTGCTGGACCTCACCGTGTACCCGCTGCTGTGGGCCCTGGGCACCCTGGGCTTCCCGCAGACCGTCAGTGCTACCGGCTGGCTGAACGACGACGGCGTCGACGCCCAGAATGCGCTGACGCTCGGCTACCACCACGGCGCCCAGGCCCAGTTGACCTCGTCCCTGCTGGCGCACGGCCCACGGACCGCCACAGTGGCTGGCAGCCACGGCTTCCTGCAGTCCATCGGCTCGATTAACAACCCTAAGGAGCTCCTGGTGCAGGTCGGCTTCGACGGGCCCCGCAGCGAGTCTTTCGACGTCGTCGGGCGGGGCTACAGCTATGAACTGCGCGAGGTGACCCGCTGCATCCAGCAGGGACTCACCGAAAGCCCAGTCATGCCGCTGGAGGACTCTCTCAACACCATGCGGCTGTTCGACGGGGTGCGCGCCCAACTGGGAGTGAGCTACCCGAACGATGCCCGGTGACGGCCGGTTTCGGCGCCTGAACCCGCCAAGTTACCTTCGACTCTGGACTCGCCCCCGCACGCGGACTTACCCTATAGGCAACCATCGAGCTCTCGGGGAAATGGGGTGTGCGCGTGGACCCAGCATCAGTCCCGTTGCGCGCGCGCCGCACTCTCCGGAGGGTGCTCCTGGGCGGCGTCGCCGGCATCGCCTGGCTGGCGCTCTCGACGGCCCCGGCCGTCGCTGACGACGCAGCCACTCCATCACCGACGGCGGACAGCACGGCCGCCGTGATCATGACGGTCCCGGCGGCAGTTCACATCGCGGCCGAAGCCGTTCCCACGCCCACGGGAACGGTCCGGGCCGCTGTTCCGGTCCCCACCGCGGACCCTGCCCCCTCCACCCCGGCGCCCCCCGTCCCGTCCGAGTCCCCTGCCCCCGCACCCGCTCCGGACCCCAGCCCCGACCCCGCACCCGCTCCGGACCCCTCCCCAGAACCCACGGCCGTGCCGACTGCCCCGCCCACGGCGGAGCCCGAGCCTTCGCCGGACCCGGCACCGACCCCAACGCCAACGCCAACCGGTTCAGGCCCGACGCCGTCGCCGGCCCCGGACCCGGACGTAACGTACCCGGCTCCCGCACCGGATCCCACCGGCACTCCCGTGCCAACGCCTCCGCCGACCGCCCCGGTTCCGGAGCCCACGATCCCGGCCACCGATCCAACGCCTGCCGCGGCCGCTCCGCTCCCGGAGCCCACGGTCCCGGCCCCGGAGCCCACGCTCCCGGCAGTGACGGACCCCCTGCCGGCAGAGCCCGTTGCGGTCCCGGCACCTTCCACTGATCCGGCACCTTCCACTGATCCGGCAGGTCCGGACCTGGCGCTCCGGGACGCGGTGCTCCCTGCGCCGGTTCCCGCTCCCCCGGACACCGCCGCCGTCCCGGAATCCGAAGCCCCTGCAGACTGCCAAGCCAGCCTCGAAGCCCTGCCCGACCCGCAGGAGGCGACGGCGGCGCCCGGCGATGAGCTCTACGGAAGTGCCCTGTACCTCCCGGCGCTGAAAGCTGACACCCGGCTCGCCGGGGACGGCCAGCACTCCACCGCGCCGCCGGCTGGCTCTGCCCCCGGAGGCACCGCGCCCCCGGCACCCGGCAACGACGGCCCGGGCCCCTGGCCCCAGGGGACAGGTCTGCCCGCACCCAATGCGCTGCCCGCGGCTCCGGGCTCCGGTTCCGGAACGACCCTCTCGTCCGGTGGTCCCGGATGTGCGGCCGCCTGGCTTCCCAGCCAGTACCTGGTGATTCCCACGGCCGGCGCGGAACCCATCCGTGGCCCGCTGCAGCACGTCCACTCAGCCGTCGCCGCTGACCCCGGTTCATCTCCTGACTAGTTAGCCGTCTCTGCCTCCACAGAGCACGGCCAATCGGGCTGCCTTGGGCGCCCGCCAACAGTCATCCAGGAGACCCCCGATGGACGCCACCGTCCGCTGCCGGTATTCCGGCACCCCTTTTGCCTCTTTCGCCGCTTCAGCCGCGGGACCGACGTCGTCGGCGCCCGTGAGGCTGCACCCCGCGGCAGCCGCACCCGAAGGGCTGCCGGCGCGCCGCAAACCCTCACCGCATTTCAGGGAACGCCCGCCGTAAGGCCGCGCCGCCACGTCCGCGAGGTCTCGTGGTGCTGGAGGGAAGCCGTTGGGTCCGCTGGGGGACTCAACGACCCCACCGGCCCCGGCAGGGCATTCCGTCGTTGGGTCCGCTGGGGGATCCAACGGCACCAGGCTCCGGCAAAGCATTCCGTCGTTGGGTCCGCTGGGGGACCCAACGGCAACACGCTCCGGGAATGCCTGTCCCGCACTGCGGCCGTCGGTCCGCGGCCGCAGTGCGGGAAGCCGATACCCGTCCCGGTATCATTCTTGAGGGGCGCCGCCGTGGCGCACGGGAATAGGACGGGGAAAAGCGTGGACAGTTCGCCCGAGATCGACACGGCAGTGCTCCTGGGCGGCCGCTACCGGCTGGGGGAAGTGATCGGCAGGGGCGGTATGGCCTCCGTCTACACCGCCAAAGACATGAACCTGGGCCGCGACGTGGCGCTGAAGCTCTTTGCGCCGCAGTCCGCCGATCCCGACGAACTCAGGCGCCAGGAAGCCGAGATTGAACTGCTGGCCACCCTGAACCATCCAAGCCTGGTGACCCTCTTCGACGCCGGCACAGACACGCGGATCCCCGAGGAACCCCGGCCCTTCCTCACTATGGAGCTGGTAGACGGGCAGGACCTCCGGGCCCGGATCCGGCACAGCCCGCTGCCGCTGGCTGAGATCGCGGTCATCGGAGCCGGAGTGTCGGACGCCCTGGCCTACGTGCACTCGCTCGGCATCATCCACCGGGACATCAAGCCGGCCAACATCCTGCTGGTTCCGGTCCGTCCCGGGGAACCGCTGCGGCCAAAGCTCACCGACTTCGGGATCGCCCGCATTATGGACGGGACCCGGCTGACCGCCACGGGCACCATGGTGGGCACCGCCGCATACTTGAGCCCGGAACAGTCCCGGGGTGCGGACCTGGGCCCCGCAAGCGACATCTATTCGCTGGGCCTGGTCCTGCTCGAATGCATCAAGGGTGAGGTCGAATACCCCGGCAGCGCCGTGGAATCCGCCGTCGCGAGGCTGCACCGGGCGCCGGGCATCCCCGATTCCGTCCCCGCCGAATGGGCCGACCTGATCCGTTCCATGACCGCGCTGGATCCCCTGGACCGGCCGTCCGCCGCGGACCTCGAAACTGCGTTGCGGCATGCCCTGGTCTCCGCCGAGTCCCTTCCCGGACCGCTCGTCGAAGAGCGCACCCGGGTGCTGCCTGCACCGCCGGCCCGGCCGCCGCGGCTCCCCTCCGCCGGGCCAGGGCCGGGCCCCGGCGGCCCCGCCACCGCGCCGCTTGACGCTTCGATCGCCGCCACAGGCAATGGCGGCGGGGCCGCTGCCGCCGCCCACGCCGTGCACCTGCTGGACCCGGACGCGGCACCCAGTCCGCAGGCAAACCTCACTTCCCTGGCAAACCGCGGTTCCTTGGCGTCCCGGACTGCCTCCCGGTTCCGGCTGGCCCGCCGCCGCACGCAGATCCTGCTGTCCGTTGCGCTTTTGGCCATTGTTACCGGTGCCGTCGCTGGCACCGTCGCCCTCACGGCGCCCGAGCCGCCCGCCGTCGTCCCCTATCCTGCCGTGACCGGGGACCTTGGCCAGCACCTGCAGGAACTGCAGAAGAGCGTGGAGCCATGAAACTGACAACCCTGCCGCCCCGGACCACCTCGCCCCGCAGCTCCCGCGAGCTCCTCGCCGGCTGGCTGCTCGGCACGGTGCTGCTCACCGGCGCCCTGGCCGGATGCGCACCGGCGCCCGAACTTGACCGCGATGCCGCCCGGCAGCTTCAATCCAAGGTCCTTGCCGTCACCGAGGCCGCCGCGGCCAATGATCCGGCAGCGTCGCTGAAGCACCTCGACGAACTCGTCCTGAACCTGGACGAGGCGGCCGCCCGCGGCGAAGTGTCCTTCAAACGGCACCAGAGCATCCGGAAGTCCGTCGATACCGTCCGCGCGGACCTCAGCGCCTGGCAGGCCGAAGCCGAAGCCGCCCGGGCCGCCGCCGAAGCCGCCCGGGTCGCCGCCGAGCAGGAGGCTGCGGCACAGGCCGCCGCTGCGGCCGCCGCCAAGGCGGAAGCCGATGCCGCGGCCGCGGCGGCGGCCGCAGCAGCGCAGGCTCCCCCGCCCGCGCCGCCGGCAAACCCTGGCAAGGGCAAGGGAAAGGGCAAGGACGACGACTAGGGCCGCGCCGATCCGCCCGGAGTGCAAAAAGGAGGGAGGAGCCCGCGGGCTCCTCCCTCCTTTTTGGCTCCGGATGACCGGGGCGCCAGTGCGTTACGCGCTGGCCCCGGTGGCCGGGAAACGCTCCCAGGCCCGGTGGGAAGCAAGCAGCCCGGCGAGCCGCTCCACGACGTCGTCCGGCCCGTCGCCCAGGACGACGCCCGCCGAGTCCTGCGGGATGCTCGCCCCGTCCAGGCACGTGACAGCCGGTCCCCAGCCGCCGATTGCCTTGGCGTGCCGGAACATCTCCGAAAGCAACAGGACGACGCGCGGGTCAAGGGATGCGCCCGGCTCGCCGGCCTTCGCGTCCCGTCCCTGCACGGCGTCCTTGGCCGGTGCACCTGACGCGGCGATCAGCACGGCGTCGAACTCGGTGGACCGGGCCGTGAGGTAGGTCCGCTGGACGGGGATGCCGCCGTCGGCCCCGCCGAGGAAGCCCCCGGCCGGGGCGATCACGAGCGGCACGATCCCGGCGGCGTCGAGCGCGGTGCGGGCGGCCCGGACTGAGTCCAGGTCGCTGTCCCCGTCGGCGATGATGCCCACCACCCGGCCGGCCACCGGCCAGGACCCTCCCACTTGGGAGACGGCAGGACTCGGCGCGGAGTCTTCCACTTGTTCGCTGGCCTGCGGGGCTGGCATGCCGAGCCCGGATGCCACCGCGGCGCACAGGGCTGCGTCGATGTTGGCCAGCGCGCGGAGCTGGCGCTGGCGCACGGCCTCCTCGCGGCACTTCCCGAGTTCGAAGGTGTACGCCTGGATCACATGGTCCTGTTCCACCGGGGCCAGGCTGCGGAAGAACAGCCGCGCCTGGCTGTAGTGGTCATCGAAGGAGGCGGGCGACTTCCGTTCCTTGACCGCGGCGGCGAGCTCCTCCGGGACATCGATGAACGCCCCAAGGTCGGCGCCGGCGAGGAAAGGGCAGCCGCCGTCAAGCGAGTTCGGGTGGTAGGGCGCCGCTCCCCCGTGCACCGCCGTCTGGTGCATGCCGTCGCGCAGCATGTCGTTGACCGGCGCGTGCGGGCGGTTGATCGGAAGCTGGCTGAAATTGGGGCCGCCCAGCCGGCTGATCTGGGTGTCGATGTAGGAGAAGAGCCGGACCTGAAGCAGCGGATCGTTGGTGACGTCGATGCCCGGGACAAGGTGGCCGGGGTGGAAGGCGACCTGCTCGGTTTCGGCGAAGTAGTTCACCGGGTTGGCGTTCAGGGTCATGATCCCGATCGGCTGCACCGGCGCCAGTTCTTCCGGGACAAACTTGGTGGGGTCCAGCAGGTCGATGCCTTCGAAGAACTCCTCCTCCGTGTCCGGGAAGACCTGCACCCCGAGTTCCCACTGCGGGTAGGCGCCCGCCTCGATCGCGTCGGCCAGGTCCCTCCGGTGGAAGTCCGGGTCCATGCCGTTGATGAGCTGGGCTTCCTCCCACAGCAGCGAATGGACACCTTGCTTGGGCTTCCAGTGGAACTTCACCAGGCTCGTGGCGCCCTCGCTGTTGACCAGGCGGAAGGTGTGGACGCCGAAGCCCTCCATGGTGCGGTAGGAGCGCGGGAGTGCTCGGTCGGACATGTTCCACATCGCGTGC
This sequence comes from uncultured Arthrobacter sp., assembly GCA_937873245.1. GTDB lineage: Bacteria > Actinomycetota > Actinomycetes > Actinomycetales > Micrococcaceae > Arthrobacter. Next base: position 2,057 of record CALMVY010000105.1, on the reverse strand, counting down.
GCCTGCGCTTCGGTGTGCAGCGACACGAAGTCCCAGAAAGTGTCGTGGGCGCTCTGCGCCTGCGGAATTTCACGGTCCGGGTGTGGTTTTCCGGCGTGGATGATGTCCGGGAACTTGATGCCGTCCTGGATGAAGAAGACCGGGATGTTGTTGCCGACGAGGTCGAAGGTGCCCTCGTCGGTGTAGAACTTGGTGGCGAATCCGCGGGTGTCCCTGACGGTGTCGGCCGATCCGCGAGAGCCCAGGACGGTGGAGAAGCGGACGAAGACGGGTGTCTCGACGTCTTTGGCCAGGAACCCGGCGCGGGTGATGTTCGACGCCGAACCGTAGGACCGGAAGACGCCGTGCGCTCCGGCGCCGCGGGCGTGGACCACACGTTCCGGAATGCGCTCGTGGTCGAAGTGCGTGATTTTCTCGCGCAGGTGGTGGTCCTGCAACAGCACCGGGCCGCGCCGTCCGGCTTTCAGCGAGTGGTCTGTATCGGAGAGCCGTAGCCCCTGGGCAGTGGTGAGGTAAGCGCCCGACTGTGCCCGGGAGTTCACCGGGGCGCCGGTGGGGCTGCCCGTCGGCGACACAGCCTCGGGACCCTGCTGGTCGGGCTTGGGCGGAAGGGGTTCCCGCGGCGTGGCGGGCTCCTCCAGCGTGGGCGGTTCAACGGACGGTGCGCCGGGGATCTGGATGTTGCTGTCTGCTGGCATGGGAAGACTCCTCAGGGTTGGCAACCTTGGCTCCGAACCGGCGGTTGGCGGCACCGGCTAGAAGCTAAGCTTGCTTAGTACCTTAGGGGACAGCATCCGGCCGGGCAACAGCAGACCGGCGCGCCGACCCGATAAACGCCAACGGCGCACCAGAAGATTCCGGTGCGCCGTTGGGGTAAACGTTGCCGGCAGCACGCCGGCAAATTGGAGCTATCCCAGCATCGACAGCACTTCGCTGAACTTGGCCGAGGGTCGCATAGCCGCAATGGCCTTGGCCTCGTCCGGGTGGAAGTAGCCGCCGAGGTCCACCGGGGAGCCCTGGACGGCCAGAAGCTCGCCGACGATGGTCTCCTCGCCGGAATCCAGCGCACCGGAGACGGCGGAGAACGCCGCCGCCAGCTCGGCGTCGTCGGTCTGGCGTGCCAGCTCCTGGGCCCAGAACTTGGCCAGGTAGAAGTGGCTGCCGCGGTTGTCAAGCTCGCCGGCCTTGCGCTTCGGGGACTTGTCCTCCAGCAGGAAGGTGCCGGTGGCGCGGTCCAGCGTGTCGGCCAGGACCTGTGCGCGGGCGTTACCCGTGGAGGTGGCGAGGTGCTCGAAGCTGACGGCGAGGGCCAGGAACTCGCCCAGGCTGTCCCAGCGCAGGTGGTTTTCCTTCAGCAGCTGCTGGACGTGCTTCGGAGCGGAGCCGCCGGCGCCGGTCTCGAAGAGGCCGCCACCGTTGATCAGCGGCACCACGGAGAGCATCTTGGCGCTGGTGCCCAGTTCCAGGATGGGGAAAAGGTCCGTCAGGTAGTCGCGCAGCACGTTGCCGGTCACCGAGATGGTGTCCTCGCCCTTGCGGATCCGCTCCAGCGTGAACGCCGTGGCCTCCTCGGGGGACATGATGGCGATCTGCAGGCCCTCGGTGTCGTGCTCCTTGAGGTACTCCTCCACCTTCGCGATCATCCGGGCGTCGTGCGCGCGGCCCTTGTCCAGCCAGAAGACGGCCGGGGTGGCGGAGGCGCGGGCGCGGGTGACGGCCAGCTTGACCCAGTCGCGGATCGGCACGTCCTTGGTCTGGCAGGCGCGCCAGATGTCACCCGGGGCGACCTGGTGTTCGATCAGCACGGTGCCGGCGTCGTCGACCAGCTGCACGGTTCCGGCGGACTGGATCTCGAAGGTCTTGTCGTGGCTGCCGTATTCCTCGGCGGCCTGGGCCATCAGGCCGACGTTCGGGACGGTGCCCATGGTGGTCGGGTCGAAGGCGCCGTGGGCGCGGCAGTCGTCGATGACCACCTGGTAGATGCCGGCGTAGCTGCTGTCCGGGAGGACGGCGAGCGTGTCGGCTTCCTGGCCGTCGCGGCCCCACATGTGGCCGGA
>CALMVY010000104.1 GCA_937873245.1 uncultured Arthrobacter sp. | reverse complement strand
GGCCCTGGTCGTCGGGGATGCGAAAAAGACCCGCCTGATCAGCAGAAACGGCAACGACATGACCGCGTCGTATCCGGAACTGACGGACCGCTCCTGCTGGCCGGAGCAGGATTTCATCGCCGACGGCGAGATCATCGCCGTCGGCCCCTCGGGACGGCCGGACTTCGGTCTGCTGCAGGGGCGGATGAAGCTCACCAGGGCCTCCGACGTCGCGAAGTCGCGGGCGTCGACGCCGGTGCGGCTGATGCTGTTCGACCTCCTGTCCGATCACGGCAAGGACCTTCGCCGCCTGCCGCTGAGCGACCGCCGGGCGAGGCTGGAAGCGTTCTTCACCACGTCCGGTTGCCCGGTGGAACTCTCCGGGGTGATCGACGGCGATGTCCGGCACATCCTCGAAAGCGCCGAGGAGCTGGGGCTCGAGGGCGTCATGGCCAAGCGCATCGACGGCCGCTACGTCGGGCAGCGCAGCAGGTCCTGGCTCAAGCTCAAGTTCGAACGCACCCAGGAGGTGGTGGTGGGCGGCTGGCGGCCGGGCAGGGGCGGGCGTGGACAGTCCGTGGGCTCGCTCCTGCTGGGGATCCCGGACGGTTCCAGGCTTCGGTACGTCGGTCGCGTTGGCAGCGGCTTCAGCGCCCGCGAACTGGTGGAACTCCGCCAGCAGCTTGATGCCCTCCCGCGGAAGACCTCCCCGTTCGAGGAGGTGCCGGCAGCCGACGCGTCGGACGCGCACTGGGTAAGCCCCCGGCTTGTCGGGGAGGTCACTTACGGGGAATGGACCGGCGGCGGCAAGCTCAGGCACCCGGTCTGGCGCGGCTGGCGGCTGGACAAGGAGCCGGAGGACGTGGTGGTGGAGGGCTGAGGGCAGCGAAAAGCCCGGGACAACCGTTACGGGCCGTCCCGGGCTGCTGGTGCGGGGCAGTTGCCGCCGACTCCTAGTGGCCGGTTGCGGTCAGGAGGAGTGCGGGGTGTCCGGCGGGGTGATCCGGTGAACCGCGTTCACCGCGGCCCCCTGCGCCAGACGGCCGTGCTTGACGTCGTGCTCCTTGGGATGACGGTGTTTGCCGTTGCCGTCCGGCCACTGTTTTCCCTCGGCTGCGGAAGGCGGGGCGGGGCGCTTCGTCTCCGGACCGGGCGCCTCATCCATGGACTCCGCCAGATGGCTGGCGACCTCGGGATTGATGTCGTTTCCGAACTGGTGTTCCGCCATTGCTCTTCCTTCCGCTGTCGAATTACGCTACCGAATTACGCCGTCGAAACAAGCTGTGAAATGAAGTGTCCAACTATCCTAGGTCGGCCGGCTTGCGATGTCTGTAGGGCTACCAGCGGACTTTCTTTTCCGTCGGGCCCTGCTTGCCGCTGACGTGCGTGGGCTTGTGGCTGTGGCCGACGCTCTGCGAGCCGGCGCCGCCCCTGGACTTGCTGGCGAGCATCTCCTTCTGGGCGTCGGTGAGGCGAGACTTGATGCCCTTGCCCTGTCCCTGCTTGGCCTGGGGCTTGCTGTCCCCTTCGGCTCCGCTGTTGCTGCTCTTCTGGGTGTCTTTGCCAGTCATGGACTGTTCTCCTTGTGCGGCTGTTAATCGGTGCTGCTGGTCAGTGCTGCGCTCGATTCAACCCTAAGCGCTCAGCTGATCCCTTGGGTACCCCGGAATCGTGCACTGGAAGCCCGATCCAGGCCGGCAAACCGGGTGCGGAGGGCCCTCCGGGGAAAATTTTTGCGCCGGCCAGGGTGAGGGCCGCGGCTTCCCAGCATTGGCGCGGTGAAACGGCGGAAAAGAAATGCGCCAACCCGGCCCCTATTGGGGTCGAAACACGGGATCATACGGCACCAAACTCGGAAACACCATAGAAATCGCGTAAAATTGAAAGCCTGCCCAGAGCGGGGCAGCTACAAGTCGCAAGCAAATGACCTCCATAGGAGCGGCCCAAATGCCCAAAGACCGAAGCACGACCGACTCTTCAGCAGGCGTTATGAACAACGCCAGCGGAACCAACCAAGCTGCACCCGCGGGTGTGAAGAAACCAAGGCTGCGGACGCGGCGTCGACTCAAAGAGTCCGATGTCAACGTCGTCAACAAGCCGATGCTCAAGAAAGCACTCGGCGGCACCATCGTGGGTAACACCATGGAGTGGTACGACGTCGGCGTGTTCGGCTACCTGATCACCACCATGGGACCGGTGTTCCTGCCCGAGGCGGACAAGAGCGTTCAGACGCTGTTCCTGCTGGGAACCTTTGCCGCCACCTTCATCGCCCGCCCCCTCGGCGGAGTCGTCTTCGGCTGGCTCGGCGACAAGGTGGGCCGCCAGAAGGTCCTCGCCTGGACCCTGATGCTGATGGCTGCGAGCACGTTCGCCGTCGGCCTGCTGCCCGGCTACGCGCAGATCGGCATGTGGGCTGCGGTCCTGCTGGTCGTGCTTAAGCTCGTCCAGGGCTTCTCCACCGGCGGCGAGTACGCCGGTGCCACCACCTTCGTGAGCGAGTATTCCCCGGACAAGCGCCGCGGCTTCTTCGCCAGCTTCCTGGACATGGGCAGCTACCTCGGCTTCGCCCTCGGCGCGGCCCTCGTCTCCGGGCTGCAGCTGACCCTGGGCCAGGGCGCCATGGAGGAGTGGGGCTGGCGGATCCCGTTCCTCATTGCCGGCCCGCTGGGCCTGATCGCGATCTACTTCCGCAATAAGATCGAGGAATCCCCCCAGTTCCAGGCCACCCTGGACGCCCAGGAAAACGGCGCCAAGGATGCCGCGGCCTCTGACGCGGCCGCCTCCAAGGGCCCGGTGGGCATTGTCAAGGCCTACTGGCGTTCGCTGATCATTGCCATGATCCTCGTGGCAGCAGCGAACACCGCAGGCTACGCCCTGACGTCCTACATGCCGACGTACCTCACCGAGTCCAAGGGCTACGATCCGGTGCACGGCACCCTGCTGACCATCCCCGTGCTGGTCATCATGAGCCTTTGCATTCCGCTGACCGGAAAGCTGTCTGACCGGATCGGCCGCCGCCCCGTGCTGTGGATCGGTGCGCTCAGCACCGTGGTCCTGGCCGCCCCGGCGTTCATGCTGATCGGCGTCGGAGAAATCTGGTCCACCCTCCTGGGACTGGGCATGATCGCTTTCCCGGTGACGTTCTACGTGGCCAACCTGGCCTCGGCCCTGCCGGCGCAGTTCCCGACGGCGAGCCGCTACGGCGCCATGGGCATCGCGTACAACTTCTCCGTGGCCATCTTCGGCGGCACGACGCCGTTCATCGTCGCCGCCCTTATCGGCGCCACCGGCGATGACATGATGCCGGCCTACTACCTGATGGCTACTTCAGCGATCGGTGCCATCGCGATCTACTTCCTCAAGGAATCGGCCCAGCGGCCCCTGCCGGGTTCCATGCCCAGCGTGGACACCCAGGCCGAGGCCAAGGAAATCGTTGCGACCCAGGACGAGAACCCGCTGATCGACCTCGTGGAAATGGATATGCCCTACACCACCGCGGCGGGTCCGGGCGCTGATCCGACGGCGCCGCGGGACACCGAAAAGGTGTCTGTCTAAGCCTGAGCTTGCCCTTCTGGCAGCCCCGCCGGGTTCACCCTGAGCCCCGCCGGCTAGCCCAGGCTCTGTAGCAGAAGTCCCGCCCGTTGAGGCCTGCCTTGCGTGATTACCCGTTGGGGGAACCACGCAAGGCAGGCCTTAGGCGTGTCCGGCTACTGCGGCTCGGCAGCGAGGAGCTCGGCGTGCTCCTCCGGCGTCAGGTCCTTCTGCCCGTCCATGACCGGGGGCGGGGAGAGCTTGTACGCGGCGTAGTACAGGCCTCCGGCGAGCGCCATGGTGATCAGCGGGGTGAGCTGCGAGACCACGGGCAATGCGGTCTGCTCGGTCAAAATGATGCCGGTGGCCGAGGCAACCACCCAGGCGATGGCCCCGGCGGTAACCGGCTTCAGCCGTCCCGGCCGGACCTCCGGGAGGTACCGCTCCTCTTTCCAGTTGATCGCGATGTACGTCAGCGCGATCGCCACCCAGGCTGTGACGAACACTCCCTGCCAGGCGAGTGCCTTGAGCAGGTAGCTCAGCACATCCGTGAGCATCAGCAGGTAGGCCAGGATCCCCGAGACGATCACCCAGACATACCGTGGAAGGTTCAGGCCAAACGCGCGGTGGGCGAACGCTGAGAGGTTCGTTGAGGCGAGGAAGTAGTTGGCCGTGTTGATGCGGGTCTGCGAGATGAAGATGACCAGCACACCCCAGATTCCCAGCGACGAAATGAATGCCGTGACCACGCCCGTCTCGGACGCCTCCAGGCCCCAGGCGCTCATGATGTAGATGCCGACGAGGCCGTTCAGTCCGAAGGTGAAGGCGTAGAACACCCAGCCGAAGGTGATGCTGCCCAGGAAGCGCCGGTCCTCGCGTTTGCCCATCCGGGCGTAGTCGAAGGTGTACATCATCATGATGTAGACGCCCATGTAGATCAGGTAGGACGTGAGCCAGCCGGGCAGCGCGGAGCTTGCCGCGGCCTCGCCGATCCAGGTGGTGGGCACCCCGCGGATGACCGTCGCGGCGATGACCACGGCAATGAGCCCGGCGAAATAGAACGGGAGCAGGAACCCGTTGAGCCGGTCCAGCCAGTGCTGGACGCCGCCCACTGCCAGGGGGATGGCGTAGATCACCACCGCGGCGTACCAGATCAGGATGTCGCCGCCAAAATACTCGTGGAACGCGACGGCGATGATGGAGCCTTCGAAGACGGCGTAGTAGATCGCCGTGGCCGCGAAGATCAGTGACGCGAGCGCCGAGCCCAGCAGCCCGAACAGGGTGCGGGAGAAGACGCTCACTGTCAGCCCGGTCCGGGCGGCGTAGCGGGACAGCACCAGGTTGATGATCCCGTAGGTGGCGATCGTGAGGACCATACCGATCATGGTGTTTGGTACCCCCACGGCACCGGCCGAGGCGACGGCCACGTAGATCCAGAACATGGCCGAGAACAGGGCCCACCAGGCCATGGTCAGCGACCATTTGCCGACCCGCTGATCCGCGGGCATTACTAGATTTGAGTACGACAAAGCGACACCTCTGGTGTTGTAGTTATGCATTTATGGAGCCAGTGACGGGAGCCACGGGGCTATGGGTTGTTTATCCCCAGATGGAGCGGCGGACGGCTTTGCCTTCCGCCCGGGCCGCGACGGCCTCCTCCATGGTCACGGCGACGAACCGCGTCTTGGTGCCTGGTGCGCTGCGGGCAAGCTGGTCCATGTCCGCGCTGATCACGGTTGCGACCATGGCGTAGCCACCCCCGGACACGGCGTCGCGGTGCAGGACGATGGGTTCGTTGCCGCCGGGGATCTGGATGGAACCCACCGCATATCCGGCGTCGACAATGTTGGAGGGATCGGAACCGGCGCCGAAGGGCTGCTCCCGCGCCTTCCATTCGACGGCCGGCCCGCTGTAACGCAGGCCTGTCCTGTCTGCCACCGGGGTGAGGGTCCAGGTCGAATCCAGCAGGGTTGCGAGTCCGGACTCCGTGAGCCGGTGGTCGTACAGGCCCAAAAGAACCCGGATCTCCGTTTCGGCCGGAAATGCCGGCCGCAGTTCCGGGGCGATCCCGGCCAGGACTTCCCCGGACGCCGTGTCGCCGACCGGGATCTCGTCCCCCGCGGCGAGCTTGCGCCCCTTGTAGCCGCCCAGGGCGCCAAGGGCGTAAGTGGAGCGGCTGCCCAGCACCAGGGGCACGTCGACGCCGCCGCGGACAGCCACGTAATAGCGTGTTCCGCCCTGGAGAAAACCGAAGGAGACCTCGTCCCCGGTGGCCAGTTCGATTGCTTCCCACTGCGGGGCGGTGGCTCCGTTGACCTTGACTTCCACGGGGGCGCCTCCCACGGCGATCACCGCGGGCGCTGTGGTGCGGAATCTGGGGCCCAGGTAGGTGCACTCCAGCACCGCCTCCTCGGCACTGTTGCCCACCAGGGCGTTCGTGATCTCCGCGGAAAGCTGGTCCATGGAGCCGCCTTGTGGGATTCCCACGTTGTAGTGGCCGAATCTTCCCCGGTCCTGGACCGTCGTTGACAGGCCGGGTTCCAAGATCTCAAGAGTCATTGAGGTTCTCCAATAGCTTGGTGTTGTAGCTCTCGGGATCACCGAGGGCCTCGGCCAGGTCGAATGTGACCGGCACCTGCTTGTAGACGAAGGTGCCCGCTTCCACCTGGTCCTTGATGCCCTGGTACTCGCCCTCATCGACGGGCCGGAACTTGACGATGTCGCCAGGTTTGAAGAAGACCATGAAGTCTTTGAAGTCAGCCAGGGACTGCGCGGGATCGAAGATCGGAGCCGCCGCGATGCCGAACATCTGGTAGCCGCCGGCGCCACGGACGGAATAGATGCACGCGAAGCAGCCGCCGTGGCCGACGGTGAGGGGAGGCGTGTCCGTGCGCGGGCTGAGGTACTTGGGCACCTCAAGCTGCTGCTCGCGGGGCACCATCTGGAACATAAACGGCAGGCCGGCGACGAACCCCACCATGGAGACCAGCCAGGGACTGCTGTGGTGTCGCCTGATGAACTCGCTGGCCCCGGAGAGGTTGTTGACCTCGGCCGCGAAATCCAGGTCGGTCCCCTCGGGCCGCTGGTGGCCGCTGCGGAAGCGGGCACCGGTTTCCCGCGTGTACGGATCGTCGTACCAGACCGGCACTTCGATCAGCCGCGTGTTCAGCACCGGGTGGGAGGCGTTGTCCACTTCTACTTCGATCTCCCGCATGGCCGCTTCGAGTTCCGCCGCGTCGAGCACGTCGGGGTCGAAACGGACCAGAAGGGAGGCGTTGGCGGGGCAGATTTCGGTCACGCCGGGGAGCGCCCGGCCGCCGAGCCTGGTGGCCATCGAGTTGGATTTGAAGTTCGCCGCGAGGCTCATCGCCTCGGAGATTTCGACGAAGAGGAACTCGTCGCCGCCCCAGGTGTAGCGTGCCGTGCCTTTGAGCGAGCCGGCGCTCAGGGTGTCGCTCATGACAGTTCCCCCAGGATCTCCGGGCTGGTTTCGATGAACTTGGTGTGGTGCTCCACGGATTTCAGTTCCGGCCGGTGCAACACGGCACTGAGCAGCGGAATAGTGGTTGATACGCCTTCGATCGTGATCTCGTCGAGGGCACGGATGGACCGGCCGATTGCCTCGTCCCGGGTCTCGTCCCAGACAATGATCTTCGCCAGCAGCGAGTCGTAGAAAGGCATCACCGTGGAGCCCGCGACGAATCCGGAGTCGATGCGGACCCCGGGTCCGCCCGGCCAGTCGAGGCGTTCCAGCAGCCCCGGGCTGGGCATGAATCCCTTGGACGGGTCCTCGGCGTTCAGCCGGAATTCGAAGGCATGCCCGCGGAAGACGACGTCTTCCTGGCGCATCCGAAGCGGCTCGCCGTCGGCAATCAGCAGCTGTTCCCGGACCAGGTCAAGGCCGGTGACCATTTCCGTGACAGGGTGCTCCACCTGGAGACGGGTGTTCATCTCGATGAAGGAAACCTCATGGTTGACAGCGTCGTACAGGAACTCGACCGTGCCCAGGCCCTTGTAGTGGCACTGCCGCGCGAGCTCCACCGAGGACTCCAGCATGTGCCGGCGGACGTCGTCCGGCAGGTCAGGGGCGGGCGCCTCCTCCAGGATCTTTTGCTGCCGGCGCTGCATGGAGCAGTCCCTGTCCCCGAGATGGACGACGTTGGTGCCGTCGCCGAGGACCTGGACCTCGACATGCCGGGCGCGTTCCACGAACTTCTCCAGGTAGACGGCGGCGCTGCCGAACGCTGCGGCCGCTTCGGCCTGGGCCACTTCGACGGTCGAGGCCAGGTCTTCTGCCCGCGTCACGAGCCGGATCCCGCGCCCGCCGCCGCCCGCGGCCGCCTTGACCACCAGGGGGTAGCCGATCTCGGCTGCGATCTCCAGCAGGGCGTCGCCGGTGGGGGCCTCGCCGTGTGTCCCGCGCAGCGTGGGGACGCCCGCCGCCTCGGCCGCCTGCCGGGCCCGCGCCTTGTCGCCCATCAGTTCGATGGCTTCCGGGGACGGGCCCACCCAGATGAGTCCCGCGTCCACGACGGCCCGGGCAAACGCGGCGTTCTCGGACAGGAAGCCGTACCCGGGGTGCACAGCGTCGCAGCCGAAGTCGCCTGCCGCCTTGAGGACAGCGCCGTGGTCCAGATAGCTCTGGCTGGCGGGGGCCGGTCCAATGACCGCATGTTCATCCGCCAGGCGGGCCGCCAGCCCGTCGACGTCGGGTTCGCTGGCCACCACCACCGTGGGAATCCCCAGCTCACGGGCTGTGCGGATAATCCGTACGGCGATCTCCCCCCGGTTGGCTATGAGCAGTTTCTTCATGGTTTTTCCTCGATCAACGCAATCACGTCACCCGGGTTGACGGTGCCTGAGTCCGACACCTCGAACTTGACCAGGTTCCCGGCAACTTCGGTCTTGACCTCGCTGAACTGCTTCATGATTTCGACGACGCCGATCGTCTGGCCCGCTTCCACGTGGTCGCCTTCCTGCACGTAGGGATCCTTGTCGGGGCCGGGCTTGCGGTAGAACACTCCGGGAAGCGGCGAGGTGACTTGGTGTGACATGGTGTGCCTTTCAGTTGCGGTGGTGTGGGCAGTACATGGCAGATCATTGGCTACCGTCCGCCCAGGGCCGACCGCACGGCTTGCGCCACGGCCGGCGAATTGGCGGCATCGGAGTGGACGCAGATGCTGGTGAAGTCGATGCTGACGGTTGACCCGTCCGAGGTTTCCACGAGGCCGTCGTCGAGGACCCGGCGCACGCGCTCGGCGGCCTTGGCGGGATCCGTGGCCTCGGGCCGGCGCTGGATGATCAGCTGGCCCGCGGGGTTGTAGTTCAAGTCGACATAGAGTTCGCCGACGAACGGCACCCCCATTTCCGCGCAGACGCTTTCGTGCGCTGTTCCGGCGAGCCCGAACATGGGAACTCCGTACAGCGCGGCGACCTTCGCGGCGGACCGCATCAGCTCGGGATCACGCGAAAGCATCCCGTACAGGGAACCATGGGGTTTGATGTGGTTGAGTTCCAGTCCGGCCTTTTTGAGGAAGCCCACCAGCGCGCCCGTCTGGTAAAGGATGATCGACTCAACTTCGGCCGGCGTCAGCTTCATCTCCCGGCGACCGAACCCGGTGAGGTCCGGCAGGCCGGGGTGCGCACCGATCCGCACGCCGTGCGCCTTGGCCGCGGCCACGGTTTCTTCCATGGTGTCCGGGTCGCCGGCGTGGAACCCGCAGGCCACGTTGGCCACATCGATGATTTCCATGAGGGCCAGATCATTGCCGAAGCTGTGCAGTCCGAACGCTTCGCCCATGTCCGAATTTATCTCAATATTTTTCTCGTCTGAGGCTGTGACATTGCCCACATTAACATTGTTCATGCGTTCAACATTAGGGACTGCCCCATCCCTTACATAGGGGGCAAATGTCCACTAACTTTGAAGGGAAGTGTGCACCCTGCACACCATGCATTTCGGGCGGCGACGCACCGGGGAGGCAGCATGAGGGTCTCGGATCTGCTGGCCGAGGACGCGCTCCAGCTCAGGCTGCACACGCCCTCCACGGCGAAGAGCCTGTCGACGTCCATCAGCTACAGCGCCCCGGCGGAGTTCCTGGATCCGACCCCGTTCCTGGGCGCCAACTGCCTGCTCATCACGCACGGAATCGGCTTCAATTTCTTTGACCAACGGACCTGGGACGCCTACGTCGAGCGGCTGGCCGGCGTCCCCGTCTGCGCCATCGCCTTCGTCACGGGAGTGGCACACCGGCTGATTCCCAAACCGTTGGTGGAGGCGGCCAAGGCCCACGGGATTCCCCTGTTGGAGGTTCCCAGCGTCGTCCCCGCCCTGCAGCTGCAGCGGTTCGTCACGAGCGTCCTCGAGGCCGAGCGGTTTGCCCTGACCCGGCAATCATGGGAGCTTGCCGACTCCTGTGCAAAGGCGGCGCGGTCCGGCGGATCACTCCGGGCCGTGCTGACGGAAGTGGCCGCTGCGGCGGGAGGCCCGTGCGCCATCTTTGACACCACCGGCGCCTTGATCAGCTGCTGGCCGGCCAGTTCCCGCTGGACCACAGAGGACCTCCGCCAGGACCGGGGCACCCCACGGTCCAGCTTCGCGCTCCCCACCGGCGGCACGGATCATTTCCAGCTGGTGGTCCGGGGCGGTGCAACCGGGGAGCCGCTCGCCACGCTGATCGGGCCGGCGTCGTCCATCCTTGCCATGCAGCTCAATAGTGCGTTCAAGGCCAGCGCCCCGCACCAGGCCAAGCTGGAGCGGCTGATGCAGCAGCTGGAGGACTGGCAGGGAGTGGCGCTGAAAGAGCTGACCAGGACGTTCCGGGCAACGGGTCTGGACCCGCATGCCCCCACGTTCCTGGTGGTTGCCGAGCCGGACAGGGCCCAACTGCCGCACGCCTGGCGGATTCGGCTGGCCGTGCAGGAGCACCTGAACAACGCCCACGTCTTCACTTACCGGGGCCCGGTCTACGCCCTGGCCCAGGCCCGGACAGACACCGGGGCGGACTGGGACGCCATCCCGGACCGGCTGCTGGACTCACTCCGGCGGATAGTTCCCGGGCTTCGCCTCGTCATCAAGGGGCCGCTGGGCAGCGTGGATGAGCTGCGGCTCGGCCTCACGCATGCCCAACGGCTGGTGCGGCGGGTGGGCATGCCCACCGTTGCAGCCCCGATGAGCATCGAGTCCCTGGTGCTGGCGACGGCCGGCAGCGGCGCCCACGCCGCGGCGGAGAATCTGCTCGCGCCGCTCCTGGACTACGACAGGGCCAACAACGGCCGGCTGTTGCCCACGCTCCGGGCCTACCTGGAGCACGACGCCCAGCCGTCCAAGGTCTGCCAGGCGCTGTACATCCACCGGAACACCCTGAGCAAGCGGCTGGCGCTGATGTCGCGGCTGATGAACGTCCGCCTGGACACCCTGGATGGGCTGACCACCTGCCTGCTGGCCGTCAGGATCACCGACGAGGAGCCCTGACGCCGTCCTGTTCTTGAGGGGCGGACGCCTACCGGGGGCGGCGGGGCGGCCCGGCCACAAGGCGGTCCGGGAGGACCCGGGCGGCCGCGGTCAGCACCTTGTAGCGCTTGGTCGGTATGGACACGGCCCTGCCCCTTGCATTGTCGGCGAGGCCTTCACGCACCACCCGTTCGGCCTGCAGCCACATCCAGCGCGGGGTTGACGTCTTATCCATGCCCATCCGGTCGTGGAACTCGGTGTGGGTGAAGCCGGGGCAGACCGCTGTCACGCTAACGCCCTGTTTGGCGTAGGCGAGGTTGGCCCCGCGGCTGAAGCTGACCAGCCAGGCCTTCGCCGCCGAATAGCTTCCGCGGGGCAGGAACGCGGCCACGCTGGCGACATTGATGATCCTGCCGGAGTGCCGGCCCAGCATGCCCTGCAGGGCGGCGTGGGTCAGCTGCATGGCGGTCTCGACGTGCAGTTTGAGGTGCCTGGTCTCCTCCGCGATGTCGTTCTCCGCGAAGGAACGCAACAGGCCGATACCGGCATTATTGACCAGGATTTCCACTGGACGCGCCGGGTCGGTGAGCCGCTCGACGACGGCTGCCACGCCGCCGTCGTCCGCCAGATCCGCGGCGAGAACTTCGGCGCGGATGCCATACCGTTTCTCCAGTTCCTCCGCCTTGGACTGCAGCCGGGTGGCGTCGCGGGCCACCAGCACCACGTTGTGCCCCTGTTCGGCGAGCTGGCGGGCGAATTCTGCCCCGATCCCGGCGGTTGCTCCGGTGATCAGGGCCGTGGTGGCAGCCGGTGTCGCGGCACGTGAAGTCATGGCGACAGCTTAACCCCGGTGGCGCCCTGGGCTAAGCCAGAGCCTGCCCGGCGGCCAGTTCACCCTCCGCGGGGCCGTCCGCAGCACCCAGGTGGCGGTTCTGCAGCTCTTCGGCTGCCATCTCGTACCAGGTGTGCGCGCCGAACGACGGGTTGCTGGTGTCGAGGTGCCGGTAGAGCGCGTCGGCCAGCTCGCCCAGTGCCACGTCGGACAAAGCCCGGACAGTGGAGGCCGGGTCAAGGGTCCCCTCGAAGTATTCGGAGAGCTCCAGGCCATTGACGGTGCCGGTCCCGTCAGGGTTCGGGCTGCAAGCCTCCTCCGGTCCCGGATCCAGCACCCCTGCACTGGAGACGTCCACGCGGCCGTCGTCCAACGACTCAGTTCCGGCGCCATGCAGCGGGACCGCCGTGAGCTCCCCCTCGAGCCCTGCGAGGACTTCGCCGTCGGAGCCGACGTGCAGCAGGCAGATCGGCAGCTCCGCGGGTTCCGCCAGCGTGACGCGGAAGGGCTGTTTTCCGGCAGCAGTCCCGGCATCCGGCTCCGGCGCAGCCATACTGGCGTCAGCGATGGACCTCAGCTGCAGGAGGATCTCCGGATCCAGGTGGGACGCACCATGAAGGTCGATGATGACGTCGGTGCCTGCACCGAGGCGGCCCGCCCGCCGCGTGATGTGCAACAGTGCGGGAAAGTCTGATTGGGTGAGGCAGCCGGTGACTTCGAGGGTCACTTGTCCGGGATCGACATCCACACGGACAAGCACACGCAGTTTATGGTTCACGGGATTCTCCAAAGGGACACGTCCAAGAGCCAACTGCATAACTCTCCTAGAACTTTACGGCGTTGTTGCCGGGCTCACAAGCCGGGCGCAGCCGTTCTGGCATCGCGGGTTGGCGCCGCCGGGGCGTTGCGTGCGGCGTCAGGCCCCGGCCGGGGGCCGCTCCGGCCAGTCGATGTATTGGGTGTAGGAGTCGTGCTTGCGCAGGTATCGGTACATAAAGGGGCAGTTGGGGATGATCCGCTTGCCGGATGCCACCACGTCGTCCAAGGCGAAGTGCGCCAGGACCTTGCCCAGCCCTTGGCCCTGGAACTGTTCGGCCGTATCGGTGTGGATGAAGTCCACATGGCCCGGTTCGTCGATGAAGCGGATCTGGACGGCCAGCTTTCCGCCGACGTGGAGCTCATAGCGGTGCAGCTCATCATTCCGGGTGGTGGATACGTTCGGGCTGAACGTGTCTTCAGTGGCTGCCGAGTTCTCCGTCATGGTTCGACATTGGCACTTAAAGGCGGGCGTGGCAATGGCGGTCCCCCTCCTTCGGGACCCGTGTCTGCCACGAGCCGGACGGGGATCCGGCCCAGCAGCAAGATGGCGAGCGCGAAGCACGCCGCTCCCCCGCCGAGCAATGCCAGCGTCAGTCCGTTGAGGGCTGCGTCGGCCACCGGGACGTAGACGACGACGGCGGCCGTCACCACGGCGGCCGCCGGACGGGACCGCGCGGTGCCCGGCGACGTCGGGCGTTCTTCGAGCCGGCCGAAGAGTGCCACTACGGGCAGCAGCAGGCCGATCAACGCCACCAGCACCAGCGGCCGCCCCCACCACCAGACAGCGGTTCCCCCCGCCGGCTGGGGAAAGTCCGTGAGCACCAGCAGCCCGGTCATCGCCGCGAGCAGGGGCAAGTGCCAAAGGTAGACAGTCATCGACCGGCGTCCGGCCAGCCCGATGAACCGCCGCACCCCTGCCAGGGACGCGACTCTGGTGAGCGCCGGCCGGAAGAGCTGCAGGGTGGCGGCCTGCGAGCACCCGAGCAGCAGCAGCGTCAGGTTGGGCGGGTTAAGGTTCACCAGCATGTTCCCGGAGTACAAACCCAGCCACACGAGCAGGCCCAGGACCAGGTTGCTGGCAAGGATGATGCCCGCCAGCGCGAGGCGTCCGAGGGCCAGCGGGGCGCCGTCGGCGAGGAAGAACCCAAGCTGCTGCACAGCGCACCACACGAAGACCATGTTCAGGTATGCCAGCGTCGGCATCATCCCCCGCAGGCAGTCCACCGCAACCACCAACGACGTAAGCGTCACCAGTGTCAGCCAGGGAGCCCGGGCATGCAGGCGGGCCAGGAAGGGGAGGTTCAGCTGCGCCGCGAGGTAGGCAGCGAGGAACCACAGCGGCATGCCTGCTCCGGAAACGAGCAGCTGGATGACCTGCGGGTCCACCCCGGCCAGCCGCGCCGCCCAGAGCGCGGCGAACATGATGGCAAGCAGGACTGCGGCAGGGCGGATGAGCCGCAGCATCCGCGCCTGCATGAAGTCGAAAGTATTGCCGCCCCGGGCGCGGAGGCGGCGCCAGGACTGAAGGCCGGTCATGCCCCCGGCAACGAAGAAGAGCGGCATGACCTGCAGGACCCAGACCACCGGTTCGAACCAGCGCTGGTTGCCGAGGGTGTTGTCGGAGGTCACGGTGCCGTCCGCGTGCAGCACGGGGCTCACCATCATGGTGTGCGACACCACCACGAGTGCAAGGCAGAAGAACCTGGCGAGATCGATCACCAGGTCGCGGTTGGGCCTGATGGCCTGCCCGCTCCCTGCCCGCTGCCGTGGAACCATGGAGCCCCTAAAGGAACCTGCCAACTCGCCGTGTGGGCTGTTGGGCCGTCAACGCTCTTGTGTTTGCCTACATTGTCGGCCTTGTCCGGGCACGCGGCCAGTACCGGAAGACCCACTTTTGCGCGCCTGCGCATCAGGCAGCGCGAAACGGGAGAGGCCAGGATCATGTTTCTGATCCTGGCCTCTCCCGTTTCGGAACCGCGGGGTGGAGTCAGCGCGAGAGTGTGGCCAGCGCTGTGGCCGCGAAATCCCCGGCCGAGGCGCGCCATTCGGCCAGCAGCCCCTGAAGGTTTTCGCCGTCGCTCCGGTGCGCCCCCGTGCGTGCCTCAAGGGTTGCGAGGACGCCGGTGCGCAGTTCGGTGTTGAAGTTGACCTTGCCCACGTTCATGGCGGCGGCCTTGACGAGCTCGGCGGCGGGGATCCCCGAGGCGCCGTGCAGCACCAGGGGGATGCGGGTCCGCACCGCGATGTCCTGCAGCACGTCCCACCGCAGCTCCGGTTCGCCCTGATACCGGCCGTGGACGTTGCCCACGGCCACGGCCAGCAGCTGGGCTCCGGTGCGGGCCACGAAGTCCTCTACCTGGGCGGAGTCGGTGAGCCCGGCCGCCGGGGCGCTGCCTGCGGCGCCGGCTCCGAAGGCCCTGTCCTCGTCGCCGGCCAGGCCGCCAAGTTCCGCTTCAATGACGGTCTCCGCTGAGCCGGTGTCGTTCAGCATGGTGCGGGCGGCGCGGACGAGTCCGATGTTGTCCTCGTACTCCAGCGACGATCCGTCCACCAGGACGGAGTCGGCGCCGGCGGCAACGGCATCGGCGATCACCCCCAGGTCGGAGGCATGGTCGAGCTGGACAGCGACCGGAACAGCGGCCGAATCCGCGAGGCCGCGCAGGGCCGCGACCAGCCGGAGACCGCTGGCAGTGGCCGCCGTGCTGGGCGAGACGAGCAGGATGGCGCCTCGGCCGGCGTCCTCCGCCGCGGCCACCACGGCGAGCGCAGTCGTGAAGTCGTAGCAGGTGAAGGCCGGGACGGCCGACCCCTGCTGGAGGGCCGAGGCAACCAACTGGTCGAGGCGGGCACGCATCAGGCGCTCAGGCCTCCCACCAGGATCCAGGCCACCAAGGTCAAGGCGAAGCCGGCGACGCCGAGGACAGTGGTCAGCACGGTCCAAGTGCGCAGACCGTCGGCCACCGACAATCCCAGGTACCGGGTGACAATCCAGAAGCCCGAGTCGTTGATGTGGCTCAGGCCCAGGGCGCCGAAGCCGATAGCCACGAGGATCAGTGCCGTCTGCACGGGCGTGTAGCCGCCGTCGGCCACGGAGGCGGCGAGCAGGCCGGAAGTGGTGATGATGGCTACCGTTGCCGAGCCCTGGGAGGCGCGGAGGACGGCGGCCAGGATGAAGGCCATCAGGATCAGCGGCAGGCCGATGCTCTGCAGGCCCTCGGCGAGTGCCGTGCCGATTCCGGAGACAGTCAGGACTTTGCCGAAGACGCCGCCGGCGCCGGTCACCAGGATCACGATGGCAGTGGGGGCAAGGGCCGAGTCCATGACTTCGCCGGTGTGCTGTGAGGACCAGCCGCGGCGGATGCCCAGGAAGTAGTACGCCAGCCCGAGTGCCGTCAGCAGGGCAATCAGGGGGGCGCCGACGAAGGCCGCGATGTTGGCGGCGGTGCTGCCCTTCGGCAGCACCACAGCGCCCACGGTTCCCACCATGATCATCAGGATCGGCAGCACGATGAGCGTGATGATCATGGCCGGGCTGGGTGCGGTCTTGGCGGTGGTCTTGACCGCGACGCCGCCGCCCGGAGTGGCGTCCTGTTCGACGTCGGACTTTCCGGTGCCGAAGAGGCGGAACTGCTCGGCGGTGCCGGAGAGCATGGGGTACTCGCGGCGGTTCAGCCGCTTCGCGACGAAGTATCCGAGCACGCCGACCGGGATGCAGGTCAGGAGACCGATGATGGTGGTCCAGCCGATGTCGGCGTTCAGGATGCCTGCGCCGCCAACGACGCCGGGGTGCGGCGGGACGACCACATGGATGGCGAGCATAATGCCACCGACCGGCAGCCCGATCTTGACCGGGTTGACCCCGGCGGCTTTGGAGAAGCCGTAGATGATGGGGATCAGGATGATGAACCCGACGTCGAAGAAGACCGGGATGGCCAGCAGGAACGCTGCCGAGGTGAGTGCTGCGATGACCCGGCGCGGGCCCAGCAGCTGGGTGAATTTGCCGGCCAGGGCCTGGGCGCCGCCCGAAACTTCGATCATCTTGCCGAGCATGGCGCCGAGGCCGACGAGGATGGCGACGGAGCCGAGGGTGCCGCCCATGCCTTCGGTGACGGTTTTGACGATGTCCGGCAGCGGAATGCCCGCAACCAGGGCGACGAGGACGCTGACAACCAGCAGCGCCAGGAAGGCCGGGATTTTGAACTTGATGACGGCCACCAGCAGCAGGGCAACGCCTGCTGCGGCTATGGCCAGAAGAGCGAGAGCGCTCATCGGATGTCTCCTTTGACAGACCTGCCGGCGGGAAACCGGCGGGATGGGTTCAGCTGCGACGGCGGAAAGGGGGGATCCGCCGTCGCAGGGTTTTGGGGAACTATAGGTGAAGGCGGAAGCGGGTACTAGGCGGTGCGCTTGGTGGGGGCGACGACTTTGATGACGGCGGAATCGTCCGCGGCGGCGAGCCCCTGGGCCTGGCCGAGGAGGTAGAGCTGCTCGGCGGCGGCGGCCACCGGGGCGGCGAGGCCGGCGGCGCGGGTGGCCTTGCCGACGATGCCCATGTCCTTGACGAAGATGTCCAGGCGGCTGAGGACCTCGGCACCGTTGTCCGTGTAGGCCTCGAGGATGCGGGGGCCGCGGTTGGAGAGCATAAAGGAACCGGCGGCACCGGCTTCCAGGGCCGCGAGGGTCTTGGCCTGGTCCAGGCCGAGCGCGTCCGCGAGGGCCATTGCCTCGGCGGCGGCGGCGATGTGGATCCCGCAGAGCAGCTGGTTGACGGTCTTGAGCGCCTGACCGTCGCCGGGCTTGTCACCCACGACGGTCAGGGTGGAGGCGAGCAGCTCCAGGACCGGCCGGGCCGCTTCCAGCGCCTGCGGTTCGGCGCCGACCACGATCAGCAGGTCGCCATCGCCGGCGCGCTTCGGTCCGCCGGAGAGCGGCGCGTCAACGAGGGCG
>CALMVY010000103.1 GCA_937873245.1 uncultured Arthrobacter sp. | reverse complement strand
CCCTCCGGCCCGGGCCCGGGCGCCGCCTCGGTGTCCTGGTGGACCACCGGGTTCCCGATTCCAAGGAGTCCCGGATCGCCGACGCCGTCATGGCCTCCCCCGGCGCGGCCGGCAACGTGCTGATCGTCGGCCACCCCTATGTGGATGTCTGGCAGGCGATCCGGCCCGCGGTGCTGGGGATCGAGAAGTGGCCGGTGATCCCCCGCGGCGTGGACTGGAAGACCGGCATCCTGATGGCCTTTGGCTGGCCGCACAGCACCAAGGAGGACATCGGCGTGGGCTGGCAAAAACTCCTCGGCGCGGTCCGCAGCTACGCCGACCTGGAACCTTCCCTGCTGGGCCGGGTGGAGGAGGTCATCGACTTTCTCACCGTTCCCTGAGGGACCTGCCCGGGCGCCCCGTCAGCGGGCCGATCGTCCATTCCGCGCCGAAGCAAGTATTCTTGGAACGGCGGCTGCGCTCCCGGCGCAGCCCTGGCACCCCCAGGCACCAACGCACCACCGCAATCCGAAGGACGACACCGTGGCAGATGACGCACGCGAACACACTGGCAACCAGGCCGGCCATGGCCAGCCCCCGTACCATGGCGTTCCGGCAAATGCACTGCCCCTGACGGCTAGCGAGGACCGGCAGTGGGCCACGCTGGCCCACTTCGGCGGCATCCTGGGCTGCGTTCCCTCGTTGCTGATCTACCTGATCTTCAAGGACCGCGGCCCGTTCACGGCGCAGGAGTCCAAGGAAGCCCTGAACTTCACGCTGCCGCCCACGATCGCGGCCGTGATCTGCAACCTGCTGGTCTTCGTGCCGGTGGTGGGCAACCTCTTCGCCGTCCTCGCCACAGTGATCTGGATTGCCGTCACGTGCTTCTCCGTCGCGGCCGGCATCCACGTCAACCGCGGCCAGCCGCACCGCTACGAGTACAACCTCCGCTGGATCAAATAGCAGACTGCACTGTCGTAAATACCAGGTCCCGGATACCCGGACCGGAAGAGGAAAGCCGGCCGCTGCCCCCTTGGGCAGCGGCCGGCTTTTTCGGCTTAACCGGGCAGTCCTGCGGACCGCTAGTCCGGCAGGATCCTCCGGACCACGGCGTCGGCGAGCAGCCGGCCCTTGAGCGTCAGCACGAGGCTGCCGTGAAACGCGGCAGCGGGGTCGATCAGGCCATCGGCGATAAGCCCGGCGACGGCGTGCCGCCCGGTGTCACCCAGTCCACCCAGGCTGGTGATGTCCAGCCCGGAGTTCAGGCGGGCCTCCAGCATGACGCGCTCCACGTTGCGGGTCTGCGAGTCAAGGGTCTCCCGGCCGGCGGCCGGCGACAGCCCGGAACCCAGGCGGTTGGCATAGGCGGTGGGGTGCTTGACGTTCCACCAGCGCACCCCGCCCACATGCGAGTGAGCGCCCGGGCCGATCCCCCACCAGTCGTCGCCGCGCCAGTAGGCGAGGTTGTGCCGGCAAGCCTGCTCCGGCGTGCGGGACCAGTTGCTGACCTCGTACCAGGACAGCCCGGCCGCTGTGATGAGTTCGTCCGCGAGTTCGTATTTATCGGCGTGGTCGTCGTCGTCGATGCCCGGGACTTCACCCCGGCGGATCTGCGCGGCGAGTTTGGTGCCGTCCTCCACGATCAGCGCGTAGGCGCTGATGTGATCCGGCTGGTACGACAGCGCGGTCTCCAGGGAGTAGCGCCAGTCAGCCAGTGATTCCCCCGGCGTCCCGTAGATCAGGTCCAGGCTGACGGCCAGGCCCGCGTCGCGCGCCCATTGCACCACCTGCGGCACGCGGCTGGGAGTATGCGTCCGGTCCAGGACTTTCAGGACATGGGGAACGGCGGACTGCATGCCGAAGGAAACCCTGGTGAAACCGGCGTCCGCAAGGACCTTCAAGGATTCGGGAGTCACCGAGTCCGGGTTCGCTTCGGTGGTCACCTCGGCGCCCGGCTCCAGGCCCCAATGCCCGACGGCGGCCGCCAGGATCCGTGCCAGGTCCCCGGCGGGGAGCAGGGTGGGGGTTCCGCCACCGAAAAAGACCGTGCTCAACGGCCGCTCCGGGAGCTTCGAGTCCCGCAGGACGCTGGCCGCGAAATCGACTTCGGCCACGGCTGTGGAGGCGTAGGCATCCTGCGACGCGCCGCCCCCGAGTTCGGTGGCCGTATAGGTGTTGAAGTCGCAGTACCCGCAGCGCACAGCACAGAACGGGATGTGCACGTACAGGCCAAAGGCCCGCTCCGCCGAACCGTCCGTCGCCTGGCTGGGCAGCAGACCGTCCGACGGCGCCGGGTCGCCGAGGGGAAGGGTGCTAGGCATTGCGGCGGCCTCCGGTGGTTCGGGCCACGCTCTTCATTACTTCTTGGCCTTGTCCTTGGACTCGTCGGTGGTCAGCGCAGCAATGAACGCTTCCTGGGGAACCTCTACCCGGCCCACCATCTTCATGCGCTTCTTGCCTTCTTTTTGCTTCTCCAGCAGTTTCCGCTTACGGGAAATGTCGCCGCCGTAGCACTTGGCCAGGACGTCCTTGCGGATGGCCCTGATGCTCTCGCGGGCAATGATCCTGGAGCCAATGGCAGCCTGGATGGGCACCTCGAACTGCTGCCGCGGAATGAGCTCGCGCAGCTTGGTGGTCATCATGACCCCGTAGGAGTAGGCCTTGTCACGGTGGGTGATGGCGGAGAAGGCGTCAACCTGTTCGCCCTGGAGCATGATGTCCACTTTGACGAGGTCGGCCACCTGGTCGCCGTCGGCCTTCCAGTCCAGCGAGCCGTAGCCGCGGGTCTTGGACTTGAGGATGTCGAAGAAGTCGAACACGATCTCGGCCAGCGGCAGGCGGTAGCGGATTTCCACCCGGTCCTCGGAGAGGTAGTCCATACCGCCCATGACGCCGCGCCGGCTCTGGCACAGTTCCATGATGGCGCCGACAAACTCGTTCGGAGCCAGGATGGTCGCGGCCACCATCGGCTCGCGGACTTCAGCAATCTTGCCGGTGGGGTATTCGCTGGGGTTGGTGACGTGGACGACCTTCTTGTCCTCCAGCGTCACCTCGTATTCCACGTTGGGGGCGGTGGAGATCAGGTCCAGGTTGTATTCGCGTTCCAGCCGCTCACGCGTGATTTCCAGGTGCAGCAGCCCCAGGAAACCCACGCGAAAGCCGAAGCCCAGCGCGGCGGATGTCTCAGGCTCGTAGACGAGCGCGGCGTCATTGAGCATCAGTTTCTCCAGCGCATCACGGAGCACCGGATAGTCCGTGCCGTCCAAGGGGTACAGGCCGGAGAAGACCATCGGTTTGGCGTCTGCATAGCCGGGAAGCGACTCGGAGGCGGGCTTGGCCAGGTTCGTGACGGTGTCGCCCACCTTGGACAGGCGGACGTCCTTCACGCCGGTGATGAGGTAGCCCACTTCGCCGACGCCGAGGCCCTTCGAAGGGGTGGGTTCCGGCGAGCTGACCCCGATTTCGAGGAGTTCGTGCGTGGCCCGGGTGGACATCATCTGGATGCGTTCGCGGGGGTGGAGCATGCCGTCCACCACGCGGACGTAGGTGACCACGCCGCGGTACGTGTCATAGACAGAGTCGAAGATCATGGCGCGGGCCGGGGCATTCGGGTCACCCTCGGGGGCCGGCAGATCGCGGACGATCTTGTCCAGCAGCGCTTCGACGCCCATGCCGGTCTTGCCGGACACGCGGAGCACGTCGTCCGGGTCCCCGCCGATCAGGCTGGCGAGTTCCGCCGCGTACTTCTCCGGCTGGGCTGCCGGGAGGTCGATCTTGTTGAGGACCGGGATGATCGTGAGGTTGTTTTCCATCGCCAGGTAGAGGTTGGCGAGCGTCTGGGCCTCGATACCCTGGGCGGCGTCGACCAGCAGCACGGCGCCTTCGCAGGCCGCGAGCGAACGGGATACCTCGTAGGTGAAGTCAACGTGCCCGGGGGTGTCGATCATGTTCAGCGCGTAGCTGGTGCCGTCGAGCTCCCAGGGCATACGGACGGCCTGGGATTTAATGGTGATGCCGCGTTCGCGCTCAATGTCCATGCGGTCCAGGTACTGGGCCTTCATGTCACGGGACTGGACGACGCCGGTGTACTGGAGCATCCGGTCGGCCAGGGTGGATTTGCCGTGGTCAATGTGCGCAATGATGCAGAAGTTCCGGATGATGGCCGGATCTGTTGCGGCGGGCACCGGGGCGGTGCGGGCCATGGGAGACACGCAGGGTCCTTACTGTTGGCTTTTCCACGGTCCGGCGCTGGGGCTGGTTTCCCATCCTGCGCCGTGCCGCCTTTCTCTCCCTATAGTCTCCCACGTCCGGACCCTTGGGTTGGCATCCCTGGAATCCGTTGCGGAGCGCTCGTTGTCCTGCTGATTCTGCGCGTGCTCCCTGACCTGCGCGGTGATGGGGACGCTGCCGGTATGGTTTCCCCATGGCTTGGAACTTACGCTCTATCGGCAATGCAATCCGCAGTACCCTGCGCTTCCTGGAGGGGCGCCCCGACTCCGCGCCACGCGGGACCGGTCCGAAGCCGAAGGGCGCGAAGTCCGCTGCCCGCCCGGGTGCCGGGCGCGGGGCCGCCGTCGGCCTGACCGGCAGGTACCCCGGCGATTTTCAGGGAAAAGCCAAGGTCAGCTACGCGCCCTCCCCCAACGGCCGCCCCGAACCGGGCGAGGTGGTCTGGACGTGGGTCCCCTATGAGGAGGACCACTCGCGGGGCAAGGACCGTCCCGTGCTGCTGGTTGGTGCCAGCGGCAGCTACCTGCTCGGCCTGATGCTGACCAGCAAGGACCACAACGGCGACGAGCGGCGGGCGGACGACTACGTCGACATCGGCACCGGCCCCTGGGACCGGCAGTGGCGGCCCAGCGAAGCCAAGCTGGACCGCATCCTGCAGATCAACCCCCGGGACGTCCGGCGCGAGGGGGCCATCCTCGACGCCGGCCGCTTCAGCGTCATCGCCGCCGCCCTGCAGGCGCGCCACGGCTGGCGCTGACCCGCCGCGGGATCGCCGCTGCACCTGTCTCTCTGCTACTATTGACAGCTGTGTGTCCGTGCAGGTCGACGGCCACAGATGGTTGGTCGCCATAGGTATCCCCACGCCGCTCAGTCAATGGCCAATCTGAAAGCCCTCTAGACCATTTTCCGCATTGAAAAAGAGAGTTCACACGTGGCTAATATCAAGTCCCAGAAGAAGCGCATCCTCACCAACGAGAAGGCACGCCTGCGCAACAACGCAGTCAAGTCCGAGCTGAAGACGGCCATCCGCGCCGTCAACACCGCCGTTGAGTCCACCGACAAGGATGCTGCGGCTGCCGCACTGCTTTCCGCCAGCCGCAAGCTGGACAAGGCTGTCAGCAAGGGCGTTCTCCACAAGAACAACGCTGCAAACCGCAAGTCGGCCATCTCCAAGAAGGTCAACGCGCTCTAAAGGTTTCCAGTTCACATGAACTGATGATTGTGGCCGGCACCCTCGGGTGCCGGCCACTTCCAGTTAACGCCAGGTTCTTGACGCGCGCGGCGCACGGCGGCGCCCGCCAGGCGCAGCCGGGCGCGCACAGCATCAGCGCCGCACGGACGTCGCAATCACCGTTACGGCATGTTCCACGGCGTAGACCGGGTCCCTGGACAGGCCCTTGACCTGGGCGTCAGCCTCGGC
>CALMVY010000102.1 GCA_937873245.1 uncultured Arthrobacter sp. | reverse complement strand
ACCGACCCAGCCGGCAACCAAGGAAATCCCGCATCGCCCGGCACGGCGACCTCCGTCAAGGACCTGACCGCGCCCACTGTTGTAGCGGTGGCGCTGGCCGACGCCGGCATACCCGGCAAGAACGGCAGCACGCAGGGGCTGCTTGAACCCGGCGATAAAGTCACCGTCACATTCTCTAAGCCCATGGACGCCTCAACAATCTGCAGCAAATGGGCCGCCGGTGCCGACGGGACCGTGAACGGGAATGGCCAGGTCACAGTCAACGTCAGTTCCGCCAACATTCTCAGCGTCTCAGTGGCAAGCGGAGGCTGCACGACGTCGAGAATCGGCACGGTGGCGCTGGCGGGCGCCTACTACGGATCGGGCACTCTCAGCTACGGCGGCAACGGCCAGAATGCCTCATCCCTGAGCTGGAACGCCGGCGCCAGGACCCTGACGATCACGCTCGGAGCCCGTTCGGGAACTGCGAACACGGTGATTCAACCGGCCGCCGCGCCTTCATTCACACCCCATTCCGGCATCACCGACGCCGCCGGCAACCCCCTCTCCACCGAAAAGTACACCAGCACCACGGCTTCATCCTTCTAACGCAATGAGTGCCCGGGACTCTCGGGGTCCCGGGCACTCCTTGCGTCACGTCAAGTATTCAGTCTGTTGTACCGCGCGGCCGCCACACCACGACGGCCTGGGAGCGGGCCCGGGGGCGCTTGCCGCGGGCCAGGCTGACGACGTCGCCCGCGGCTCCGGCGGCGAAGATGCGGGAGTCCAGTGCGCGCGGGCGCCGTTCGAGTTCCTCGCTGAGCTCGGTGACGCGCCGCTGCAGGGCGGCCACCTGGTTTTCCAGCTGGAGAATCCGCTTGATGCCTTCAAGCGAAACGCCCTCCTGGGACAGCCGCTGCACCTCGCGGAGCATGTTGATGTCCCGCTGTGAATAGCGCCGGGACTTCCCGGGCGCGCGGCTGGGCGAGACGATGCCCAGCCGGTCGTACTGCCGCAGCGTCTGGGGGTGCATGTCCGCCAGCTCCGCGGCGACGGAGATGACGAAGATCGGCTGCTCGTAGTCGATGGCCATGGCAGGCACCCGTTCCTACAGCCGGGCCTTGGCTGCCAGTTCGGCGCGGACGTCTTCGCCGGCGGTGGCCGCACCGAAGGCCTTGACGGCCTCCTCAGCTGCCTTGCTCAGCTTCCGCGGAACGGCGACGTCGATGGTCACCAGCAGGTCCCCGGTGGCCTTGGCATGCTTGACGCCGCGTCCCTTGACCCGGAGGGTACGGCCCGACGGCGTGCCGGCCGGGACGCGTACCTTGACCTTGTCGCCGTCGATGGTGGGAACCTCGATGTCAGCGCCCAGGGCTGCTTCCGGGAAGGTGACCGGCACGTGGATGCGCAGGTTGTCGCCGTCGCGGACGTAAAAATC
Source organism: uncultured Arthrobacter sp. (assembly GCA_937873245.1). GTDB lineage: Bacteria > Actinomycetota > Actinomycetes > Actinomycetales > Micrococcaceae > Arthrobacter. The sequence goes on along the minus strand of CALMVY010000102.1, from coordinate 2,939 downwards.
GTGCGGCTTCACGGAGACGGTGACCATCAGGTCCCCGTACCCGGCCGGGCCGTACTGGCCCTTGCCGCGGACACGGACCTTCTGGCCGTCCTTGATGCCGGCCGGGATGCGCACATCGATGACTTCGCCGTCGGGCTCACGCAGGCCGATGGTGGTGCCGCGGATGGACCCGGCGAAGGAAATGGATGTGGACGCCGTGCGGTCCGCGCCCTTCTGCGGTGCACGCTGGAACGATTGGCCGCCGAAGCCGCCCCCGGCGCCGCCGCCGAAGAGGTCGGCGAATTCCGGCGGAATGCCGCCTGCGGTGCTGTAGCCGCCGGAGTGCCGCCCGCCGCCTCCGGTAAACAACCCGCCAAAGAGGTCCTCGAAGCCAGCCCCGCCGGCGGCGCCGCCTCCGCCACCGGGGGCGAACCGTGCGCCGCCGCCCATGGCACGGATGGCGTCATACTGCTGGCGCTCGTCGGGATCGGAGAGCACGGAGTACGCCTCGGAGATGTCCTTGAACTTCTTCTCCGAGGCAGTGTCGCCCGCGTTGGTGTCCGGGTGGTGCTGCCGCGCGAGCTTCCGGTACGCCTTCTTGATGTCGGCGTCGGAAGCGTCCTTGGCGACTCCAAGGATCTTGTAAAAGTCCTTGTCCACCCAGTCCTGGCTAGCCAATGGCGTTTCCTTTCAAATCTGTGTGCCGAAGTGACAGTTCGCGCCAATGTTTCGTCGAAACACCGGCGCGAACTGTCACCTCGATGGCGTACTGCTAGGCCGGCACGGCCACGATGACCTGTGCTGCGCGGAGCACGCGGTCTCCGGACTTGTAGCCCGAGCGCAGGACCTGGCTGACGGTGTCGATCTCGACGTCCGGGCCGGGCTGCTGGATGAGGGCCTCGTGGATCGTGGGGTCGAACTCCACGCCGGTCTCATCGATGCGCACCAGGCCGTACGTCTTCAGCGCGTTCTCCAGCTTGGCGGCGATCGCGGCGAACGGTCCGTCCGTGAGGTCACCATGCTGGCGGGCAGCGTCGACGTCGTCCAGGACCGGAAGCAAGGCGTTCAGGACGCCGATGACGGCCATCTCCCCTGCCACGGCACGGTCGCGTTCGACGCGCTTGCGGTAGTTGACGTACTCGGCCTGCAGGCGGCGCAGGTCATTCCTGAGCTCCTCCGCCTCGGCCCCGTCGGCACCCTGGGCCACGGACTCCGCGGCCGGCACCTCAACGCTGTTGAGGATGTCCTCCGCCTGGGACAGCGCATCCCCGGAACGGGAGTCGGAGTCTGCCGCGGCGGCAGCAGTGTGCTCCTGGTCGGGATGGCGGGCCTGGCCGGTCTTCGGATCAACCTTGCGGTTGTCGTGAATGATCGGCTTCTGCGGCTCGCCTTCCTGATTGGCGGCGTCCCGCCGCTCTGCGTCGCGACGGCTCTCGGAAGAACCGTGCTCTTCTTCGTTACCGTGATGCGGCATGGCTACTTCTTCTCGTCTTCGTCAACGATCTCGGCGTCGACGATGTCCTCATCGGTGCCGGCTGCCGGCTCGCCGGCGGGCGCACCCTGGGCGCCTGCAGCGCCGGTGGCGCCGTCCGGGGAACCTGCCTGGGCGTAGATGGCCTCGCCGAGCTTGCCCTGGGAAGCCTGAAGCTTCTCAAACGCGGTCTTTACGGCGGCGTCATCGGTGCCTTCGAGCGCTGCCTTGAGGGCGTCGACGTCGGCCTGGACCTCGGTCTTGACCTCTTCCGGCAGCTTGTCGGCGTTGTCGGCGATCAGCTTGTCCACGGAGTAGGCGAGCTGCTCGGCAGTGTTGCGGGTGTCGGCTGCCTCGCGGCGGGCCTTGTCCTCTGCTGCGTGCTCCTCGGCGTCCTTGACCATGCGGTCAATGTCTTCCTTGGAGAGGCTGGAACCGCCCGTGATGGTCATGGACTGCTCCTTGCCGGTGCCCTTGTCCTTCGCGGAGACGTGCACAATGCCGTTGGCGTCGATGTCGAAGGTGACCTCGACCTGCGGGACGCCGCGCGGGGCCGGAGCGATGCCGGTCAGCTCGAAGGTGCCCAGCGGCTTGTTGTCGCGGGTGAACTCGCGCTCGCCCTGGAAGACCTGGATGGCCACGGACGGCTGGTTGTCATCCGCCGTGGTGAAGGTCTCGGAGCGCTTGGTGGGGATGGCCGTGTTGCGCTCGATCAGGTGCGTCATGATGCCGCCCTTGGTTTCGATGCCGAGGGAGAGCGGGGTGACGTCGATCAGGAGGACGTCCTTGCGCTCGCCCTTCATGGCAATGCGCATGATTTCGGCGTCGTTCGGATAGTCGACGATCAGCTGGTCTTTCAACCAGGAAATGGTGTCGTCGCTCTGCTGCTTGATCGTGGTGAGCCGGTTGATCGCCGTGTCGCGCAGCGTGCCTTGTAGCACGACGTTGCTGAGCAACAGTTGGACTTGCGTGCGTTTGAAAACCGCGAACTCGTCCACCGCGGCCGCCGAGTCTTGCAGCACCGAGGGCGGCTTGCCCGACACCTTGAGCAACGCGAACGCCTCGTACTTGACCGGAATGAAATACCACAGCGTGCCAACGATCAGCGTGCTGACCAGTGTGGCCAGGCCCAGGGCCAGCGGCCAGCGGCGCCGCACGGCGTGCAACAGTTCGATGGGGTTCGGCTTGGCCTTGAGAATCTCCGGCTTGGCCGGCGGACCATACGACCAGCCCACCGAAGGCAAGGCCGGCAGACGGCTTTCGATCATGGCAGGCAGTCCGCTGCCGCCGCTCACGGGTGCCTTGCCGTTGCCGCTAGAATTGCTGCCGCGGCTCGGATTGTTGCTGCCGGCAGTGTTGCCCGTCGAATCGTCGTCCCGGTTGGAAATCGGGTCTACAGACATGTTGGAAGTGCCTTTTCGGTTTCCGGTCGTCTTAGTTGGTCTGTACGCAGTTCGGCCCTAGAGGGTTCAGGCCAGACGTGTGGATT
>CALMVY010000101.1 GCA_937873245.1 uncultured Arthrobacter sp. | reverse complement strand
GTTGATCAGGGCGGACACGAAAGGCCTGCCGTCCCCGACCACCACGGCCTGCAGGACCAGTTCGTGTTCGCGGATCTTCTCCTCCAGAGGTCCGGGGGCGACATTCTTGCCGCCCGCGGTGACCAGCAGGTCCTTCTTCCGGCCGGTGATCGTCAGGAAGCCGTCCTTGTCAAGGGACCCGAGGTCGCCGGTGCGGAAGAACCCGTCTACGAACGCCTCCGCATTGGCGGCGGCGTTGTTGTGGTAGCCCTTGAAGACGCCGATGCCCTTGACCAGGATCTCGCCGTCCTCGGCGACCCTGATGGTGGTTCCCGGCACCGGGATGCCGACCGTGCCGACCTTGGTCCGCGTCGGTGTGTTGGCCGTGCACGGCGCCGTGGTTTCAGTGAGACCGTAGCCTTCGAGGACGGGGATGCCGGCGCCGCGGAAGAAGTGCGCATCGTGGGGGCTTAACGGGCTGGCCCCGGAGACGGTGTAGTGGAGTTGGCCGCCGAAAGCCTGGCGCAGCTTGGGGTACAGCAGCCGGTCGAACAGGGCGTGCTTTGCACGGATCACCAGGCCGGGACCGGCACCGTCGCCGCGGGCGGCGGCGTCGAGGGCCTTCGAGTAGTCGATGGCGGCGGCGGCGGCCGACTCGAACAAGCGTTCCTTGCCCGCGAGGGCCGCTTTGTGGGCGGCGCCGGCATAGACCTTCTCGAAGATCCGGGGCACAACGAGCAGGAAGGTCGGCTTGAAGCTGGCCAGGTCCTCCAGCAGTTCCTTGGCGGTAGCGGTGTGGCCCAGGGTTGTCCCGGCGCTCAGGCAGATCACCTGGACCGCGCGGGCCAGGACGTGGGCCAGGGGGAGGAACATCAGGGTCCGGGTGCGGGGCTGCAACAGGATCTCCGGCAGGAACAGCACGATGTTCCTGGCGACCAGGGCGAAGTTCCCATGCGTGATTTCGCAGCCCTTGGGCCGGCCCGTGGTGCCGGAGGTGTAGACGAGCGAGGCAACGTCCGCGAGCCCGGCCGCGGACCGGTGCCGTTCCAGCTCGGCGTCGCCCACTCCGGTGCCCGCGGCGGCCAGGCTGGCGAGGTTGGGGGCGTCGCCGTCGTAGTCCATCCGCACGACGGGGAGAATGGTGTCGCCGAGCAGGCCGGAGCTGTCCAGGACCCCCTGGACGAGGCCGGCCTTGGGCTCGTCTTGCGCGAAGATGCGCCGCGCCCCCGAGTCGTGCAGGATCCATTCGATCTGGCTGGCCGAGGACGTTTCGTAGATCGGAACGGTGACGCCGCCGGCGAACCAGATGGCGAAGTCCGCCACGGTCCACTCGTACCGGGTGGCTGACATGACCGCCACGGTTTCCCCGGGGGTGATGCCGCCGGCAATCAGGCCCTTGGCGAGTGCCCGGACCTGGTCCAGGAACTGCTGTGCGGTGACATCGGCCCAGCCGGCCGGTCCTTTGCGGGAATAGAGGGCATGCACCGGATCCTTGGCGTGCTGCTCCAGGAGCAGGTCCGTTACGTTGCTGCCCGGGTCGAGCTCGACGAGCAGTCCGGTGCTTGCTTCTCTCACAGCCGTTTCTCCAATCCGGGCCCGCCTCGTGCCGGCGGACGCCCCCTGCAATCCTGCCCTAGATCCAGGACGGCATCCACATCCGGAACCGCCAATCCTGGTAGGTGATGGTCTCGGCGGTCCACACCGGATAGAAGAAGGCCGAGACGACCACGGCCGTGACCACAAAGAGAGTCACGAGGAAGAGTCCGGAACGCCGCCGCCACGGCGGATCCGCGCGCTGCCCCAGGACCAGGCCCAGGCCGTAGGCGAGGGCCAGTACCAGGAACGGTTCGAAGGACACGGCATAGAAGAAGAACATGGTGCGTTCCGGGTACAGGAACCAGGGCAGGTATCCGGCCGCCACGGCCGCGAGGACAGCGCCCGCCCGCCAGTCGCGCCGCCCGGCCCACCAGAAGAGCAGCACGCCCAGGCAGACGGCGGCGCCCCACCAGATCACCGGGTTGCCGACGGAGAGGATCGCCGTGGTGCAGCTGGCCGTGTCGCACCCCGGGCTGCCCTGCTTGGGGGATTCGTAGAAGAACGATGTGGGCCGGCCCAGTACGAGCCAGCTCCAGGCGCTGGCCTCGTACGGGTGGTCCGAGCTGAGCCCCTGATGGAACTTGTAGGCTTCCAGGTGGTAATGCGCGAGGGACCGGACGGCATTTGGCAGCCAGCCCCATTCCGCCGACGGGACCGTCTCGGCCCAGTTCCGGAAGTACGCGTCCGTGGACCGGAACCAGCCGGTCCAGCTGGCTGCGTACACCAGGGCGGCCACCGGGACGATGCTGAGGAAGGCGGGGATGCCGTCCTTGAGGATCCCGCCGCTGATCCAGCCATGGATACCGGCGATCCGGCGCGCGCTCAGGTCCCAGAAGACCGTCAGCAGCCCGAAGCCTGCCAGGAAGAACAGGGCGGACCATTTCGTGCCGACAGCCAGCCCCAGGCACACCCCGGCCGCGAGCCGCCACCAGCGGATGCCCAGCCAGGGGCCGGACGCGAGCTGGAGCAGGCCGGGCCGTCCGTCCGGGGAGGCCGCGGCCTGCCGGCCGAGCCGCTCGGCAAGCCGGCGGCGGCCGTCGTCGCGGTCCATCAGCAGGGCGCCAAACGCGGCCAGGATCCAGAACATCAGGAAGATATCCAGCAGGGAGGTCCGGGACATCACCAGATGGTGGCCGTCGACGGCGAGCAGCACACCGGCCACCGCCCCGAGAGTCAACGAGCGGAAGAGCTTCTGGGCGATCAGGGCGAGCAGGAAAATGGACAGCGTGCCTGTCAGTGCCGCGCCGAACCGCCATCCGAAGGGATTGTCCGGCCCGAACAGCCACATGCCGGCGGCGATCATCCACTTTCCGACCGGCGGGTGGACAACGTATTCGGGACCAGGCAGCAGCACTTCGGGGTTGCCGGCGATGAACGCGTCATTGGCCTTGTCCGGCCACGCCCGTTCGTAGCCGCTGACCAGGAACGAATAGCCGTCCTTGACGTAGTAGGTCTCGTCGAAGACCAGGCTGCGGGGCGAATCCAGCCGGACGAAGCGCAGGACTCCGCCGAGCGCCGCGGTGATGGCCGGGATGAGCCAGAACCACAGCCGGAGCGAAGGCGGATAGTCCCGCCAGCTCCGGATGCTGCCGATCAGGCGGTCCTTCAGGGCCTCGGGGGTGAACGCCTCCGCCGGCCGGCTGACCCAGCGGTGCCCCTCCAGGTTGCGTCCGGGGCTGGTGGCTGGGGGCGCCGACCCGGTGGAACCGGCGTCGACAGGCCGCGTGGGGGTCTGCGTCACGATGCCCATGCTACCTTTTGCGGCTGTGCCCGTTGGCCCGGACCGTCGGCCCGCGTCCGGCGCCGGCAGTAGGCTGGTCGTGTGGACCCTCAACTCAGCACCTCCCCGAATCTTTCCGGCGACCACCCGGGCACGGCCGACGACGTCGAGGATGGCGCCGGCCCCGGTCCGGGCGAAAGCCCCGGTCCGGGCGAAAGCCCCGGGACGGCGCCGGCAGCCCAGAGCGGCGGTCCCGGGCGGATTGTGCTGGCGGCCACCCCGATCGGCAACGTCGGCGACGCCACCTACCGGCTGATCGAGCTGCTGACGACGGCGGACATCGTCGCGGCCGAGGACACCCGGCGGCTGCACCGCCTCGTCCAGAACCTGGGCATCACCGTGGCCGGCCGGATCATCAGCTACCACGAGCACAACGAGGCGGCCAAGACCGGCGACCTCCTGGACCAGGTGCGCGGCGGCAAGACCCTTGTCATGGTGACCGACGCCGGCATGCCGTCTGTCTCGGACCCCGGTTTCCGCCTGGTCGAAGGGGCCGTGGCCGCCGGGCTCACGGTCACCGCCGCCCCCGGGCCGTCCGCGGTGCTCACCGCCCTCGCGCTCTCCGGCCTGCCGACCGACCGCTTCTGTTTCGAGGGGTTCCTGCCCCGCAAAGCCGGAGAACGGTCCTCCCGCCTCGCGGACCTCGATGCGGAGCGCCGCACCATGGTCTTTTTCGAGGCTCCGCACCGGCTGGAACCGATGCTCCGGGCCCTGCGTGAACGGTTCGGCGCGGACCGGCGCGCCGCCGTCTGCCGGGAACTGACGAAGACCTACGAAGAGGTCATCCGCGGCACCCTGCGCGAACTGCTGGAGTGGGCCGAATCAAACGATGTGCGCGGCGAGATCGCCGTCGTCGTGGGCGGCGCCCCGGAACGGGAACCGGGCAAGCCGGAAGACCACGTGGCGGACGTCAATGCGCTCATCGCCCAGGGAATCAGGCTCAAGGAGGCCGTTGCGGCCGTGGCGGAGGATGCCAAGGTCAGCAAACGGGAACTGTATTCCGCTGTGCTCGCGGCCCGGTAGGCACGCCAGGCCGCTGGCGGAACGCGCGCTGTGCAGCTGCACAGCGAACCCCAGGCCGCGTAGTGCGGCGATGCGTAGACAGTCCGGAGAATACAGCAGTACCGTGGCAGTAAATCCAGCGCTTCCGAATGGTCATTTGGACAGTGCTGATCCCATCCCGTTCACCCCAACCGCTGACGAGGGAGTCAACCGTGACCGTAACTGCCCAGCCTATTGTTACCGCGGAGCGCGAGCGCGCCCTGCTTGCCTCTGTTCCCACAGGTCTGCTGATCGACGGCCAGTGGCGTCCGGCCGCGTCCGGGAAGACCTTCGACGTGGAGGATCCCTCGACCGGCAAGGTCCTGTTGAGCCTTGCCGATGCCGGACCGGAGGACGGGGCGGCGGCACTGGATGCCGCGGCCGCCGCGCAGGACTCCTGGGCGAAGGTCCCCCCGCGTGAGCGCGGGGAGATCCTGCGCCGGGCCTTCGAGCTGGTGACCGCGCGCGCCGAGGACTTCGCGCTGCTGATGACCCTGGAGATGGGCAAGCCGCTGGCCGAGGCCCGCGGCGAGGTCACCTACGGTGCGGAGTTCCTGCGCTGGTTCTCCGAGGAGGCCGTGCGCGCCTTCGGCCGGTATGCGGTGTCCCCGGACGGGAAATCCCGGCTGCTCGTGACGAAGAAGCCGGTGGGCCCGTGCCTGCTGATCACGCCGTGGAACTTCCCGTTGGCCATGGCAACCCGCAAGGTCGCCCCCGCGGTCGCTGCCGGCTGCACCATGGTGCTGAAGTCCGCGAACCTCACCCCGCTGACCTCCCAGCTGTTCGCCGCCGTCATGCTGGAGGCCGGTCTGCCGGCCGGTGTGCTCAATGTCATCCCGACCTCCACGGCCGGGGCGACCACCGGGCCGCTGATCAAGGATGCCCGGCTCCGGAAGCTCTCCTTCACCGGTTCCACCGAGGTCGGGCGCCGGCTGCTCTCGGATGCCTCCGAGACGGTGCTGCGGACCTCGATGGAGCTCGGCGGGAACGCCCCGTTCGTGGTGTTCGAGGACGCCGACGTCGACGCCGCCGTCGCGGGGGCGATGCTGGCGAAGCTGCGGAACATGGGCGAGGCCTGCACCGCGGCCAACCGGTTCATCGTGCACGAGTCCGTCGCGGATGAGTTCGCGGAGAAGTTCGCCGCGAAGATGGCGGGCATGACCACCGCCCGCGGCACCGAGGCCGAGTCCAAGGTCGGCCCGCTGATCGACGCCAAGAGCCGGGACAAGGTCCACGAGCTCGTCTCCGACGCCGTGTCCGCCGGCGCGGTCGCGGTGATCGGCGGCGCCGCCGTCGAGGGCCCGGGCTACTTCTACCAGCCCACCATCCTCAAGGGCGTCACCGAGGGCACCCGGATCCTGTCCGAGGAGATCTTCGGGCCCGTCGCGCCGATCATCACCTTCGGCACCGAGGACGAGGCCATCCGGCTGGCGAACAACACCGAGTACGGACTGGTGGCCTACGTCTTCACGCGGGACCTGAACCGCGGCATCCGGATGGGTGAACGCCTCGAGACCGGCATGCTGGGCCTGAACGCCGGAGTGGTTTCCAATGCCGCGGCACCGTTCGGAGGGGTCAAGCAGTCCGGCCTGGGCCGCGAAGGCGGCCTCGAGGGCATCGAGGAATACCTCTACACCCAGTACATCGGCATCGCCGACCCCTACGCCGGCTAGGAACACCCCGGTAGCCGGAAACCTGTCAGCTCCGGCGCAGCCAGCGCACCCGGCGCATCGCCCCGCGGGTCCTTGACCAGACCCGCACCAGGCCGCGCCGGGTGCGCTGCGCTGTGCGGCGGGCGGCGCGGAACGGCGCCGTGGCGGCCCGCCGCCACGCGGCCATGATGGACGGCGGAAGCCACGCCGCACGGAACAGCGCCAGCGGACTGGCATGGGCGCGCAGTGCAGCGCGGACCGCTGCAATCCGGTGGGCGCCTGATGTTTCCCTGGCGCCGGTGTCGCTGCCGGTGGCGTCGGGTCCGGACGCCGGGCGTCCGTATTGCCCGCGTTCGAAGTCCACCGTGAGGGACCTGACGGCCTGGTGGCTGTCCGCTTCCGGGCCTTCCGGCTCTCCGAGGACCCCCGAGGAGCGCAGCCTTTCGGAGAAATGACGCGGTGTCTCACTGGTCTGCGGCGCCACTCCGTAATCCATGGCGAGGTCGCGCAGTTCTGCCCAGGCCTGCAACGCTGCCGCGCCGTCTCCCCGGGTACCGTTCAGCCGGCGCCGGCGCCGTGCGGTCCGCGCCATGTGCGGGGACGCCAGCAGCAGGCCGAGGAGCAGCACTGCCCCGGCGGAATAGAGCACGGGCAACATCACGGCCGCCGGGTCCGCCTGGGTGGCAGCGCCCGGGAGCGGCAGCGGCGCCACGGTGGGCAGCGGCGTCGGGTTGGGGGTGTTGCCCGGGAGGAGGCCATCGTTGTTTTCGTTCGTGCTGGCGCCGCTGGGCGCCGGCGCTTCCGTGGCGTAGGACGGAACCACTCCGCGCGACGGGGTCGGCTCGAAGGGGACCCAGCCCAATCCCTGGAAATACAGTTCCGGCCAGGCATGGGCGTCACGGGCATCGACCTCGTACTCCGGCAGGGCACCCTGGCCGCCGATAGAGACTGTGGCGCCGGTTGCCCGGCCGGGGGCATAGCCGACGGCGATCCGGCTGGGGATGCCTTCCAGCCGGGCCATCACGGCCATGGCTGAGGCGAAATGGATGCAGTATCCGCTCTTTTGAGTCAGGAAGTCCGCCAGTACCGACAGCCCGTTGCCGTCGTAGCCCCCTTGCACCGGGGACTCCAGGGAGTAGGTGAAATCGACGGAGCGCAGGTAGCGCTGGATAGCCATGGCCTTTGCATAGGCAGTGGTGCTTCCCGCGGTCACGGCCTCGGCGGTGGTGCGCACGATCTCGGGGACGTTGTCGGGTGGACGGATGAACTGGTCGGGGACGCCCTGCGGGGGGGCTGTGGCCTGGGCCAGCAGCTCCGGGGTGAGCTGCGGGGCCACAGACAGCACCACGTACTGCTGGTCGCGGGTATTGGCGTCGACCCCCTTGATGCTCAGTGTGGCCGGATCCCAGCTCCAGCGGCCGCTGAGGCCGTTGACTGCCTCCGGGGCGTAGGGCACCGGCAGGTAGGGACTGGTGAACTGGCCGGTGTTGACAGCGGTGACCACACGGACCTCCGTGGCGATGGACTCGAAGCCCGCATCCATCCGCCCCGTGCCCATCCGGCGGGTCTCGTCGCGGTCATCCGGCGCCCAGTTGTCGCCATTGAAACTGTCCACGGTCACGGAGCGCAGGTACGGGGTGCTGGGCGCATTGGTGGCGAAAGTGATGCGGCCGTCACCGGTGGGGCTGCGCAGACTGTTGCCGAGGCTGATCATCGGGTTGAGCCCGGAGGCGCTGCCGAAGGGATTCAGCCGCGAGCCCTGCGGGAATGTTCCCTGGTCGAACCCCGGGATCACCAGTTGGAGCAGGAGTGTGACCGTCAGCGCCACGGCGCCGGTCAGGGCTCCGCGCCGGAACTGGCCCGGGTCACGCGCGGTGTCGGCGCCGGTCCGTGGATCGGGCGCGAACCAGTGGCTGCAGCCGAGGATCAGGAAGTATCCGGCGGCGGCCACAGCGAAGCCCACCGCGCCGACGCTCTGCGGCTTGATCATTGCGGGAACGATGAGGATGGCGAGGATCCCGAGGCCGCTCGTCGCCGGCAGGGCCAGCGGATAGGCGAGGGCATCGACCAGGATCACCAGCAGCCCCAGGGCGGCACAGACCAGCAGGACGATCCCGGCATTCGGGGCCACCGGCGCGCTTTCCCCGAGCACCGTCTCACTGGCCCGGCGCAGGTACCGGCCCAGCTGCGTCATGGTGGCGCCGGAGGGAATGAAGCCCAGGATGCTGTGCGGGCGGAAGAAGGTGAACGTCAGGATCAGCGTGAGCGCCGCGAAAGCCCCGGCCGTCACGAGCATGCCGGGCCACCGGAGCGCACGGAGCCCGGCCATCGTGAAGGCTACCGTGAGGACCGTCGAGAGAACGGGGGAGTACCAGGCCCATCCGCGCAGCACCCCGTTGAGGCTCAGGGCCGCACCCGCGACGGCGATCGCCACGGCGAGCGCCATGAGCCAGGGCTGTGCGCCGACCTTCGTCCGGGCTTTCCGGGTTCCGGGGAAGGAACCCGGCCCCCGAGGGTAGCCGCCGCCCGCGGACGCCTCGGAGTGGCCGGAGTGCGCGCCCGGGCTGCGTTGTGGTGTCAGGGTCATGGCCTGACCTCCGAACCGCGCCGCACATCGGTTGCAGCTGCCATCGTCTCCGCCCCGCCCTGGTCGAAGCCCGTCCACGCCGCGGGCAGGGGCGTCGAGGGGGTCGCTGCGACTGTCCGCCAGCCGCCGAGCCGGAGGGTTTCGAGCACATCGTCGAGTTCCCGGGCCCGTTCCGTGATGACCAGTGCAAACGCGTTGGCGGCAAAACCGGCAGCAGGGGACAACGCACGGGCCTCGGCCGGCGTGAGGTTTCCCAGGATCGCCAGCACCGGCCCCCGCATCCGGTGGGCGGCCAGCTTGTCCATGAGATGGTCGTCGAACGGCTGCGGGCCGGTCTCCGCCCCCGAGGGGTGGCGGCCGCGCGCCAGGGGGGAGCCGGCGTCCCTGGCGTCCCTGCGGTGGTGGGGCCCGGTCAGCTGGATCGCTGCCAGGCTCTCGGCAACGGACTGCAGCCCGGACGCTCCGATGTACTCTTCGGCCTCCGGCTCGGGCGCTGACGGCGAATGCTGGAATGCGGGCTCGCCCGCGGCGTCGAGGAAGCGCAGCGCGTAGTTCCGCTCGGCGAGATGGGCGCCGATGGACATCGCCGCCGTCACGGCCCACTCGAAGGTGTCGCTGGTGACCAGTTCGCGGCCGTCCGGGGCTCCGGCGCCACGCTGATCGGTTCCTCGGGGGCCCGTCCCGCGCGGGCTGGCGCCGAACGGGTGGAGCGCACGTGACGTCGCGGTGCCAGAGAATGCGCCCCGGGTGAAGGCCGTGAGCCGCTGGTCCAGGATAATGGTCGCCTCCGGAGTGGTGACGGACTCCTCCTGGCGGACCATCAGCTCCCCGTGCCGTGCCGTCGCCGCCCAGTGCACGCGGCGCATTGGATCACCATGACGGTACTCGCGGGTCATGACGTCATCATCGCTCGGGTTGGCCCGGATGCGCGTGGCGGTGACGCCGTCGTGCCCCCTGGCGCCGGCCAGCCCGGTGACGGGGAGTTCGACGGCGGCGGGTGTCACGGTGAGGATGTCTCCGTCGTCGATGGCGTGGCGGTGCAGGGAAAGCCCGAAGGGGTCGCTGAACTCGGCTGTGACCGGTCCGATCACGAACTGGCCGCGTTTGCCGGAGCGCAAATGGTATTCGTACCGGCTGGTCCCGCCCGCGGCTGACCTCGCAGGGAACCGGAATACCGGGGACTCCCCGAACCGGGCCGGCAGGCGCTCCTCCATGAGCGCGTGGCCGGAGCCAATCCCGGTCCGGGCAACAGCCAGCCGGACCGTCGTCGTGGCCGCCGTTTCGACGCTGCCGGGGCTGAACTCCCGGTAGACCTGGAAATTCGGCTTGAGCACCCGGGTTCCGGCGAGGGAAAGCAACGGCAGGACAAACAACAGGATGGCCAGCGCCAGCAGGTCCCGGCGGCCCATCACCTGGGCAGCGAGCAGGAAGACCGCGCCCGCGCCCAGCAAGCCCCAGCCACGGGTCGTGAAGATGTGCCTCGGGAACCGATCAATCAGCGCCACGGCAGGGCCACCCTAGCGGCGGTTCGGCAAAGTGGCGGCCGGAGCGGCCGCCACGGCGGCCGCTTTGTCGCGGGCGGCACGGCCTGCGGATGCGGGCGCCGCCGCCATTTCCGGGCTGACCGGGAGCTTCGCCAGGACGGCACGGATAACGCTCTGGGCGGTCTCGCCGGAGCTCGCAGCTTTGCGGTCCACAATGATCCGGTGGGCCAGCACGGATTCGGCAACGCTGACGACGTCGTCCGGCAGCACGAAGTCCCGGCCCTCCAGAGCCGCGGTGGCCTTGGCAGCGCGCAGCAGCTGGAGCATTGACCGGGGGCTGGCGCCGAGCCGGAGCATCCCGCTTTCCCTCGTCGCACGGCCCAGGGACACGGTGTATTCCTTGATCGACTGGGAAACATAGACCTGCCGCACCGTGGCGATCATGGAGGCGACCTCGCCGGCGGTGACGACGGCGGTGACTTTGGTCAGCGGGGACGTCGACTGGTGGGTTTCCAGCATTTCCATCTCGGCGTCCTTGTCCGGATACCCCATGGAGATCCGTGCCATGAAACGGTCCCGCTGCGCCTCCGGCAGCGGGTAGGTTCCCTCCATCTCAATCGGGTTCTGCGTGGCCACCACCATAAAGGGCTCATCGAGCTTGTAGGACTTGCCGTCCACGGTGACCTGGTGCTCCTCCATGCATTCCAGCAGGGCCGACTGCGTCTTGGCCGAGGCACGGTTGATTTCGTCCCCGATGACGATGTTCGCGAACACCGCCCCGGGCCGGAACTCGAAGGAACGGGAGGCCTGGTTGTAGATGGACACGCCCGTGACATCGGAGGGAAGCAGATCGGGGGTGAACTGAATGCGGCTCACCGAACAATCGATCGTGCGGGCCAGGGTCTTCGCCAGCAGGGTCTTGCCGACGCCGGGGACGTCCTCAAGGAGCAGATGGCCCTGGGCCAGCAGTACAGTCAGGGCCAGCTTGGCTGCTTCCGCCTTGCCGTCGATCACGGTGTTGATTGCGGTCAGGATGCGCTCGCTGGCGGAACTGAACGTCTCCGCGTCCATTGCCACAGGCAGCTGGGCCGGACGCCGGGCACCGGGGCGTCCGGCCGCGGCAGCGTCTTCCCTGATGCCCTGGCCCTCAGGGAGGGCTTCGTCTAGGGAGATGCGGTGGTAGTCCATCGGTAGCCTTTCAGCCCTGGTGGTTTCCCGGGACGGATCGGCATGGAGCATGCCGGGCCACTCGTCGGGTGGTTGCCTGTGTTCCTGACCGTCTGTTTCCTAGCCGTGTGTTCTCTGACCAATGTTGTGATTCGTTGTAATAGCGGGTGTTTATAACAGAGTACTAACACAACTGCCGGGCCTGACAGAGAGTTCCGGGGAAATATCTGCCGGCCCTCACCAGGGAATTGGCGCCAGGGAATTGGCGCCAGGAACTCTGCGGGAAATGGCGCGGTCAAGTTAACTCCCCCTGCGGGCCGGGTTCATCCGGCCGCGGGACCGCCGATAGGGTAGAAACATGTGCAATCCCCTCACTCCCGTCCCGTTCCGTGCGCCTGGCAGCGACGGCACCGGCAGGCAGGGATACCCGCCGGCGCCGGAGCCGCTTCCGGTTCCCGTCATGGACAACCACACACATCTGGATTTCCGCACGGACGGACAGACGGTCAGCATCGGCGACGCCTTGGATGCCGCCGAAGCCGTCGGGGTCCGGGGCGCCGTGCAGGTGGGGTGCGACCTCGAATCATCGAGGTTTACGGTGCAGGCGGTGGAGCAGGATGCGCGACTCCTGGGCGCCGTCGCCCTGCACCCCAACGACGCTCCGGGGTACGCTGCCCGGGGCGAGCTGGACGAGGCCCTGGCCGAGATCGAGGCCCTCGCGGCACACCCGCGGGTGCGGGCCATCGGCGAGACCGGGCTGGATTTCTTCCGCACGGAAGGCGACGGCCTGGCCCACCAGCGCTATTCCTTCCGCCGACATATCGATATTGCCAAGCGCCTCGGGCTGACGCTGCAAATCCACGACCGTGACGCCCACGACGACGTCGTCCAGGTTCTGCGGGAGGAAGGCGCCCCTGAGCGGGTGGTGTTTCACTGTTTCTCCGGCGGGGACGAGCTGGCCCGGATCTGCAACAGCGAGGGCTGGTACATGTCCTTCGCGGGGACCCTGACGTTCAAGAACGCCGCCAACCTGCGCGCCGCCCTGGCCATCGCCGAACCGGAGCGGATCCTTGTTGAAACCGACGCCCCGTTCCTCACGCCGCACCCTCACCGGGGCCGGCCAAACGCGAGCTACATGGTGCCCTACACCGTCCGGGCCATGGCCGAATTGACTGGATGGGAACTCTCGGAACTGTGCGCGCGGATCGCCGGAAATACCGTGCAGGCATACGGGTCTTGGGACTGATGTGACGAAAGTAAACCCCCCGATGTGGATACTCGGTATGCACAATTTGTTGGCTGCTTTATAACGCTCCGGTTACAGTGGACAACTATTAGCCGGGGTCGGGGAAGGCCTTCGGATAATTTCACTCCTGCAGGGCGCGCATCGTGGCCAACGAACCATGGGCGCGCTCTCGTTTGTGAGTGTGGCAGTGCACACAGCTGCCGCGGACATGACGCACCCTTAGGGTGCCGCCCGAGGGCTGTTCGCGGGGGCTGAATCTGTGCGCTTTTCCCCGTGCCCGGATGGTCCAAAAGATACGGGCAATCGTGGTCAAGTTCTTTACATCGGATGGCAAGTTCAGCTTCGTCAAGGTCGGCACGCAGCTCGTCGTTCTCGTGGCGCTCGTGCTGGGACTCGTCGCCTTCGTCGGCAACAACAAGACAGTCACCCTCAACGTGGACGGCAAAGTGAGTTCCGTCCAGACCTTCGGCGGCACTGTCAGCGAGGTCGTGAAGGGCGCCAACCTTGAGCTCCAGGCCTCCGACAGGGTCACGCCTGCAGCTGACTCCCATGTCCAGGACGGTTCCGTCATCAACGTCAACCTCGCCAAGGCCGTCAAGGTCAGCCTGGACGGCGCGGAACGGACCATCAACACCACCGCGCCGACCGTCGAGGGCCTCGTGACGGAACTCGGCGTCGCCAGCGCCTCGGAACTGTCCGTTCCGAAGGATGCGCAGCTCTCCGTCTCCGGTTCCTTCGTTTCGATCTCGACGCCGAAGACCGTCAGCATCGTCGCCGACGGCAAGGCCGCCAAGACCACCACGACGGCCCCCGATGTCTCCACGCTGCTCGCCGACGCCGGCATCACGCTGGGCGCCAGCGACCGCGTCTCGCAGCCGGGCAACGCGCCGGTGGTCAATGACATGGTGATCAAGGTTTCCCGCGTGGACCTCAGCAAGACGGCAGAGGCGACCGAGGCCGTGCCGTTCGAGACCCTCACCACGGAAGACGCCGCGCTGACCAAGGGCGAGAAGAAAGTGACCCAGCGCGGCGTGGCCGGGAGCATCACGAAGAGCTTCAAGCTCGTCCTCGTCGACGGCCGCGAAGCGTCCCGCACCCTGGTTGCCCAGTCCGTCAGCACCCAGCCGGTCACCGAAAAGGTCACCGTTGGCACCAAGCCCAAGCCCAAGCCCGCGGCGGAGGCCGCCGCCACGAACACCGGCGCCGCAGCCCCCGCCATGATGAACGAGGCCATGTGGGATAAGATCGCGCAATGCGAGTCCGGCGGCAACTGGTCCATCAACTCGGGCAACGGCTACTACGGTGGCCTGCAGTTCGACATCCGGACCTGGCTCGGTTCCGGTGGCGGCGCGTACGCGCCGAATGCTGCCGGGGCCACCAAGGCCCAGCAGATCGACATCGCCAACCGGGTCTACGCGCAGCGCGGCCTGCAGCCTTGGGGCTGCGGTTGGGCAGCCTCACGCTAAAGGCACCACCCACCAGACCCTTGAGCTCCGGCTGAGGGGACTGACTCTCCACGGCATCCGCAGCAGTTGACCACAGCTGCGGAGGCCCGGCACAGGCCGGGTCCGGTTTCTCCGGGCCCGGCCTTCGCCATGCCCGGGCCGGCCAACGGGATAGGATACCTAGGTGACTGAACCGACCCCCTCCGCGCCAGGCAGTACGCCAATCACTGCCCCCGGCGGCACGCCAGCAAGCGCACCCGCACCGCTGATGGGGGCCTCGGACATCCGCCGGCTGGCCGAGGAGATCGGCGTCCGGCCCACCAAGACCCTCGGCCAGAACTTCGTCATCGACGGCAACACGATCCGCCGGATCGTCGCTGCCGCCGACATCCACCCGGACGAGACCGTGCTGGAGGTGGGGCCGGGACTGGGTTCGCTCACCCTGGGGCTGCTGGACGCCGCCCGCTCAGTTGTCGCCGTCGAGATCGATCCCATCCTCGCCGGGAAGCTCCCCGCCACCGTCGCCCGGTGGCGGCCGGACGCCGCCGGGAACTTCCACCTTGTCCTGGCCGACGCCATGCGCGTCACCGAACTCCCCGTGGAGCCCACAGCGCTCGTGGCAAACCTTCCCTACAACGTGGCCGTCCCGGTGGTCCTGCACCTGCTGCAGCACTTCCCGAGCCTCCGCCACGGGCTGGTCATGGTCCAGGACGAGGTGGCCGACAGGCTCGCGGCCGGGCCGGGGTCCAAGACCTACGGCGTGCCCTCCGTCAAGGCGGCCTGGTACAGCAGCATGCGCAAGGCCGGTGTCATCGGCATGAACGTTTTCTGGCCTGCACCCAAGATCCACTCCGGCCTCGTGGCCTTCACCCGCCGGGAGCCACCCGTCACCACGGCCACCCGGGAACAGGTGTTCGCCGTCATCGATGCCGCCTTCGCCCAGCGCCGCAAGACCCTCCGTGCCGCACTGGCCGGATGGGCCGGCAGCGCGGCGGAAGCCGAGCGCTGCCTGCGGGCCGCAGGCGTCGATCCCACCGCGCGCGGTGAAGTGATCGACATTGCGGCGTTTTCCCGGATCGCAGAAGCACGCGAACTGCCGGACCAGTGAGCGCCGCGGCCGCCCCCGGACGGCGGGCCCGGCCGGCGTCCGTGCTTGGAGCCTGACCCTGCCATGCCATAGCGTGGAGCCATGAACGCAGTGAGAGGGCGCTTTGCCGCGAGGACTGTCCGGGTCAAGGCTCCCGGCAAGGTAAACGTCTCACTGGATGTAGGCCCCCTGCGGCCGGACGGCTACCACTCGGTTGCCAGCGTCTACCTCGCAGTCTCCCTCTATGAAGAAGTCGCCGCCACGAGCACGGACACCGGGGAAATAACCGTCAGCATCAGCCCGGCAAGCACCCTTGACCTCGACGGCGTCGATATCCCCCTCGATGAGCGCAACCTGGCCTACAAGGCGGCCGCCATCATGACCGACGTCTCCGAGCACTCCACGGGCGTGCACCTCGAAATCACGAAGCGGGTGCCCGTGGCCGGCGGCATGGGCGGCGGCTCAGCCGACGCGGCAGCCACCTTGCTCGCCTGCGACGCGCTGTGGAGCAGCGGGCTTTCGCGCGACGAACTCGCCCACCTTGCCGCGGAACTCGGCGCCGACGTGCCGTTCTCCCTGCTCGGCGGAACAGCTGTGGGGCTGGGCCTGGGCGACGAGCTCTCTCCTGCGCTGGTGAAAGCCCAGACCGACTGGGTCCTTGTGACCGCGGACTTCGGCCTGCCCACCCCGGAGGTTTACCGGACCCTGGACAGGCTGCGCGCGGCCGAAGGGACGCTGGCGGACGAACCCACGGGCGTGGACCCGTTGATCCTCCAGGCCCTCCGCAGCGGCGACGCCGACGCCTTGAGCCGGGTGCTGGTCAACGATCTCCAGCGCGCCTCGATCGAGCTGGCGCCGAGCCTCCGGGACACGCTCGGGCTCGGTGAGTCCCTGGGGGCGATCGCCGGAATCGTCTCCGGCTCCGGGCCGACAGTCGCGCTGCTGTCGCACAGCCCGGCGGCAGCCGAAGGACTCGCCGATGACCTCCGGCACCACGGCCTCGACGCCATGGCGGTGCACGGTCCGGTTCACGGGGCACGCATCATCTCCGATACGCTCCTTTAATAGGCGTGTCGTCATCGGCACGACCTATTTGCCTCGGGCCGATCCCGTCCGACCAACTTTTGCTCGATCTTTTGCTTGACATTTCTCTCTCTAGGAAAGCAGTTCCCAGTGGCACACCTGCTCGGCGGCGAAAACCTCACGGTCTCGTACGCAACCCGCACCGTCCTCGATGGCATCACCCTCGGCCTTGAAGAAGGCGACCGGATCGGCATGGTGGGCCGCAACGGCGACGGCAAGTCCACGCTGATGCGGCTGCTGGCGATGCGCTCCACCCCGGACTCCGGCAGGGTGACCAAGCGCAGCGAAGTCAATATCGGCTACCTCGACCAAAGCGACGTGCTCGACGGCGACCTCACCGTCGGCGCCGCCATCGTCGGCGACCAGGCCGACTACGAATGGGCCAGCAACCCGCAGATCCGCGAGGTGATGGGCGGGCTCGTGTCCGACGTCGACTGGCACGCCAATGTGCACGCCCTCTCCGGCGGGCAGAAGCGCCGCGTGGCGCTGGCCAAGCTGCTGATCGAGGACCACGACGTCATCATGCTCGACGAGCCCACCAACCACCTCGACGTCGAAGGCGTCGCGTGGCTGTCCCGGCACCTGAAGACCCGCTGGCGGGCCAACCAGGGCGCCTTTCTCGTGGTCACCCACGACCGCTGGTTCCTCGATGAAGTCTGCAACAAGACGTGGGAAATCCACGACGGCATCATGGACCCGTTCGACGGCGGCTACGCCGCTTATGTGCTGGCCCGCGCCGAACGCGACCGCTCGGCGTCGGTCATGGAAAGCAAGCGCCAGCAGCTCGTCAAGAAGGAACTCGCGTGGCTGCGCCGCGGCGCCCCCGCCCGCACCGCCAAGCCCAAGTTCCGGATCGAGGCGGCCAACGCCCTGATCGCCGACGTCCCCGAGCCGCGCGACTCGACCGCACTGAGCAAGATGGCCACCGCCCGGCTCGGCAAGGACGTCCTGGACCTCGAGAACGTCTCCCTCGACTTCCTCGGCGGCGATGCCGGGCAGAAGCTCTTCGACAACATCACCCTGCGGCTTGCCCCCGGTGAGCGGCTGGGCCTGGTGGGCGTCAACGGCGCCGGCAAGACCACCTTGCTGAAGCTCCTCAACGGTGAAATCCAGCCCACCTCCGGGAAGGTCAAGCGCGGCAAGACTGTCGTCACCGCCGTCCTCACCCAGGAGGTCAAAGAGCTCGATGACGTCTCTGACCTGCGCGTGATCGAAGTGATCGAGCGCGAAAAGCGTTCCTTCAACGTCGGCGGCAAGGAATTCACCGCCGGCCAGCTCGTCGAGCAGCTCGGCTTCACCAACGAGAAGCAATGGACCCCGGTCAAGGACCTCTCCGGTGGCGAACGCCGGCGCCTCCAGCTCCTGCGCCTGCTCGTGGGGGAGCCCAACGTGCTGATGCTCGATGAGCCCACCAACGACCTCGACACCGACACCCTGGCCGCCGTCGAGGACGTGCTGGACGGCTGGCCGGGCACGCTCGTGGTGGTCAGCCACGACCGCTACCTGCTCGAACGCGTCACGGACCACCAGATGGCGCTCCTCGGCGACGGCAAAATCCGCGCCCTGCCGCGCGGCGTGGACCAGTACCTGGAACTGCGCGAAGCGGCCATGGCCGGCTCCACAATCACCGGCGGCGGCAACCCTGTCACCGCCGCAAGCGGCAGTTCAGCCCCTGCCGTCGCCGGCCCCTCGGAAGCCGAGAAGCGCGACGCCCGCAAGGCCAAGAACCGGATCGACCGCCAGCTGGGCAAGCTTAAGCAGCAGGAAGACAAGATCCACGCCCAGATGACCGCCGCGGCAGCCGACCCCTCCGCCGTCGGCCAGCTCGCCGGGCTCAACAAGCAGCTCAAGGACCTCGCAGTCGAACGCGAAACCCTCGAACTCGAATGGCTGGGAGCCCTGGAAGTCCTCGGCGAATAGTCTGTCCAGCCTGTGCTGGCTGGGTTGGGTGCCGGAGCCGGCCCTTCCGCGTCGCTTAGACACAGGGCAAAGGGGACGCTCCGGTCGCTGGGCGACCTCCGCGTCCCGATGCCCTGCGATGCGCTCCTTTCGGAAGGACCGCCTCCGGCGATCAGCGTCACCGTACCGCTGTGCAACAGTCCCCGAACGGAACTGTCGGCACTAGCCGCGCGGGGGACCTTCGCCAAGTGGGGTGGTTGGCTGTCCCCAAACGGAACTGTTCGCACTAGCGGCGCGGGGGACCTTCGCGTAGTCGCGCATCGCGAGCCATCGGGCCCTCAAGGTCGCTCAGCGACCGTTGGGCCCCTATGGCTCGTGTCTAAGCGACGGCGAAGGGCCCCCGCGACGCGAAAGGTGACCACACGGGGCGGTGACCGGACTAACCCTCGGACTTCAGATCGGGGTCTTTTTGGAGGCCGGTGAGGCCGTTCCAGGCGAGGTTGACCAGGTGCGCGGCGACTTCGCGTTTGTCCGGGGTCCGGCTGTCCTGCCACCACTGGCCCGTCATGGCCACCATCCCGACCAGCATCTGCGCGTACATGGCCCCGTCGGCTGACGTGAAGCCGCGGCGGGCGAACTCGTCGGCCAGGATGTACTCCACCCGGGCCGTGACGTGCGAGAGCAGGGTGGAGAAGGCCCCTTCGGGCTGGGTCGGCGGGGCGTCGCGCATGAGGATGCGGAAGCCTTCGGTGCGGTCCTCGATGTAGCTCAGCAGCGCGAGGGCGGCGCGTTCGACCAGGACGCGCGGTTTGGCTTCCTCGGACAGGGCATCGGTGATGGAGCTCAGCAGTATCCGGAACTCGTATTCAACGACCTGTGTATAGAGGCCTTCCTTGGAGCCGAAGTGCTCGTAGATCACCGGTTTGGAGACGCCGGCGGCGGCGGCGATTTCCTCGATGGTGGTTCCATCCAGCCCGCGGAGGGCGAACAGTCCACGGCCGATGCCGATCAGCTGGCTGCGGCGTTGGGGGCCCGTCATCCGGATCCGGGGTACGTAGTCGGCGGAGCGGACAGGCCTGCTGCTGCGGCCCTCCGCCCCTCCGGATACCCCTGCGCTGTTGCTCACAGCTCCATCATGCCCCAGATCATCCACCGGGAGGGGCGCAGCCGCCCCCTGCACGCCGCGGCAACACGTGGCGCCAACGCAGTATGGCAGAATTGATTCTCGTGCCACAGGCTCAGCGCCTTGGCATGGTCCGCCCTGGTGTAATGGCAGCACCCCGGCCTTTGGAGCCGTGGAGTATAGGTTCGAGTCCTATGGGCGGAACTGTTGCTCGTCGCGGGGCCGGTACACGGCACCCGGCGGGCGCGGCCCGGTGTGAGTCCAGTAGGATGAATGAGGCGCCGCGACCGGGCTCCGGTCCGCCCGGGCCGCGCGGATCCGGCAACCGAGGCGCACCACGAAGCCTCAGCCGCCGGCCACCCAGATCCACCGAGCAGCGGCATGAGCTAAGCCACTGAGCAAGGAGAGCCCGTACGTGAGCCCCGAGAACACCGGCCCAGCCGCCGTCATCGTCCTAGCTGCAGGCGCCGGTACCCGGATGAAGTCCCGTACCCCCAAGATCCTCCACGAGATTGGCGGCCGCTCCCTGGTCGGCCACGCGCTGCACGCCGCACGCACCATCCGGCCGCAGGAGCTGGCCCTCGTCGTCCGGCATGAACGCGACCTCGTGGCCGCCCACATTGCCGCCGTCGACCCTGCCGCCCTCATTGTCGACCAGGACGAGGTGCCCGGCACCGGCCGTGCCGTCGAGGCCGCCCTCGAGGCGCTCGACGCACTCCACCCCCAGGCGCAGCTCAGCGGAACTGTCGTCGTCACCTACGGCGACGTCCCGCTGCTCACCGGCCAGTTGCTCGGCGAACTCGTCGCCAGCCACGAGGCCGGCCGCAACGCCGTCACCGTCCTCACCGCCGTCCTGGATGACGCCACCGGCTACGGCCGCATCCTCCGGGCCGCGGACGGAACGGTCACCGGCATCCGGGAGCACAAGGACGCCACAGACGCCGAACGCGAAATCCGGGAGATCAACTCCGGGATCTACGCCTTCGACGCCGCCGTGCTGCGCGACTCGCTGGCCCACGTCACCACCGACAACGCGCAGGGCGAAAAGTACCTGACCGACGTGCTGGGCCTCGCCCGCGCTGCCGGGGGCCGCGTCGCCGCCGTCGTCACCGAAGATCGCTGGCAGGTGGAAGGTGCCAATGACCGGGTCCAGCTCTCGGCCCTCGGCGCCGAACTCAACCGGCGCACCGTGGAGGCCTGGATGCGTGCCGGCGTCTCCGTCGTCGACCCGGCCACCACCTGGATCGACGCCACTGTCACCCTCGACGAGGACGTACGGCTGCTGCCCAACGTCCAGCTGCACGGCACCGCCACGGTGGC
>CALMVY010000100.1 GCA_937873245.1 uncultured Arthrobacter sp. | reverse complement strand
AGTGGATCTCGTCCTCGGCTTCCCGCCGGACCTTTACCACGATCGGGTCCAGGTGCCCGTTCTCGGTGGACCCGCCCAGGTCGTCGTCCCAGTTCGCCGACCAGGTGATCTTTGTGTCCTTCCCGGTGATCAGGGACTTGGGCCGGGCCACCGGGAAATCGTCGCCCAGGGGCGCGTCCACGAGGGTTTTGTAGTCGTAGGTCCAGGGCTCGTAGTAGTCCTTGAGTTCGGGCTGGACCGGGCTCGCGAAGATCCCGAAGAGCTTCTTGACCCGGCCGCCGGCCTTGAGGACCAGCTTGCCGCGCTTGTTCAGCACCCAGCCGCCCTGCCACTTGTCCTGGTCCTCGTAGCGGCGCGGATACCCCTGCCCGGGCCGGGTTTCGACGTTGTTGAACCAGACGTATTCGGTACCCGCACGGTTGGTCCAGGCCTGCTTGCAGGTCACGGAGCAGGTGTGGCAGCCGATGCACTTGTCCAGGTTCATGACCATGCCCATTTGAGCCATGACACGCATCAGTACTGCACCTCCTGGGAACGACGCCGGACGGTGGCCACCATGTCGCGCTGGTTTCCGGTCGGGCCGAGGTAGTTGAAGGCGTAGGCCAGCTGGGCGTAGCCGCCGATCAGGTGCGAGGGTTTGACCAGCAGCCGGGTCACGGAGTTGTGAATGCCGCCCCTCCGGCCGGTGGCCTCGGACTTTGGCACGTCGATGGTGCGTTCCTGCGCGTGGTGGACGTAGACCACGCCGGCCGGCATCCGGTGGCTGACGATTGCCCGGGCCACCAGGACGCCGTTGATGTTCAGGCACTCCACCCAGTCGTTGTCCTTGACCTGGATGGCGTCCGCGTCGGCGGGACTCATCCAGACCGTCGGCCCGCCGCGGGACAGCGACAGCATCAGCAGGTTGTCCTGGTATTCGGAGTGGATGGACCATTTCGAGTGCGGCGTCAGGTAGCGGACCACCACCTCCATGGACCCGTCCTGGCCGAGCCTGGGTTCGCCGAAGAGCCGGTGCATGTCCAGCGGCGGCCGGTAGATCGGCAGGGCCTCGCCGATGTCCAGGATCCAGTCGTGGTCGAGGAAGAAGTGCATCCGCCCGGTCAGGGTGTGCCAGGGCTTGAGCCGTTCGACGTTGATGGTAAACGGTGCGTAGCGCCGGCCCCCGGTCTCCGAGCCGGACCATTCCGGCGAGGTGATTACCGGCACCGGGGCGGCCTGGGTCTGGGCGAAGGTGATGAACTTTTCCTCCGAGCCCTCGGCGAGGTCCGCCAGCTTCCTTCCGGTCCGGACTTCCAGGTCCTTGAAGCCCTGCACGGAAAGCATGCCGTTGGTGGTGCCGGAGAACGCCAGGATGGCCTCCGCCATTTTGGCATCGGTGTCCAGGGCCGGCCGGCCGTCCGCGGCGCCGCCGAGCATCACGCCGTTCGAGTGGCTGAGCCGGCTCAGCGGGCCGTCCAGTTTGTAGGTGACGTTCTTGACGGTGAAGCCCAGTTTGTCGGCCAGCGGCCCGACGGCGGCCAGCTTGTCCGCGATGGCGGTGTAGTCCCGCTCCACCACGGAAAAGACGGGCATGTTCTGCCCGGGGACCGCGGGGATGGCCGCGTCCCGCCAGTCCCGCACGATCCCGCCCGGCTGGGCGAGCTGGCCCGGGGTGTCGTGCTGCAGCGGCACGCTGACCAGGTCCCGGCGTACGCCCAGGTGCGTTTTGGCCTGCCGGGAAAACTCCTGGGCCAGCAGATGGAACATGTCGAAATCCGTTTTGGTTTCCCACGGCGGGTCGATCGCCGGGGTGAAGGCGTGCACGAAGGGGTGCATGTCGGTGGAGGACAGATCGTGCTTCTCGTACCAGGTGGCGGCCGGGAAGACGACGTCGGACAGCAGCGTGGTGGAGGTCATCCGGAAGTCTGCGGAGACCAGCAGGTCGAGTTTTCCTTCGGGCGCCTGATCGTGCCACTTCACATCCTTGGGCTTGAGCCCCTCGGCATGGTCTTTGCCCAGGACATTGTTGTGGGTGCCCAGGAGGTTCCGCAGGAAGTACTCGTTGCCCTTCGCCGAGGATCCGAACAGGTTGGAGCGCCACAGCACCAGGGTCCGCGGCCAGTTTTCCGGAGCATCCACGTCCTCGATCG
>CALMVY010000099.1 GCA_937873245.1 uncultured Arthrobacter sp. | reverse complement strand
ACGCGCCCTGGGCCTGGGCATCAAGGTCCTCACCGCCGCAGCCCTGCGCACCATCCGCGACCTTTAATTCCTGCCGCCGCCCCCGGCGCGCTGCCGGCTGCGTGGCGGGCTACCGTCGAGGTGAGACTTCGCGCCCGTGTTTCTTTCGAACATCGGCGCGAAGTCTCACTTCGACGTGAACGGGGGCTAGGAGCGTGGGGCGGTAGTGGTTTTTCGGGATCCACGAGTGGCCCTGCCTGCTGACCGGTAAATCGTTGTCATCTTGATGGCCGGGCTGTCAGCAGCGGCGCTGGGCCTGTTACTGCGGTTCCGGCGGCTCCGGGCCGGGTCTTCGTGGCCGCCTCGGCCCCTGGGTCAGGTTCCTGCCGGGGCGGGGAACCCGGTGTTCCCTTGGAATGTGAAGAGTTTGAGCAGGTTGTGGCAGCCGGCGATCAGGTTCCACTCGTGTTGGGCCTGTTTGAGTCCGCGCAGGAGCACGTGTTTGCCCTGCCGGGTGTGGATCTGACCGAAGACCGGTTCGATGATGGCCTTGCGGCGGGCGTAGACGGCACGGCCCTTCTTTGTTTTCAGTTTTCTGCCCATCCGCTCCCGCCCGGTGGCCTGGGCAGGGATCCGTCCCCGGGGAACGTCCGGGACCTGCTCGCCGTGTTTGAGGCGGCCCGTGGCGATGAAGAATTCGCTCCGCCCGGCAACGGTTTCCTCCAAGGAGGCCACATGCTCAAGGTTGCCCGCCGAACAGTAGCCGGCGTCGGCGAGGAACTGCCCGCCCAGCGATCCGTTGATCTCCCGGGTCTTCTCCAGCATCGGGACCAGTTGCTGCACGTCCACCCCGGTGTTGTTCAGTTCGGTGGCGACGATGACCTGGTGGTCCGCGTCGACCACGGCCTGGGCGTTATAGCAGTAATGGAAGGACCCGTCGGCGGTCTTCATGATCCGGGAGTCAGGGTCGGTGAAGTTCCGCTGGGCACCTGGCCTGACAACCGCTTTGGCCGCGGCTTCGTCGCCTTTGCCGGCGGCAGTGTCGTCATCGTCGCCGCGGTCCCGGGCTTTCTGCTCGGCCTCTTGGCG
This sequence comes from uncultured Arthrobacter sp., assembly GCA_937873245.1. Classification (GTDB taxonomy): domain Bacteria; phylum Actinomycetota; class Actinomycetes; order Actinomycetales; family Micrococcaceae; genus Arthrobacter. The sequence goes on along the minus strand of CALMVY010000099.1, from coordinate 1,009 downwards.
TGCTTTGGCTGCGGCGTCGTCTTCGAGCTGTTTGCGGGCCGCGGCCATCTTCACCAGCCGCGACTGCCGGTCAGCCAGCTCCGGCGGGAGCTCATCGCCGCGTTTATCCACCCCGAAGCGGGCGTCCTCAGCCGCGTCAACACTTTGCGCGTCGGCGAGCATGTCGGAGACCTCCGTGGCGAGGATTTTCTGCTTCTCGCTCAGCCGGGCGTAGCTCATGGCCTTGCGGCGGGAGGCGTTGGCGCGCACCTTGGTCCCGTCCAGGGCAACCCGGCCCAGGGAGACCATGCCCGCGGCCCGGCACAGTTCCAGGGCCTGCAGGAACACGTTGCCCAGAGCGGCGAGGTGGCGTTTGCGGAACCGCCCGATGGACCGGAAATCCGGTGCCTGCTGCCCGGCCAGCCAGCGGAACGCGACCACGTCCACGCACGCCCGCTCCAGCTCCCGGGAGGAGCGGACCCCGACGCAGTAGCCGTACAGCAGGACCCGGACCATCAGCCGCGGATCATACGGCGGCTGGCCCTTCGTCTTCGCATACGAGCCGTAAAACCGCGACAAATCCAGCTCCTCCGCAACCAGATCGGCAATGAACCGGGCCAGATGATTGCCCGGGAGCCACTCATCCAACGACGGCGGGACCAGCATCACCGCGTCCGGTTCAAACGGTTTGAACCGCTTGTTCACACCCGCGCCAGTCTCAACCACACCGTCACCGGCCGGTTCCACCCGCTCAACGAGCCCTTCATCAAACAATCCGTCCTGGGAATCAGAAGTCACACCCCCGATTCTTCCAGCCACCACGCGAAGGACCCGGAATTTCACCCGGCGTTTTAACGACTACTGACCCACGCTCCTAGATGGCGTTGTTCGGCCGGTCCAGCTCCGGGTTCAGGAACTTGGACTGCGCCGCTGAACCTTCCGACGTCGGCGCGACCGATGCGACGCCTGCGGCGTTCACGACAACGGTGACGAAGGTCGGCTCGCTGGCACCGGCAAAAGTGATCCGACC
>CALMVY010000098.1 GCA_937873245.1 uncultured Arthrobacter sp. | reverse complement strand
CACGGCCTCTCCATCGCGGTCGGCATCGCCCTGGGCCTGCGCCACCAGGGCTCGGCGGCCAGGGTCTATAACTTCCTCTCCGACGGCGAACTCGATGAAGGCTCCACCTGGGAAGCTGCGATGGGCGCCCACCACCACCAGCTCGGCAACCTGACCGCGATGGTGGACATCAATGCCCTGCAGGCCGACGGCAAAACCGACACCGTGCTCCGCACCGAACCCGTCACGGAAAAATGGGAGGCCTTCGGCTGGTACACCCAGCGCGTAGACGGTAACGACGTCGGCGCGCTGCTCGCAGCGTTCGACAACGCCGCCGCCCAGGCCGCCGCCACAGGACGGCCCTCCGTAATCCTCTGCGATACGAAGGTCGGCCGCGGCGTGCCGCTGCTCGAAGACCGGGAGAAAGCGCACTTCATGCGTATCGAGGAACACGAATGGCAGACCTGCCGTGAGCAACTGACCGCAGGACACGACGAGAAGGCCGACCGATGAGCACCTCCACCGCACCGAAGCTGAAAACCTCGGCTATGATCGCGTCCTTCGCGGACCCCGGCCAGAAAACCGCATCCGCACCGTTCGGCCACGCCCTGGTCAAGGCCGCGCAGGAAAACGACAAGATCGTGGGACTGACCGCGGACCTGGGCAAGTACACGGACATGCACATCTTCGCCCAGGCCTTCCCGGAACGGTTCTTCCAGATGGGCATGGCCGAACAGCTGCTCTTCGGTGCCGCGGCCGGCCTGGCCGAGACCGGGCTGGTCCCGTTCGCGTCGACCTATTCCGTCTTCGCGGCACGGCGCGCCTACGACTTCCTCTGCCTGGACGCTGCCGAGCCGAATCTCAACGTCAACATCGTTGGCGGGCTCCCCGGCCTGACCACCGGCTACGGCCCCAGCCACCAGGCCACCGAGGACATGGCGATCTTCCGCGGCATGCCCAACCTGACCATCGTGGACCCGTGTGACTCCCTGGACATCGAGCAGGCGGTTCCCCAGCTCGCGGCCAGCGAGGGACCCACATACCTGCGGCTGCTGCGCGGCAACGTCCCGACCGTCCTCGACGAATACGACTACGCGTTCGAACTCGGCAAGGCGAAAGTCCTGCGGGGAGGCGCCGACGTCGTCTTCATCTCCAGCGGGCTGATGACCATGCGGGCGCTGCAGGCGGCGGAAGCCCTGGCCGCCCACCACGTCGACGTCGCCGTCGTCCACACGCCCACCATCAAACCGTTCGACGCCGCAACGGTGCTGGCCCAGCTGAACACCGACCGCCTCGCGGTGACGCTCGAAAACCACAGCGTGGTGGGCGGGCTCTTCGAAACCGTCGCCGCCGCCGTCGTCACTGCCGGGCTGGGCAAGCGGGTGGTGCCCGTGGCCTTGCCTGACGAGTTCCTCGACGCCGGCGCCCTGCCCACTCTGCACGACCGCTACGGGCTCACCGTCCAGAAGATCGTGGCGAAAGTCCTCGCTGAACTGGGATAACCCGCGAAACGGCAGAAGCGCGGCGCAGGCTCAGGCCTGTTCCGCGCTTCTGCCGTAAGATCAACAGTTAACACACCAACGGTTGACAGTAATTTGTTGACCGTAACCTGCGATATTGAGGACACCCGCCATGGTCGGAGCTGCAGCACCGTTGCTGGGACTCGAAAAGAAGAGTCTCCGCGAACAGGCCCTGTCCGCGCTGCGCATCGCCATCACCAGCGGCGAGCTTGAACCCGGCCGGCACCTGGTGGAAACCGAACTGTCGGACATGCTGCAGATCAGCCGCGGTACCTTGCGGGAGGCTCTCCGCCAGCTGGAGCAGGAGGGCCTGTTATCCGCCGGACCGCGGGGCAGGCTGTCGGTGCGTCACCTCGACGCGAAGGAAATCCGCGACATCTTCGCCGTGCGTGCCGCGCTCGAATCGCTCGCCGCCCGGACGCTCTGCGAACTGCCGGACCGTGCGCACGTCACAGCTTCGCTGCGCACCGCGATCTAAGCCATGGCGGCAGCGACCCAGGGCAGCCTGGAAGAGCGGATCGAATCCGACCTCGAGTTCCATCGGACGATGTGCCGCCTGACCGGCAACGAGACCCTGTTGCACTCGTGGGAGTCCCTTGAGGGGTCCATCCGCATGTCGATCATGTACGCCGGCGTGGAACGTGCCGTCAGCAACATGAGCGTCGACAGGCACTATGACATCGTCACCGCGATCGAGTCCGGCGATGCCTCGCTCGCGCGGCAGACCATCCTCGAGCACATGGACGGCGCCGCGGCGAACCTGGTGGCATAACCGCTAGTAGTCGACGATCGCGCCGGCGGAGATGTTGACCGTGGCGTCGGTGATGGCTCCGGCCTTGTCCGAGGCCACGAAGCAGGCGACGTTTCCGACGTCGGCCAGCGTTGCGGTGCGGTTCAGGTGCGCCGTCCGGGCGATCTCCACCACGATTTCCTCACGCCCCTCCGTCTGCCACGGGATCGTCTCGATGATGCCGCCGGACACCATCGTGACCACGCGGATGCCGTGTTTTCCCAGTTCCAGGGCCCATTGGCGGCGCAGTCCCTCCATGGCGTCCAGGGCCACCTTGAAGCCGCCGAGCCCGGGAATGGTCTGGGGGCCGGAGCCGCCGAACATCATCACCACGCCGGAGCGTTGCTTGATCATGTGCGTCGCCGCGGCCCGGGTGGTGATGAAGTGGGTGCGCGTGGCCAGGGTGATGGGCTGGGTGAAGTCGTTGACGTCGATGTCCATCAGCGGCTGCTGGATGTCCCCAAAGGAAATGAGGTTGAAGGAGATGTCGATCTTCTTGTTCTTCTTGGCCACCCGGTCCACAAACGCGTCAACCTGTTCCTCGTCCAGGGCATCGACGACGGCGGTTTCCGCCCGTCCGCCCTCCTCCTGGATGTCCCGGGCCACCTTTTCCAGCCTCGATTCGGTGCGCCCGGCAAGGTGGACGAAGGCGCCTTCCGCCGCAAACGCCCGCGCCACGGCCCCGCCGATGGAGCCTCCGGCACCGTAGATCAGCGCGGTCTTGCCCTGCAGCAGTCCGCTTCCCGGCCCCTCATTGTTCAGCATGGTCGCCTGCCTCCCGCGGTGGAGTGGTAAATTCCCTCAACTATGTTCTCGCCGGGGGTCGCTGGCAAGAGGGGGCTACGAGTTCAGGAAGCGAGCGTTCCGCGGACGATGCTCACGCTGGAGTGCGCGGGGTTGCCGTCGACCGGCTCGTCGGACACGTCCACGATCGGGTATTCAGCAAGGTCCAGTCCGGCCGGGACCGGGAAAGTTCCGGACTCGGAGGTCATTACGCCCAGGCTCACCAGCCGCGTCAGATCGGGCGCAATCAGCCAGACCTCCTGGTAGCCCCGGGCTTCGTTCTTGTCCACCCGGACCTCCAGCGTGCGCTGCCCGTCCTTGGCTTCCACGACCCTCGCCGCGCCGGTGGCGGAATGCTGGTCTACCGGCGCAAGTTCGGCCTGGGCCAGCGGGGTCACCACCGGCTGGTTCTGCTGCACGGACCAGAAGACCCCTCCTGCCAGCAGCGCTGTGGCCGCGGCTGCCGCCAGCCACACCCCGGGCCGGCGCAGCCAGCCGGAACCGCCGCTGCGGTCCGGCTTCCCGCCCGGCCTTGGCTCCCGGGACGGGAGCGGAGTCACGGACGCGGCCGCCGGCTGTTCGGGTGACGGCTGTTCCGGTGACGGCGCAAACGTCGACGGGGAGCCGGACGACGTCGGGGATCCGAGCGGGTCGGCGGCGACTGCGGGGGAAAGCCCCAGAGCGCTGTGAATTCCTGCCCACACCTGCGGCCCGGGCGGCTCGAGTGCGGTGGCGGCCGGCCCGGGCTTTGCCGCCACGACCGCGCGGCGGAATCCCGCGTATTCCGCTGCGCAGCTTGGGCAGGCACGAAGGTGTCCGGCGGCGTCGTTTCCAAGTTCTTCGCCGAGGGCCAACAGGCTCAGGGACTCAGGATCAAGATGCTGCACTGTCAACCTCCAATCGGCTTCTGAGTTGGGACAAGCTGCGGCGGATGTGGCTCTTGACCGTACCAAGCGGCAGGTCCAGTTT
>CALMVY010000097.1 GCA_937873245.1 uncultured Arthrobacter sp. | reverse complement strand
GCTTCCTGGACGTCATGAGCACGCGGCTGCCCGAACTCGCCAAACACAGCGACCATGCCCTCGTGGTGGGCGACCTCAACGTCGGCCACACGGAACTGGACATCAGGAACTGGAAGGGCAACGTCAAACGTGCCGGCTTCCTGCCGGAGGAGCGGGCCTACTTCGACCGTTTCTTTGGCGAGGATATCGGCTGGAAGGATGTTCACAGGGGCCTGGCGGGTAACGTCGACGGCCCCTACACTTGGTGGTCGCAGAGGGGACAGGCCTTCGACAACGACACCGGCTGGCGCATTGATTACCACATGGCCACGCCCGCTCTCGCCGCTGCCGCGGTGTCAGCAGTTGTCGACCGGGCGCCGTCCTGGGACACCCGCTTCTCCGACCATGCCCCGCTGGTAGTGGACTACCGGCTCTAAGTCCGAAGGTTTTATCAACATGACTAGCTCAACCGTTGCTGCCAAGAAGCGCATCCTCTCCGGCGCCAAGCCCACCGCGGATTCCCTCCACCTGGGCAATTACATCGGTGCGGTGCGCAACTGGGTGGACATGCAGTCCGAATACGACGCCGTGTTCTTCATCCCGGACCTGCACGCCATTACCGTCGATTTTGAGCCTTCCGAGTTGGCCAAGCGGACCCGTGTAGTGGCGGCACAGTACATTGCTGCGGGGATCGATCCCGACAAGTCCATCTTCTTCGTGCAGTCACATGTTCCCGAGCACGCGCAGCTGGCCTGGGCGCTGAACTGCATCACGGGTTTCGGTGAGGCTTCCCGCATGACCCAGTTCAAGGACAAGACACAGAGGTCCGGAGCGGACGCCGCGACCCTGGGACTCTTCGCGTATCCAACTCTCATGGCCGCCGACATCCTGCTGTACCAGACGGACCTGGTGCCGGTAGGCGAGGACCAGCGTCAGCACCTTGAGCTGACGCGCAATCTGGCGCAGCGCTTCAACACGCGCTTTGGGGTGACCTTCAGGGTGCCCGAGGCGACCATCCTCAAAGCCAGTGCGAAGATATACGATCTCCAGAACCCGGCAGCCAAGATGTCCAAGACGGGCGAGTCGCCCAACGGATCCATCCAGTTGCTCGAAGATCCCAAGCTCGCGGCGAAGCGCATCAAGTCCGCCGTGACGGACGCCGGGACGGACATCCGTTTCGACCCGGAAGAGAAGCCGGGCGTTTCAAACCTGCTGACCATCTATTCGACGCTGACCGGCAAAACCGTTGCAGAGCTGGAAGTCGAGTACCAAGGCAAGATGTACGGGCACCTGAAGACGGATCTGGCCGAGGTCATGGTCGACTTCATCACGCCCCTGCGGAACCGCACCAACGAGTTGATGGCCGATCCGGCAGAGCTGGACAGGCTGCTGGCCCAAGGCGCGGAGCGTGCCCGCGAGATCGCCTCGGTGACGCTGGCGCGGGTCTACGAGCGTATGGGCTTCCTGCCGTCCCTCAGCTTGGCCGGAGTCCGCTAGGCCAATGTCCTCCGTCAGCAAAGTCACCGCTAACGAGCCGAAACGCGCCACCACGCGTGCCGTCAGCAGCGCCGCTCCGGACGTCCAGGACACGCAGGACAACGGGCACCGCAGCGAAGGCATCAGCATCGGCGTGATCCTGGGGTTCCCGCCGGAGATCGCCGAGGAGCTCCAGCGCTGGCGTGCCTCTTTCGGTGACCCCATGGCGGGAGTCATCCCGGCGCACATCACACTGGTGACGACCACCATGACCCAGGACTGGGAAGCGACCCGCAGCCATGTGCGTGAGATCGCCGGCCGGCAGGAGCCCTTCAACGTGACCATCGCGGGGACGGGGTCTTTCCGGCCGGTGTCCCCGGTGGTCTTCCTGAACGTCGAGGACGGCTTCGGGGACTGCGTGAGCCTGCACCGGCAGCTGCAGTCCGGGCCGCTGGAGCGGGAACTGCCGTTCGACTACCACCCGCACGTCACTGTGGCCCACGATGTCGCCCCCGAAAGCCTGGATGAGGCAGAGGCCGTCCTCAAGGATTACAGGGCCACGTTCCCGGTGGCTAGCATGGGACTCTACGAGCACGACGACAACGGCATTTGGCAGCTACGGGAAGAGCTTGATTTTGGGACCAAACCTCACGACGGAGGCCAGGACGGCGCCGCGGACGCCAGCTAAGCCGCCCCTTCCCACCGATCTGGCCGGGCTGAAACTCGAAGTCATCCGGAAGCGGGTCGACTGGAGCAAGGCACGACGCTCCGGCGGCGGGGCCATGGCCTCGCTGATGGCCATGGTGGGGTGGCTGCTGGCCCGGGTCAACACGTTGCTGCCCATGCGCGCTTTTGCGCACTACGGCCGCCAGCACGGTCCGCTGATGAGTGCCGGCATCGGGTTCAGGATGTTCTTCTCCGTCACCGGCCTCCTGGCCACCGGATTCGCTCTGGCCGGCCTCTTCCTCAGCGGACAGCCCGCCCTGCTGGACCAGATCATCAAGAGCGTCGCCATGACCGCGCCCGGCCTGCTTCAAGTCGACGGCAGCGAAGGGCTGGTTGACCCGTACGCGCTGCTCAACCCGTCCAGCCTGGGCTGGGCGGCCGTGATTGCCGCCGTCGTGACGGTGTTTACGTCCCTGGGCTGGATCAGCGGCATCCGCGACGGCGTGCGCGGCATGATGCTGCTCGGCCCGCGGGGCATGAATCCGGTCCTGCAGATACTGCTCGACGTCGGCGCGCTGGTACTGCTGGGGGCGGCTCTTGTCACCAGTGCGGCTGTCTCGCTGGTGTTCGGCACGGCGGCGGATTGGGTGACAGAGCAGCTCAGCCTCGACCCGATGCTGGCCGGGCCCCTGACGACCTCCGTGACGATCCTCGTGCCCCTGTTGTTGGGCTGGGGTACCGCCCTCATCATGTTCCGGGTGGCGGCAGGGCTGAAGCCAGCCCGGCGCTCCCTGCTGGAAGGGACCATACTCGCCGCGGTGGGCACCACCGTGCTGCAGATCTTCAGCACGCAGCTGCTGGCCAGTGCCGGAAAGAACCCCATCCTGGCGCCCTTCGCCATCATCATCGGCCTGCTGATCTGGTTCAACCTGGTCAGCCAGGTCTACGTGATCTGCGCCGCGTGGGTGGCCATCCGGGAGCAGGACCGCAACATGGAGCCTGCCGCCACGACCACCGGGTGGGGAGCCCGGCGCGTCCAGCCGGGCAAAACGCCGGCGGAGCCCCGGCCCCGCCGGACGTCATGGTCCGCAGCCTTCAGGCGTCGAGGTACTGGTCGGCCCACGCCGAAATAATCTTCCCGGCACGGGCCGCCTGGCCCTTGGCCGTCAAGAGATGATCGCTGCCCTCGAGGGACACGAAGCTGCGCGGATGCCGCGCGGTCTGGAAAATGGTGCTGGCGTTCTCGATTCCCACCGTGTTGTCCGTGGGGGAGTGCAGCACCAGCAGCGGCTTTCCGAGCCGCCGGATGCAATCCGTGAGGTCCGCATTCTCCAGGTCCTCCACGAAGTGCCGGCGGATCTCCACCCTCTTGCCGCCCAGGTCCACTTCCGCGCTTCCCTCGCTGAGGATCCGGTCCAGGGCGGCGTCGAAGACGTGCGCCACGTGCTTGGGCGAGAACGGCGCCCCTACCGTCGCCACGGCGTCGAGCTCGGGGATCGCCCCGGCGGCGGCCAGGACGGCAGCCCCGCCGAAGGAATGGCCCACCAGCAGCGAGACCGGGCGTCCCGACTCCCGCATGAACTCGGCCGCCTTGACGGTGTCGGCCACTTTGTGGCTGAAGGACCCCTCCGACCACATCCCTGCGGATTCGCCGAGCCCCAGGTTGTCGAACCGGAGCATGCCCACGCCGTTGTCCGCCAGCGCCTTGCACATCCGCGACGCCGAGGGGCTGTCCTTGCCCAGGGTGAAGCCGTGCGAGAACACGCCCCAGCCCTTTACCGGGCCCTCCGGGACATCGACGATGCCGGAGAGCAGCTCGCCGGTGGAACCCTGGAAGCTGACTTTTTCGGAGCGGGACATGATGTCCCCTTTCGTTGAGTGGGGAACGACGACGGCGCCCCCACCAAAAGGTGGGAGGCGCCGTCGTCTGGTGCTTTGTGGTTTACGTGCAGCTAACGCTAGATCTTGCGGGACAGAATGGCCTGCTTGACCTCGGCGATGGCCTGGGTGACCTGGATGCCGCGGGGGCATGCCTCGGTGCAGTTGAAGGTGGTGCGGCAGCGCCACACGCCTTCCTTGTCGTTGAGGATCTCCAGGCGCATGTCGCCGGCGTCATCGCGGGAATCGAAGATGAAGCGGTGCGCGTTGACGATTGCCGCCGGGCCGAAGTACTGGCCGTCGGTCCAGAACACCGGGCAGGACGAGGTGCACGCGGCGCACAGGATGCACTTGGTGGTGTCGTCGAACCGCTCGCGGTCCTCGGCGGACTGCAGGCGCTCCTTGGTGGGCTCGTGGCCGCGGTTGATCAGGAACGGCATGACCTCGCGGAAGGACTGGAAGAACGGCTCCATGTCCACGATCAGGTCCTTCTCCACCGGGAGGCCCTTGATCGGCTCGACCGTGATGGGCTTGGACGTGTCCAGGTCCTTCAGCAGCGTCTTGCAGGCGAGGCGGTTGCGGCCGTTGATGCGCATGGCGTCGGAGCCGCAGACACCGTGGGCACAGGAGCGGCGGAAGGAGACGCTGCCGTCCATCTCCCACTTGATCTTGTGCAGGGCGTCGAGGACACGGTCGGTGCCGTACATTGTGACCTTGAAGTCATCCCAGGTGGCGTCCTCGGAGACCTCCGGGTTGTAGCGGCGCACGCGCAGGGTCACATCGAAGGACGGGACCTCCCCGCCGCCGCCGATGTGGGCGGGCAGTTCGATCTTGGAGGCTGGCTCAGCGAGTTCAGCGGTCATCTTAGTACTTCCTCACCATCGGCTCGTAACGCGTAAAGACCACCGGTTTGGTGGCAAGCCGGATGCCGGCTGTGGTTTTTGCGGTGCCCGCAGTCCCATCCGCCGGAGCGAGCTCTTCCTTGTACGCCATGGAGTGCTTCATGAATTTTTCGTCGTCGCGCTCGGGGAAGTCCTCGCGGAAGTGTCCGCCGCGGGATTCCTCGCGGTGCAGGGCCGCCACGGTCATGACCTTGGCGAGCTCCAGCAGGAAGCCCAGTTCCACGGCCTCCAGGAGGTCCAGGTTGAAGCGCTTGCCCTTGTCCTGGACGCTGATGCGCTGGTACCGCTCCTCGAAGGAGGCGATGTCCTTCAGGACCTGGTTCAGCGTCTCGGCGGTGCGGAACACCTGCATGTTGGCATCCATGGTGTCCTGCAGTTCCTTGCGGATCGCAGCGACCTTCTCGGTGCCGTCGGAGGTGCGGACGTGGTTCAGCAGGTCCAGGGTGTAAGCCTCCGGGTCAACCGGGAGTTCCACGAAGTCGGCGGTCTTGGCGTACTCCGCGGCGGCGATGCCGGCGCGCTTGCCGAAGACGTTGATGTCCAGCAGCGAGTTGGTGCCCAGGCGGTTGGAACCGTGGACGGAGACGCAGGCCACCTCACCGGCGGCGTAGAGGCCCGGGACAACCGTGTCGTTGTCCTGCAGCACCTCGGCGCTGATGTTGGTGGGGATGCCGCCCATGGCGTAGTGCGCCGTCGGGAAGACCGGAACCGGCTCCGTGTAGGGCTCCACACCCAGGTAGGTGCGGGCGAACTCGGTGATGTCCGGCAGCTTGGCGTCGATGTGCGCCGGTTCAAGGTGCGTCAGGTCCAGGAGGACGTAGTCCTTGTTCGGGCCGCAGCCGCGTCCCTCACGGACTTCGTTGGCCATGGAGCGGGCCACGATGTCGCGGGGGGCGAGGTCCTTGATGGTCGGGGCGTAGCGCTCCATAAAGCGCTCACCCTCCGAGTTGCGCAGGATCGCACCTTCGCCGCGGGCAGCCTCCGAGAGGAGGATGCCCAGGCCGGCGAGACCTGTCGGGTGGAACTGGAAGAACTCCATGTCCTCCAGCGGGATGCCGCGGCGGAACGCGATGCCCATGCCGTCACCGGTCAGGGTGTGTGCGTTGGACGTGGTCTT
>CALMVY010000096.1 GCA_937873245.1 uncultured Arthrobacter sp. | reverse complement strand
GGCGGCGATGGTGGCGAACACCAACGAGCTCTTGCCCGAACCGGACACGCCGGTGAACACGGTCAGGCGGCGTTTGGGGATCTCAATGCTGATGTCCTTGAGGTTGTTCTCGCGGGCGCCCTGCACCCGGAGCAGATCGTGGCTGTCCGCCACGTGCACTGCGGCCGCCTGCTGGTTCGTCTGCTGGTTCGTCTGCTGGTTCGCCTGTGCATCCGGCTGCGTTTCCGACTGTGCATCCGTCCCGGTAGTCATGCTCATCGTGTCTCCATCTCCCGGGCACGCTGCCTCCTGATGCCCCTGACGGTCATGCTAGCAGCGGTTCATTGACCCCGCGGCTCCAGATTGGCGACGTCCGTCAGCCAGATCAGGGCGGCGCTCCTGGAGGTAAAGAACGCGTGCGGGTAATGGGTGTGCCGGCTCATGGCGGCCGCGATGACCCGGTCCACGGCGTTGGATCCGAGAACGGCGATGGCGAGCACGCCTGTCGTCCGGGCGAACTCGTACCGGGCCGCCGCGGTGATCTCCACATCGGTCATTTCCGAGAGCATCGGCATCCGGGTTCCGCCGCTGATTCGCTCCACGGCCAGCATGGCGTCCCTGGCGTCCTCGACGTCGACCAACGAACCGGGACGCCAGACGGATTCAATGATCCCCGCGCGCACGCTCAGGGCGTTCTTCCCTTCAGCGGCGACAGCTCGTTCCGGCATCATTAAGTTCATTCTAGGCCTGAGCTGGGACGATACCGGGCAGCGGACACCAAAAGGGGCCCGGCCGGTCTGAACTCTCGGTCCAGACCGGCAGGGCCCCATGCGCCGGAACTGCAGCGTGGAATTACAGCGTGGAGGTGTCAATCACGAAGCGGTACCGCACGTCGGAGGCGAGCACGCGCTCGTAGGCGTCGTTGATCTTGTCTGCCGGGATGACCTCGATCTCGGCGCCGAGGTGGTGCTCGGCGCAGAAGTCCAGCATCTCCTGGGTCTCGCGGATGCCGCCGATCATGGAACCGGCGAAGGAGCGGCGGCCGCCGATCAGGGCGAAGGCGTTGACCGGCAGCGGCTCGGCCGGGGCGCCGACGTTGACCATGGTGCCGTCGAGGCGCAGCAGCTGCAGGTAGGAGCTGATGTCGATCGAGGCGCTGACCGTGTTGATGATCAGGTCGAAGCTGCCGGCGAGCTCGCTGAAGGTGTTCTCATCGCTCGTGGCGTAGTAGTGGTCCGCGCCGAGGCGCAGGCCGTCTTCCTGTTTCTTGAGCGACTGGGAGAGGACAGTGACTTCGGCGCCCATGGCGTGGGCGATCTTGACGGCCATGTGTCCGAGGCCGCCCAGGCCGACGACGGCGACCTTCTTGCCGGGGCCGGCGTTCCAGTGGCGCAGCGGCGAGAAGGTAGTGATGCCGGCGCAGAGCAAGGGCGCGGCGACGTCGAGCTCGATGCCCTCGGGAATCCGCACCACGAAGTCTTCGGTGACAACGATGTGGGTGGAGTAGCCGCCCTGGGTGATGGTGCCGTCGCGGTCCACGGCGCCGTACGTGCCGACGTTGCCCTTGAGGCAGTACTGCTCCTCGCCCTTCTGGCAGTTGACGCAGTCGCCGCAGGAGTTCACCATGCAGCCGACGCCGACGCGGTCGCCGACGGCGTGCTTGGTGACGGCGGAGCCGACCTCGGTGACGATGCCGGCGATTTCGTGGCCCGGTGCCAGGGGGTACTGCTGCGGGCCCCAGTCGCCACGGACGGTGTGGATGTCCGAGTGACAGATGCCGGCGAACTTGATGTCGATGAGGACGTCGTGCGGGCCGACGTCGCGGCGCTCGATGGTGGTGTGAACGAGGGGTTCCGTCGCGGAAGTGGCGGCGTAAGCGTTAACGGTAAGCATGGATCTCCTGCTTGTGGATGGCTGTTGGGGGTCCCCGGCGTCCGGCACGGGTCAGGTGCGGCCTTTCGGCCCGGACGTCTTCGGGGGGCACTATCCATCAAACACCACCGGGCTGCCGGGAGGGAGGCCCTGCTGTGAGGGGTACTGGCAGGGACTCCCTTACGGCGCAGCACCCTTTACCGTTGAAGGTATGGACAACCAGAGCGAGACCCGGGACTTCCTGGCCACCCGGCGGGCGAAAATTACCCCGGAGCAGGCGGGTCTGCCCGACTACGGCGGCAGCCGCCGGGTCCCCGGACTGCGCCGCGGCGAGGTTGCCATGCTGGCCGGGGTCAGTGTCGAGTATTACACCCGGCTGGAACGGGGAAACCTCTCCGGGGTGTCCGAGGGAGTCCTGGAAGCCCTCGCGCAGGCGCTGCAACTGGACGAGGCGGAGCGGGCGCACCTGTTCGATTTGGCCCGTGCCGCCAGTACCACCCGCAGGCCGCAGCGCCGCCGCGCCGCCGCGCAGCCCGTCCGGGCGAGTGTGCAGCTGATGCTCGACGCGATCACCAACGCCCCGGCGTTTGTGCGCAACGGGCGATTGGATGTCCTCGCCGCCAACCAGCTCGGCCGTGCCATGTACTCCGAGATGTACGGAAGCCCCGTCCGGCCGGCCAACTTTGCGCGGTTCCTCTTCCTGGACGACCGTTCCCGCGGGTTCTACCCGGACTGGGAGCGCGCTGCGAATGACACGGTGGCGATCCTGCGCACCGAGGCCGGCCGCGACCCCTATGACCGCGGCCTCACCGACCTGGTGGGGGAACTGTCCACCCGCAGTGAGGAGTTCCGGACCCGGTGGGCGGCCCACAACGTGCGCCTGCACTACACCGGCCGCAAGCACTTCCGGCACCCCGTGGTGGGGGACCTCCACCTCATGTACGAGGCCCTGGATCTCTCGGCCGACGCCGGGCTGTCACTGCTGGTCTACACGGCCGAGCCCGGCTCGCCCACCGGGGACGCCCTGCGGCTGCTCGCCAGCTGGGCCGCGACGCAGCAGTCGGAATCGGAGCAGACCCAGCAGGCAGCATCTACCCAATCAGGGCCAGCACCGCTCCAGCAGTAACGACGCCGCCGGCCTCCGCGCGGAGGCCCGTCACCGTCCCGCCGCGGTGGGCGGCGACCTGGGTTTCCATTTTCATCGCTTCCAGCACGACGACGGGATCCCCCGCCGAGACTTCGGCACCCGGTGCCACGAGCCACTTCACCACGGTGCCGGCCATGCCGGCGCGCAGCTCCCCCGGGTCCGCGGCGGCGGCCTGGCCGTCAGAGGATCCGCCGTCGGAGGATCCGTCCACGGAGACTCCCGCGGGCAAGGGACCCCCGGAGCGGGCCCAGCCGTCCAGCAGGTCCGCGGGCAGCCCCACGGCCATCCGTCGGCCGTCCACCTCGACGGTGATGGTGCGCCGTTCGCCGTCGGGCGCGGTGGTGCTGTAGCCCGGGTCGGCGGAGATCCTGTTCGCGAAGTCGGTTTCGATCCAGCGGGTGTGGATGCCGAGGCCGGTTTCGGAGGTGAAGTCCGGGGATTCGAGCACGGCGCGGTGGAACGGGAGCACGGTGGCCACCCCGGTGATGCTGATTTCGGCGAGGGCGCGGCGGGCGCGGCGCAGGGCCTGCTGCCGGTCAGCGCCGGTGACGATCAGTTTCGCCAGGAGCGAGTCGAACTGCGGCGGGACGAAGGAGCCGGAGCGGACCCCGGTGTCCAGCCGGATGCCGGGGCCGGTGGGGCCGGAGAATTCGTCGACGGTGCCGGGCGAGGGCAGGAAGCCGCGCCCGACGTCCTCGGCGTTGAGCCGGAATTCGAAGGAGTGCCCGCGCGGTGCCGGGTCTTCGGTGATGCGCAGGGCCTCCCCCGCGGCGATGCGGAACTGCTCCTGCACCAGGTCGATTCCGGTGGTTTCCTCGGTGATGGGGTGCTCCACCTGCAGGCGGGTGTTGACCTCGAGGAATGCCACGGTGCCGTCCGCGGCGACCAGGAATTCCACCGTTCCGGCGCCGGAGTAGCCGGCTTCGCGGCAGACGGCCTTGGCGGCGTCGTAGATCTGGCGGGTCTGGTCGTCGCTGAGGAACGGCGCGGGCGCCTCCTCCACGAGCTTCTGGTGACGGCGCTGGAGCGAGCAGTCGCGGGTTCCGACGACGACGACGTTGCCGTGGACATCCGCGAGGACCTGCGCTTCGACGTGGCGGGGCCGGTCGAGGTAGCGCTCCACGAAGCATTCACCGCGGCCGAAGGCGGCGACGGCCTCGCGGACGGCGGAGTCGAAGGCTTCCTCGACCTCGTCCAGGGCGCGGACCACCTTCATGCCGCGGCCGCCGCCGCCGAAGGCGGCCTTGATGGCGATCGGGAGGCCGTGCTGTTCGGCGAAGGCGCGGGCCTGAGCGGCGGATTCCACCGGG
>CALMVY010000095.1 GCA_937873245.1 uncultured Arthrobacter sp. | reverse complement strand
AGATCCAGACCCCGGCGTTCATCGCCGTCGGCACCAAGGCCACCGTCAAGTCGGTGCTCCCGGAATCCGTCGCCGAGCTCGGGGCGAAGGCCGTGCTCGCCAACGCCTACCACCTGTACCTGCAGCCCGGCGCGGACATCCTGGACGAGGCCGGCGGGCTGGGCGCGTTCATGAACTGGCGCGGGCCCACCTTCACCGACTCCGGCGGGTTCCAGGTGATGAGCCTGGGCTCGGGGTTCAAGAAGGTCATCGACATGAAATCGGTGGACAACTCCGGGCCCGATGACGCCGTCGCCCCCGGCAAGGAGCGGCTGGCGCATGTGGACGAGGAAGGCGTGTGGTTCAAGAGCCACCTCAACGGCGACCGGCACCGCTTCAGCCCGGAAATTTCCATGAACGTCCAGCACCAGATCGGCGCGGACATTATGTTCGCCTTCGACGAGCTCACCACGCTGCAGAACTCCCGCGGCTACCAGGAGGAGTCCCTGGAACGCACGCGCCGCTGGGCCGAGCGCTGCATCACCGAGCATTTCCGGCTGACCGCCGAGCGGGCCGGCAAGCCCTATCAGGCGCTGTTCGGGGTCATCCAGGGCGCGCAGTACGAGGACCTGCGCCGGAAGGCCTGCCGGGACCTCGGCGCGATGAACTTCGACGGCTTCGGCATCGGCGGCGCCCTGGAGAAGGAGAACCTGGGCACGATCGTGCGCTGGTGCAACGAGGAGCTGCCGGAGAACAAACCGCGGCACCTGCTGGGCATCTCCGAACCGGACGACATTTTCACCGCGATCGAGAACGGCGCGGACACCTTCGACTGTGTCTCCCCCACCCGGGTGGCCCGGAACTCGGCGTTCTACCACCCCACCGGCCGGTACAACCTCTCCGGCGCCATGTACAAGCGCGACTTCGGCCCGCTGCAGGAAGGCTGCGACTGCTACGCCTGCCTGAACTATTCGCGGGCCTACATCCACCACCTGTTCAAGGCCAAGGAGATGGTTTCCGCCACGCTGATCTCGATCCACAACGAGCGCTTTGTGGTGAAAATGGTCGACGACGCCCGTCTCGCCATCGAGGCCGGCAACTTCTTCGAGTTCAAGGCCGAGACCCTGGGGCAGTACTACTCCTAGGTCCCGCCGCCGGCGTCGAGGTCGCCGGGGTCGCCGCCGATTCGACGGTTCCCTGCGCCCACGACGTCGGGAAACGTCGAGCAGGCGGGCAACCGTCGAATCGGGGCTTTCCACATACCCGCCCAAGTCTCTGGGCGCAGCAGTGCGCGCGCGTGACGCTGGTTCCATGACCTTCGAACTCCCCGCAACCGCGGACCTCTGGCGCACGGACCAGCTCCTGGCATCCGGACTGAACTCCCGGGCCATTGCACAGCTGGTGCAAGGGGCGGAGCTCGTCCGGGTGCGCCGCGGCACTTACGCGCGCGCAGAATGGTGGCGGGGGCTGAACTCCACCGTCCGACGGCGGCAGCGGGTCTTCGCCCATTCGCTCGGGACGCTAAGGACGTCGCCGGGGCGCTTTGTCTACAGCCATGTCTCGGGTGCCAGCCTGCACTACCTCCAGCTGTGGAAAGCCGATGACCGCGTGCACCTGACCCAGGAAAAATGCCCCTCCGGGATCTCGCACGGACGCGACGTCGTGGCGCACACCCGCTCTTTAGGCAGCCGCGAGGTGTGCTTCGTGGACGGGCTTCCCTGCACCTCGCTGGAACGCACCGTGGTGGATTGCTGCCTGATGTTCACCGTGCCGCAAGCCGTCATTCTGATGGATCACGCCGCCCGGATGGGCGCTGACCTTGGCCTCGTCCGGGCCCGGTGCACCGACCTCGCGGGCCGCAACGGAGTGGTCGCCTTGCGGCGTGCCCTCGAACTGGCTGACCCCCGCTCCGAGTCTGCCGGCGAAAGCCTGACAAGGGAACTCCTACGCAGGCTCAGGATCACGCCGCCCGAGGTGCAGTACGTGGTCCGGACGCCGCTCGGGGAGCACCGGCTGGACTTTGCCTGGCCGGAGCGAAAAGTTGCCCTTGAGTTCGACGGCAGGCCCAAGTACTTCGACTACCGTCCCACGGGCGACGTACTGTTCGCCGAGCGGCGCCGCGAGAAAGCACTGATGGAACAGGGCTGGACGTTCCTCCGGATCGAGTGGAGGGACCTGTTCAACGAAGTGGAGTTCAAGTACAGGGTGTTACGGGCGTTGAGCCACGGCACGGCGGCCGACAGCCCGCCGTTTCGACGGTTCCGCAGCGGCTAGACGGTGCGCGGCGTCGAGTGGGCACGGAACCGTCGAAACGGCGGAGGAATGAGGAACCCTTACGCCCCGTAGCTCGGTTCGCGCTTCTTGATCCAGCCAATCGCGGCCGCGGTGACCGGGACGAAGAGGAACTCCACGAGGGTCTTGTAGAGGAAGCCCACGGCGACGTAGTTCACGAACGTGCCGACGTCGGTAATCCCGATCACGGAAGCCGCGATGCTGCAGAAAATCAGGGTGTCCACGAACTCCCCGGCCACCGACGAGCCCATGATGCGTGCCCAGAGGGACTTCTCCCCCGTGCGTGCCTTCATCTTCACCAGGATCCAGGCGTTGATGGTCTGTCCGGCCAGGAAGGCCAGCAACGAGGCGAGCACGATCTGCGGGACCGGGCCCAGGGCGCCTTCCAGCGCGGCCTGCTTGGCGGCGCCGAAGTCGTCGTCGAAGCCGGGCAGGGCGATGATGACCCAGTAGCAGAGCGACGCGAAGACGGAGAGCGCGAAGGTGGTGAAAATGGCCTTGCGCGCCACCCTGAACCCGTAGACCTCGCTGATGACGTCACCCAGGATGTAAGCCAGCGGGAAGAGGAAGAAGCCGCCGTCGGTGATGATCGGGCCGATCGCCACGCCCTTCGATGCACCGATGTTTGACAGGATCAGCACCACGGCCATGGCAGCGAGCATGATGCCGAAGTACGGGGAGCCGATGGAAGCGAACCTTGGCGGGGCTGCGGCGGGGAGGGTGTTGGCGGAAGTCATGGGTGTTCCATTCGTAGTGGTTCGCTCGGCGCCCGGATCCTCATGGAGGACAACACGGCGGCCGGCTGTATTAGCACTGGATGGCTCCTGGCGGGCTGGCCGCGGGAACCGCCTCCCATTCTCTCACCCCGCGCCGGCATACGAACCGGCTGCCCCGAGAACCGGAACCCGTCCCCGGCCCGCTGTGAATACCCGCACTGTGATCCTTCCGGACGTGGTGGCAGGATGGGGCCATGGAGGAGACCCATCCTGCCACCGCAGTTTCCACGCGCGCCCTCGTCAAGCGGTACCGCGACGTCACCGCCGTCGACTCGCTCAACCTCGACGTCCGCCGCGGCGAAATTTACGGATTCCTTGGCAGGAACGGGGCGGGAAAGACCACCACAATCCGTATGCTGCTCGGTCTGATCCGACCGAGCAGCGGGGAAGTAACCGTACTCGGCCGGCGCATGGTCCCCGGTGAGACGAACGTGTTCTCGCGCGTCGGATTCCTTGTCGAGACGGCCACCGCCTACCCCAACCTCACCGTGCGCGAAAACCTCGACATTCAGCGCCGCCTCACCGGCTCACCGCCGGGGTCGGTCGAGGACTCGATCGCACTGCTCCGCCTCGGCCCGTACGCCGCGCGGCGCGCCGGGCAGCTCTCGCTCGGCAACAAGCAACGCCTCTCACTCGCCCGCGCGCTGCTGCACTCCCCCGAACTGCTGGTGCTCGACGAGCCCGCCAACGGCCTCGACCCGGCCGGCATCGTCGAGATCCGCGAACTCCTCCGCTCACTCGCCGACGAGCGCGGGGTCACCGTCTTTATGTCGAGCCACATCCTTGCCGAGGTCGCCCACCTGGCCGACCGTATCGGCATCATCCACAACGGGCGCCTCATCGAGGAGTCGTCGCGCGAAGACCTCGCCGCGAAGGCACGCGCCTTCGCGGCCGACGCCTACACCCCGGAAGAACGTGAACAGGCGCTGCTCACTCTGGACCTGGAGCGCTACTTCCTCGCGCGCACGGGCGCTGCAGGCAAGGGCGCTGTGGCCTGATGTTCGGTCAGGCTCTCGTCACCGAGTTCATGAAGCTCCACCGTGCCAAGGCGACCTGGGCCACCCTGGCGGTGCTCGCGATGATGCCGCTCGGCATAGCGCTGTTCATGTGGATCGTGCGTGAGCCTGGACGGGCGGCCCAGCTGGGGCTTGTAGGCACCAAAGCGAGCCTCGCTGGCCTCGAGGCGACGTGGCCCGAATACTTCTACATGCTCACGCTGGTCTTTGGCATTGGTGGGATGCTCCTGCTGGCGTTCATCGTCGCCTACTTGTTCGGCCGGGAGTACAGCGACGCCACCGCCAAGAACATGCTCGCGCTGCCCGTGGCCCGTCACTGGTTCGCCGTGGCCAAGCTGGCGGTCGCGGCGGTGTGGTGGATGGCACTCATCGTCCTCGTCCTCGTCGAGGCGATGGCGATCGGATTTGCGATGGGGCTCCCGGGATTCTCTGCGGAGCTGGCGGCTACCGGCCTGGCAAACGTGCTGCTCGCTGCGTCGATATCCTTCCTGCTCACTCCAGTCATTGCCTGGATCGCCGTATTGAGCCGCGGTGAGGTGGCCCCCATCGCCTTCTCCCTCGTGATGCTCGCCTTGGGAAACCTGTTCGGCAGAACCGGCTGGGCGGAGTGGTTCCCCTACTCGATCGTCCCGCTGCTGATCGGAATGGTTGCGGACCCGGTAAACACGCTCACGGCAGGCAGCTACGTGGTGCTGGCGGGGACGTTCACGGCAGGCACCACCGCGACGATCCTGCAGCTGCGGTTCGCAGACAACGCCCAGTAGGCCCGGCTGAACGGCAGCAGCCCCAGCAGCAGCGCCGCTTCGGCGCCGCCCGCGTCAGCTGCGTCCGCCTTAATGACGACGGCGGGCCGCCGGCGCCCGGAACGTGCGTTCCATAGCCGGCGACCCGCCGTCGTAAGCGTGCCTGTTCGCGAGAGGCCGGTGGCCTAGCGGCGCGAGGCGTCGACGAGGTCCTTGTCGTCGTCCAGGCGACCCTCGCTGGGGGAAACCGGGGCAGTCGCGGGCTCCCAGGCGTGGCCCTGTTCGTGGTCCAGGTGCGTGGACTTCTTGTTCTTCAGCGCGAAGATGTAGACCAGCAGCGAGAGGCCGATGGCCACGGTGACGTAGGTGAAGAACAGGTCCACCTGGCCTGCTTTCTGCAGTGCTGCGCCAATCAGCGGAACCGTGCCGCCGAAGAGCGAGTTGGCAATGGCGTACCCCAGGCCCACGCCAAGTGCGCGGATGGAGGCCGGGAACAGCTCGGCCTTCACGAGGGCGTTGATCGAGGTGTAGCCGCCGACGATCAGCAGGCCACCCATCATCAGCAGGAACGCCGTGAACGGGTCCTTGGTCCCGGCCAGGGTGGACAGCAGGGGCCAGGTGAACAGCAGGCCGGTGATGCCGAACCAGAGCAGCAGCGGCTTCCGGCCGACCTTGTCGGAGATGAGTCCGTAGACCGGCTGGAGCAGCATAAAGATGAATAGTGCCCAGAAGTTGATCACCGACGTGTCCGTCTTGGCGATGCCGGACGTATCGTTCATGAACTTCAAGATGAAGTTGGTGTACGTGTAGAACGCCACGGTGCCACCGAGAGTGACGCCGATGCAGATCAGCAGGGGCTTCCAGTACTGGGTGAAGAGCAGCTTCATGGTGCCCGGCTGGGCAACGCCTGCAACCGCGGGCACCTTGGCGGCCTCGACCTGCTCCTCGGACACGGTTTCTTCCATCGAGCGCCGCAGCCAGAGGACCACCAGCGCGGCGACGCCGCCGATTGCGAACGGGATGCGCCAGCCCCACTCGGTCAGCGCTGATTTGTCCATGGTGTTCTGCAGGATGACCAGCACCAGCAGCGCCAGCATCTGGCCGCCGATCAGGGTGACGTACTGGAAGCTGGAGAAGAACCCGCGGCGCTTGGAGGTGGCGGCCTCGGACATGTAGGTGGCGCTGGTGCCGTATTCGCCGCCGACGGAGAAGCCCTGGATCAGGCGCACAAAGATCAGCAGGATCAGCGCCCAGACGCCGATCTGCTGGGTGGTCGGCAGGATCGCGATGGCGAAGGAACCGGCCGACATCAGCGTCACGCTGAGCGTCAGTGCGGCCCTCCGGCCCTTCCGGTCGGCGTAGCGGCCGAAGAACCAGGCGCCGATCGGGCGCATCAGGAACGACGTCGAGAAGACGGCCATCGCCTCAAGGCCGGCCTGGAGCTCGTCCTTGGAATTGAAAAAGTGCGACTGGAAATACGCCGCGAAGACTGTGTAGACGTAGAGGTCGTACCACTCCACGAGGTTGCCGGCGGAGCCTTTGAGAATATTGCTTACGGCTCGTCTCGTCTGTGCCGATTCGGACAGCTGGGTGCTCATCAATGAACCTTCCTGGATCCGGCGCCGCAAGAAAGCAACACCGTCCGCCACCTTATTAGCGGTGATCCTGAACACTTGGGTTTTGTTCATATTGGTCATGCGCACAATGCGGGCGGTTTTCCGGTGATGGCAGGATGGGACCATGACATCCACCGCCTTTGACTCCGCCGCCTTGGCGGCCCCCGCCCACGACGACGCCGTGGCTGCTCCCGCCGTCGCCCTGACCATCGCCGGCTCCGAAGCGACCGGCGGCGCCGGCGCGCAGGCTGACCTGAAGACCTTCCAGGAACTGGGCGTGTTCGGCATCGCCAACCTGACCTGCATCGTGTCCTTCGACCCCAAGGACAACTGGAACCACCGCTTCGTCCCGGTCGACCAGCAGGTCATCGCCCACCAGCTGGAGGCGACGACGGCGGCCTACGGTGCTGCGTCCGGCGCACCGTCGGTTCTGGACACCGTGAAGATCGGCATGCTGGGCAGCCCGGCGACGATTTCCACGGTCGCCGAGGCGCTGGCCTCGGGGCAGTTCGCCCACGTGGTCCTGGATCCGGTGCTGATCTGCAAGGGCCAGGAGCCCGGCCACGCACTGGACACGGACCAGGCCCTCAAAGCGCAGATCCTGCCGCTGGCCACGTTCGTTACGCCTAACCATTTCGAGGCAGAGTCCCTCTCCGGACTTGAAATCACCGATCTCGAATCGCTCAAGGCCGCCGCGGTCCGGATCCACGAGCTCAGCGGCGCCGCGGTGCTCGCCAAGGGCGGCGTGCGCCTGGCCGGGCCGGACGCCGTCGACGTCTACTACGACGGCGACACGCTGGAAGTCCTGTC
Source organism: uncultured Arthrobacter sp. (assembly GCA_937873245.1). GTDB lineage: Bacteria > Actinomycetota > Actinomycetes > Actinomycetales > Micrococcaceae > Arthrobacter. Next base: position 3,167 of record CALMVY010000095.1, on the reverse strand, counting down.
CGCCCCGAAGGTGGGCGACGTGGCGGTGTCGGGCGCGGGCTGCTCGCTGGCGGCCGCCGTGACGGCCGAGCTGGCCAAGGGCGCCACGCCGCTCGAGGCCGCCCGGACGGCCAAGGCGTTTGTGACCGCGGGAATCCGCAACCGGGTGGCCTCGGGAGCGCCCTTCGACGCGCTCTGGCAGGGCGGCCCGCGCTAACCCCGGCCATTTCGACGGTTCCGAGCGGGCACGGAACCGTCGAATCGGAGGCAGGGCGCGCCGTCCGTCGACTCAGGATCCGCCGGACGGACGGGGGTCGGACACCCTTCCCATAAAGAAGGGAAGGCCGGTCCCGACGTGGACGATTTCGTAGTGGAACGGCCGGTCGAAACGGATCACCTCCATCGCCGCCACCCCGCTGACGGCCCGAGCGTTAATCTGGGTCACGGCGGCGGCAATCGTGCCCTTCTCCGCCACGGTGATCGTGGCCGAATGTGCGGCTTCCTGGATCTTGAGGCCGCGCTGGATTGAGTCGAAGTCCGTGCTGGTGTTGAGCATTGTCTGCAGACCCAGGTCAGTGAAGATCTTGCGCAGTTCAAAGTCGCCCTTGTGCTCCCACTTTGGCAAGAAGATCTGCACAGGCGCAGGGGCGGCGGCTTCAAGGGCCAGGGCAGCGTCGGCGCCCTCCTGCGGTCCGGGCATGGGAGTCCCGGCATCCGGCAGCACGAGCCGCAGCACAAATCCCTCGGCATAGGGCAAATCGACAGCCTGCCAGCCTGCACTCCGGGCGTAGGCAAGGTCCTGAACGCCCGACATGGTGGGGACGGAAGCCTGCCCGCCGTCGGGCGTCGTAAACGGCAGCTCGGAGGTGTCCGACGGGTCGAAGGGGACCTTCCACGCCGAGGCGAAGTACACCGTGTTGAGCACGCTGAAAGTGTTCCTGCGGTCGTACTTCGCGGGCGCCTTCTTGATCCGTCCGCCGGTGTTCCGGTTCACCCAGGCGTCGATCGCCGGTTTGGTGGCGGCCTCATCCTGGAAGTCCACCGGGTACACGCCGGTTCCGTAATGCCGGGCCAGGGACTGCAGATAGCCCTCCCCCGTGGGCTCGCCCTTGTCCACGAACAAACCGTTTGCCGTGTGCAGGACGGGCCGGCGCGGCGGGTCGTTTTCATCCACCGAGCCGGGGTCGCCGTCGAAGGCTTCCAGGGATGCCTGCAGTGCGTTCAGGGCGGCGTCGCGGTGCTCCGCGGGGAGGCCCAGCACGCTGTCCATCTCGGCTGAATATTCGCGCTGTTGGGGTCCATCTGTCGTGTGTTTGGGGGCCGGCGGGCAGAGCGCGCGGTAGCGGTCGTGGGTGCCGGTAGTGGCGTGCTTGGGGGCCACCCAGTTTAGGCTCCTTCCGTCGTGTGTATAGGGCGCACGGCGGAAGGAGTAATCATCAATGGTACGGAAGATCAGAGCGAAGCTCGTGTTGCGGTTGCGCGCCGAGGGCCTGTCAGGGCGCGCGATCGCGGCATCGCAGGGAATGTCCCGGAAGAGCATCACGGCGGTGCTGGAGGCTGCCGATGCGGCCGGTGTGGTTTGGGATGATATCGCCGACAGCTCCGACCGCGAGGTTTATGCCCGGTTGTTCCCGGGCCGCGGTGAGCATCAAAGCGTGTTCGCGCAGCCGGACTGGGACCAGGTCCACCGGGAGATGGCCCGGGTTGGTGTGACGCTGAAGCTGCTGCATGGCGAGTACGCCGATTCATGCGCCGCTGCCGGTGAGCCGGTGATGGGTTATGACCGGTTCTGCAGGACCTACCAGCGGCATGTGTTGGTAACGGGGGCGGCGTCGCGGGTCGGGCACAAGGCCGGTCAGACGGTGGAGGTCGACTGGTCGGGGCCGACGATGCAGCTGGCCGATCCGGTCACGGGCAAGGCACGGACCGTGTACCTGTTCGTGGGATGCCTGCCTTTTAGCCGGTACGCGTTCGTCGAACCCGCCCTGGACATGAAGCAGGACACCTGGTTGCGGGCCCACGTGGCGATGTTCGAGGCCTTCACCGGCTCGGTGCCGCGGATCGTGCCGGACAATCTGAAGACCGGTGTCATCAAGCATCCCCGCGAGGGCGAGGTGGTGCTCAATGACGCCTACCGGGAGATGGCGGCGCACTATTCGGCGGCGGTGCTGCCCGGACGTATCCGGGCGCCGAAGGACAAGGCGAGCGTGGAGAACACGGTCGCCCACGTGGCTACCTGGGTCATTGCCGGGCTGCGCCAGCAGCAATTCACCTCGTTGCCGGAGCTCAGGGCCGCCATCATCGAGCGGGTGGTGGCCTACAATGCGGAGCCGTTCCAGAAGCGGCCCGGGTCCAGGGCCAGCGTGTTCGCGGCCGAGGAGCAGCCGCTGCTGACGGGGTTGCCGGCCGCGGCCTACGAGATCAGCAGGTGGGTCTACGGACGCCGGGTGGGCCGGAACGGGCACGTGGTCTGGGAAAGGAACTACTACTCGGTGCCCTTTGCCAATATCGGCACCAAGGTGGACCTGCGGATCACCGATCGGGTGATTCAGGCCTACCGGGGCACCGAACGGCTGACCAGCCACCTGCTGCTGCCCGAGGGCGCGGCCAACGAGTACCGCACCAACGACGCCGACCTGCCCGCCGGCGAGAAATACCGGCAGTGGGACCCGGCCCGGGTGCGGGAGTGGGCCGGACGGATCGGCCCGGCAGCGGTGACCGTGGTCAACCGGATCTTCGAGTCCGTCCCGGTCGACGAGCAGGGCCTGGACGCCGCCCTTTCCGTGTTGCGGCTCTCCCGGCGCTACTCAGCCGAACGGGTCGAGGCAGCCTGCCGGCTTGCGTTGGCAGGCCGGGTGCGGTCCCCACGGTATGCCCATCTGCAGCCGATCCTGGCCACCGAGCAGGACAAAGCAGCCGGGCTCCGGCCACCACGGGATGAACCGGTCGAACACGGCGGATACGTCCGCGGCGCTGAGTACTACGCAGGCGGTGCCAAGTGAGCGGGATCGATATCGAAACCAAACGCAAGCTCCGTGAGATGGGTGCCGCCCCGATGCTGGAGGCGCTCGAGGCCCAGGACGACGCCATCGCGCGCGAGCTGGCAGCCCTCGATGCGCTCTCTGCGATCGGCGACGCCTGGCGGCAAGCACATCCCCGGGCGGAGGGCGAGATGACGGCAGCGGAGG
>CALMVY010000094.1 GCA_937873245.1 uncultured Arthrobacter sp. | reverse complement strand
ATAGGTCGACGCGGCTACAGCAGCGTTGAGTTGCGGCGCGCCGTTGACGGTTTCACAGGCAAAGGTCGCTTCCGGCGGCGCATCGCACGCCGTTTCGACATTCGCCGCGCCCAATAATTCGACATCCACCACCGGCACAATCACCGGTGTCGGCGTGGGCGCGGCAAGGGTGGGGATGAGGGTGGCTGTGGGTCGGGCGGTGACTGCGGGGGCGCGGCACGCTGTCAAAGCAAGCGCCGCGCCGCACATTATGCTCAATAGGATTCGTTTCATTCGTTAACCTCTCGTCGTTGGCTTCCTGGTGAGTGTGGCATAGGTAAGGCAGCGCGCGCAAATTCGCGGCTTCTAATGTTTCGCGTGGCCGCGAAAAGCCCGTATCGCGCTTTGGGAAATGGGCGTCTTAACGGATAAGCACATTTATTGCCACAAATTTTAGAGTTGCTAGTTTTAGAGTTGCCGGCCCCAATGTCGTGAGACCGTGAAAGAGGAATGTGATGGGTGAAGGTGACAACGGCTGCGATTGGCCCTACGTGCTCAAGCCGCGTTGGGTGCATGACCTGCTGCTCCTGTGGCAGCGCAAACAGCCCTATGCGCTTTATCTCGACCAAGTGGTGGATTACAGCGTGCGCGAAGTGCGCGACAAGGCGTTGCGCCGCCGCTGTGTGGCGTGGATCGCCAACCATTTTGCCCCCAGTCGTGCCGCCGCCACCCTCACCCAAAACGTGTGGGCCAGCTATAGCCATCACTTTCGCGTCAACGACCTGGCCCCGGCCTATCTTGCCCATTTGATTAGCTGTGAACCGCTGGCGCGGCAAGTCACCGCCGCCGCACACGGGCAGATCACCCCTGGCAAAACGCTGGGGCACACACTGTTGGGCAATGTCAATGCTGTGCCGGGCGCGCTGGAATCGCTCCTGCGCACGCTGCAACAGTGGGAAGTGTTGGCGGCTGACCCGCGCCAGGGTGGCTATTTGGTCGAAAAGCAACTATGCGTGCCGCTCCAGATTTTCCCGCTGCTGGTGTGGGTGTGGCGAAAGCTCAAACGCGGGGCACCCGCCGCCGATGCGCCAAAGGGCAGGCCCAGCGCGTTGACTACCGCTATGGCGCCCACGACGACTGGTCCGTCTGGCGAGATGTTTTCTATGGTGATGGAGGCTGTGCCTATTCCGCCTTTGTACTGCCCTCGGCCGATGAGGGCTCCGGTGCCGGCTCCTATGTTGCCGCGTTCGACGTCGTGGCCTTCCCTTCGGGCGGCCGCGTCCGCCGTGGCCTCGTAGCCCATGGCGGCGTCCGGGCGGGCGGCGAAGTCGCCGCCTCGGCCGAGGTCGAAGATCGCCGCAGCCGGCACGATCGGTACCACGCCCCCGGTGACCGGGAAGCCGCGGCCGTTCTCCTCGCACCAGCGCTGGGCGCCGTGGGCCGCGGCGAGGCCGAAGGCGCTTCCCCCGGTAAGCACGACGGCGTCCACGGTCCGGGTCAGGGTCGTTGGGTCCAAGGCGTCGGTCTCATGCGTCCCGGGACCGCCGCCCCGGACATCGACGGAACCAACAGTGCCGGGCGGCGGCAGCACAACCGTCACCCCGCTCAGCCAGCCTCCGCCGGTCCTGCCGGCATGGCCCACCGTCAGGCCCGGTACGTCCGTAATCGCAGTCATGGCTCTATTGTGCGCTCCGGCGCAAGGCCCCTGCCTGCCTCCGTGCCTCCATCGACTTGACGGATCGCGCGCTGATGTCCGATGTCCAAACAAGCGTTATGTAATACTTCATGCAACACAGCGTGAACGGGCAACGAAGCCTTGGACAACAAAGCTCTAATGGGGTCTTGTGCGGGATTCTGCCCACCAGCCATGTGGTGAAGTGATAGCTAGGTATCCCCGCCCACCCGCCTGCCGCCGGCAGGCTCGGAACCGTTAGAGACCTGAATGACGCGACAATTGACCGACCGGCCGCCCGCCGTCGTCGTGGCCAAACCGGCCCCGACGCCCCGCGCCCGCTGGTCCGCCCGAACCCGCCGGGACTTCTTCGTTTTCCTGGCATTGGCTCTTCCCAACCTGCTCCTGATAGCGGTGTTCACCTACCTGCCGCTCTTCAACAACATCTATTACTCCACCCTGGACTGGACCCTCGGCTCGGCCTCCGCCACGGTGGTGGGCTTCGAGAACTACGTCACGTTCTTCACGAGTTCGGACGCCGCCAAGGTCCTCGGCACCACCGCCGTTTTCACTCTCGTTACGGTTGGCGGCTCCATGGTCCTGGGCCTGCTCGTGGCTCTCGCCTTGAACTCCAGGATCCGCGGCACAACGTTCGCGCGCTCCGCCGTTTTTGCCCCCTACGTGCTCAGCGGCGTCGGCGTCGGCCTCGTGTGGCTCTTCATCTTCGATCCCGGCTACGGGGTCCTCGCCTGGCTGCTGCGCGGCATCGGCCAGCAGAGCCCGCAGTGGATCAATGACCCGCAGCTGTCCCTGGTCATGGTCATCATCGTCTACGTCTGGAAGAACCTGGGCTACTGCGCCGTCGTCTACCTGGCCGGGTTGCAGTCGCTCCCGCAGGATGTCATGGAGGCCGCGTCGCTGGACGGCGCCAACGGCTTCCGGCGCTTCGTGAGCATGGCTTTGCCGCTGCTCTCCCCCACGACGTTCTTCCTGCTCATCACCACCATGCTGAGCTCGCTGCAGGCCTTCGACCTGATCCGCATCATGACCCCGCTGGGCAACGGCACCAGCACGCTGATCTACGAGGCCTACCTTCAGGCGTTCGGGGCGTTCAACCGGGCCGGCTACTCGGCCGCGATCTCGGTGATTCTGTTCGCCATCCTGCTCATTATCACCGTGCTGCAGTTGCGGTTCGTCGAACGGAAGGTGCACTACTCGTGAGCCTGCTCTCCCCCGTCAGTCCCGACCCCGCCGCCAATGCCGGCCCCGCTTCACCTGCCGACGCCGACCCCGGGGTTCCCCCGGAGCGCCACCGGCCTTTCTCCCGCGCCAACCTGGTCCAGACGATTGCCGGCGGCTACCTCCCGCTGGTCCTCGCCACGCTGGTGGTGTTCCTCCCGCTGCTGTGGATGGTGCTGAGCTCGTTCAAGCAGCCCGGCGAGATCATCACCATGGACCTGAAGATCCTGCCGGAGAGCCTGAACTTCGAAAACTACAACATCGCCATGACCACCGTGCCGTTCGCCCAATTCTTCGCGAACAGCCTGATTGTCACCAGCGTGGGCGCCACCATCAAGGTCCTCCTGGCCATCCTGACTGCCTACGCGCTCGTGTTTGTCCGCTTCCCGTACAAGAACGTCATCTTCGTGCTGATCCTCGTGGCCCTGATGGTCCCGCCGCAGGTGTCCATCCTGCCCAACTACATCCTCATCGCAGGGATGGGCGGCAAGAACACCCTGTGGGGCATCATCCTCCCGGGGCTGGGCACGGCGTTCGGCACGTTCCTGCTGCGCCAGCACTTCCTGACGCTTCCCGCCTCCATCCTGGAATCGGCAGAGATCGACGGCGCCGGGCACTGGCGCCGCCTCTGGCGGATCGTGGTGCCGGTCTCCGGGCCCTCGATCGCCACGGTGGCGCTCGTCGTCGTCGTGAGCGAGTGGAACGACTACATCTGGCCGCTCATCATCACGGACCGTCCCGAGACCATGACGCTGCCGGTGGGCCTGACGCTCCTGCAGAACTCCGAGGGCAACGGCTCCGGCTGGGGCATCCTGATGGCCGGGGCCGTGCTGGTGATTGTGCCCATCCTGCTGGTCTTCGCAGCCCTGCAGCGCTACATCGTGGCCGGCCTTACCCAGGGCAGCGTCACCGGGTGACCCGGCCCGCCAAAGTTCCCTTGCAACACAGTTATCTCCATTCAACGAGTCAGCATCATCGAGAGGATCCACCATGGCATTGAATCTTGACCGCAGGCACTTCCTGGGATTGGCGGGGGCCGGCGCCGGCGCCGCCGCACTGAGCGCCTGCGGAGGCCCGTCCACCGCAGGCAACACGGCCGCGACAGGGGCTGCCGACATCGATTTCAGCGGGGTCAAGCCCGCAGCCTCGATCGATTTCTGGACCAACCACCCGGGCAAGTCCCAGGATGTGGAAAAGGCCATCATCGCGAAGTTCCATGCCAAGTTCCCGGACATCAAGGTCAATTTGGTCACCGCCGGGGCGAACTACGAGGAAATCGCGCAGAAGTTCCAGACCTCGCAGGCTGCGAAGTCCGGCCTGCCGGGCCTTGTGGTGCTCTCCGACGTCTGGTGGTTCCGGTACTACACCAACGGCAACATCATCCCGCTCGACGGACTGATCAAGCAGTTGGACATCAAAGTGGATGACTTCCAGAAGTCCCTGGTCGCGGACTACAAGTACGCCGACAAGCAGTGGGCCCTCCCCTACGGCCGCTCCACCCCGTTGTTCTACTACAACAAGGACCACTTCAAGGCCGCCGGGCTGCCGGACCGCGCCCCGAAGACGTGGCAGGAGTTCGCCGAGTGGGCGCCCAAGCTGAAAGCCAGCTCCGGCGCGCAGTACGCCTACATCTACCCGGCCCTCGCCGGCTATGCCGGCTGGACGCTGCAGAACATGCTGTGGGGCTGGGGTGGCAGCTGGTCGAACGAATGGGCGTTCAACTGCGATTCCGCCGAGTCGGTCGAGGCCTTGCAGTGGGCCCAGGACTCCATCTTCAAGGACAAGTGGGCGGGGGTCTCGTCCAAGGAAGCGGCCGACGACTTCGCCGCGGGCATTACCTCGTCCACGATTTCCTCTACCGGTTCCCTGCTGGGGGTCCTGAAATCGGCGAAGTTCAACGTGGGCGTCGGCTACCTGCCGGGCGGTCCGAAGAGCGAAAGCCCGGTGTGCCCCACCGGCGGCGCCGGCCTGGGCATCCCCAGCGGTGTCAGCAAGGAGGTCCAGCTCGCCGCCGCCACCTTCCTGAAGTTCATGACGGAGCCGGAAAACACGGCGCAGTTCTCCTCTGCAACGGGCTACATGCCCACCCGCACCTCGGCTGACATGACCGCCGTGCTGGCCAAGACCCCGCAGATCAAGACCGCCATGGACCAGCTCGCCGTGACCCGCGTCCAGGACAACGCCCGCGTGTTCCTGCCGGGCGCGGACCAGGAGATGGCCAAATCGGCTGCGGCGATCCTTACCCAGCAGGGCGACGTCAAGGCAACCATGACGGCGCTGAAGACCACCCTGGAAGGCATCTACACCAAGGACGTGAAGCCGAAGCTCAAGAGCTGACTCGTCACGCCCCGCCCTTCCCAACTAGCTCGCAGTTGAGGCCGTTTTTGAGCGTTCATAACGGCCCCCAGCTGCGGGCTACTTGGGTTAACGGGAGCTTAGGGAAGCGGGACGGGCACGACGCCGAGCGGCGCCAGTTTCGCGGCTCCCCCGTCGGGTGCGGAGAGCACCCAGATGCCCTTCTCGTGGACCGCCACGGAATGCTCCCACTGACAGGACCGTTTGCCGTCGGTGGTCACCACGGTCCAGTCGTCGTCCAGCACGGCGGTTTCGATGCTTCCGCGGACCAGCATCGGCTCGATGGCCAGGCACAGCCCCGGGCGGATCTTGGGACCGCGGTGGTTGGTGCGGTAGTTCGGCACATCCGGGGCCATGTGCATCTCGGAGCCGATCCCGTGGCCCACGTAGTCCTCGAGGATGCCCAGCGGCTTCCCGGGCACGGAGGAGACGTAGTCGTCCACGGCGTTGCCGATGTCGCCGATGAACTTTCCGGTGGCCAGCGCGGCGATCCCGTGCCACATCGCCGCCTCGGTGACGTCGGAGAGCCGCTGGTCCTCGGGATCGGCGGAACCCACGATCACGGTGCGGGCCGAGTCCGAATGCCAGCCGTCCAGGATCGCGCCGCCGTCGATCGAGAGGATGTCCCCGTCCTGCAGGACGCGGCCGCCGGGGATCCCGTGGACCACTTCCTCGTTGACCGAGGTGCAGATCGTGGCGGGAAAGCCGTGGTAGCCAAGGAAATTGGAGGTGGCGCCGGCGTCCTTGAGCACCGCGGCGAACACGGCGTCGAGGTCCTTGGTGGTCTTCCCCGGGGCGGCGGCCGCGACAGCGGCGTCCAGGGCGCGGCTCAGGACGAGCCCGGCCTCGTGCATGGCGCGCATCTGGGCGTTGGTCTTGTACTCGATGCGTGGCTGGCCGAATGCCATCCGCAACTTCCTTTCGATGGGGCTGTGCCGCCCTGGGCGGACGGCCAAATGGCTGAGGCCCCTCCCGATGTTCCGGGAGGAGCCTCAAGGTCCGTGGGCCGATCAGGCCGACTGGGCCTCTTTGATGGCCTGCATGACGCGGTCGGTGACCTCGTCGATGCCGCCGATGCCGTCGACGCGGGTCAGGATGCCGCGGTCGGCGTACTTGGCGACAACGGCCTCCGTCTGGCCGTGGTACAGGTCAAGGCGGTGCCGGATGACGGCTTCGTTGTCGTCGGTGCGGCCGGTTTCCTTGGCCCGGCCCAGCAGGCGGGTGACGAGTTCCTCGTCGTCGGCCGTGAGCTGCAGGACGACGTCGAGCTTCTGGTCGCCGTCGGCGAGGATCCCATCGAGGTAGTCCACCTGCGCGGTGGTGCGCGGGTAGCCGTCCAGGAGGAAGCCGTTTTCCACGTCGTCCTCGCTGAGGCGGTCGCGGACCATCTTGTTGGTCACGCTGTCCGGAACGAAGTCGCCCGCGTCCATGTACTTCTTGGCTTCGATGCCAAGCGGCGTCTCACCTTTGACGTTGGCGCGGAAGATGTCTCCCGTGGAGATCGCAACGACGCCGAGGCGCTCGGAAATGCGCTCCGCCTGCGTTCCCTTGCCGGAGCCGGGAGGTCCGATAATCAACATTCTCGTCATCGCAAAAGCCCTTCGTAGTGACGCTGCTGTAGCTGCGCATCAATCTGCTTGACGGTCTCCAAACCTACGCCGACCATGATCAGGATCGAGGTGCCACCGAACGGGAAGTTCTGGTTGGCGTTGATCAGGACCAGTGCGACGAGCGGGATAAGTGCCACAAACGCCAAGTAAATGGCACCGGGGAGGGTGATCCTGGAAAGCACATACTGCAGGTAGTCCGCGGTCGGCTTGCCGGCACGGATACCCGGAATGAAGCCGCCGTACTTCTTCATGTTGTCAGAAACTTCTTCAGGGTTGAAAGTGATCGCAACATAGAAGTAAGTGAAGAACACAATCATGGCGAAGTAGAGCACCATGTAGATCGGCTGGTCGCCGCGGACCAGGTTGTTGTTGATCCACTCCACCCAGGGTGCAACCGGCTCGCCGGGCTGGGGCTGGTTGAACTGCGAGATCAGGCCCGGGAGGTACAGCATCGAGGACGCGAAGATGACGGGCACGACGCCGGCCATGTTCACCTTGATCGGGATGTAGGTGCTGGTGCCGCCCACCGTGCGGCGGCCGATCATTCGTTTGGCGTACTGCACCGGGATGCGGCGCTGGGACTGCTCCACGAAGACCACCGCGGCCACGGTCAGCAGGCCGATGACCAGGACCATGAAGAAGGTGCCCGGGCCCTGCGAGGTCCAGATGGCACCAAGCGAGCCGGGGAAGCTGGACACGATGGAGGTGAAGATGAGCAGCGACATGCCGTTGCCGACACCCTTTTCGGTCACGAGCTCGCCCATCCACATGATGAGGCCGGTACCGGCCGTCAGCGTGATGATGATCAGGATCGTGGTGACGATGCTGTCGTCCGGGATGATCGGCAGCTGGCAGTTAGGCAGCAGCTGGCCGGAGCGTGCCAGCGACACCAGCGTCGTCGCGTTCAGCAGGCCCAGGGCGATCGTGAGGTAACGGGTGTACTGCGTCAGCTTCGACTGGCCCGAGGCGCCCTCCTCGTAGAGCTGCTGGAACCGGGGAATGACCACCCGGAGCAGCTGCACGATGATGCTGGCCGTGATGTACGGCATGATGCCCAGGGCGAAAACGGACACCTGCAGCAAAGCACCGCCGCTGAACAGGTTGACGAGCTGGTAGATACCGCCCGAGGTCTCACCGGTCTGCAAGCATTGCTGGACATTCTGGTAGCTCACACCAGGCGAGGGGATGAAAGCACCCAAGCGGAAGATTGTGATGATTCCCAGCGTGAACAACAACTTGCGTCGCAGATCAGGCGTGCGAAAGGCCCGGCCAAATGCGCTAAGCAAGCGTCCTCCTGAGTATTAAGTAAAGTCGTGTGAGATAGGTCAAATAAACCCAACAACCGAGTCTAACGGGTGGACGCGCCCTGCGAACAATCGCAGGGCCGGGAAAAACAGAAAAACTCCCGGCACGCGGGGCCTGAGCCCCGCGTACCGGGAGTTTCCACAACGGGCAACTGCCCCGCCGCCCCGTTAGAGGGCGGTGGTGCTTCCGCCTGCTGCAGCAATCTTTTCTGCGGCGCTGGCCGAGAATGCGTGGACGGTGACGTCAACCTTGACGGTGATGTCGCCGGTGCCCAGCACCTTGACGGGCTGGTTCTTGCGAACGGCACCCTTTTCGACCAGGTTCTCCACGGTGACTGCGCCACCTTCCGGGAACAGCTCGTTGAGCTTGTCCAGGTTTACAACCTGGAACTCAACCCGGAACGGGTTCTTGAAGCCGCGCAGCTTCGGGAGGCGCATGTGCAGCGGCAGCTGGCCGCCGGCAAAGCCAGCCTTGATCTGGTAGCGGGCCTTCGTACCCTTGGTACCGCGACCGGCGGTCTTACCCTTGGAACCTTCACCACGACCAACACGGGTCTTGGCGGTCTTGGCACCCGGGGCGGGACGCAGGTGGTGAACCTTCAGTGCGTTCTGCTTCTCAGCAGTGGCGCCCTGTGCCTTTTCGGCGGTGTTCTTCTCTGCCATTTACTTCGCCTCCTCTACCTTTATCAGGTGCGGAACCGTGTTGACCATGCCGACGGTCACGGCGTCGGCGGTGCGGACAACGGTGTGTCCGATCCGCTTCAGGCCGAGGGACCGCAGGGTGTCGCGCTGGTTCTGCTTGCCGCCAATGGCGGACTTAATCTGAGTGATCTCCAACTTTGCGTCGGAGACAAGCACGTTCTTAGCCATGACTCAGACACCTGCCTTCTGGTTCAGGAGCGCCTTCACCATTGCCGGCGGGGCGATCTCGTCGAGCGGGAGGCCGCGGCGTGCTGCCACTGCTGCCGGCTCTTCGAGGCGCTTCAGCGCGTCAACGGTCGCGTGCACGATGTTGATGGCGTTGGAGGAACCGAGCGACTTGGAGAGGATGTCGTGGATGCCCACGCACTCCAGTACTGCACGGACCGGACCGCCGGCGATAACACCGGTACCGGCGGAAGCCGGACGCAGCATAACGACGCCTGCGGCGGCTTCACCCTGAACGCGGTGCGGGATGGTGCTGCCGATGCGGGGAACGCGGAAGAAGGACTTCTTGGCCTCTTCAACGCCCTTCGCGATGGCGGCAGGAACTTCCTTAGCCTTGCCGTAGCCGACGCCGACCATACCGTTGCCGTCACCGACGACGACGAGGGCGGTGAAGCTGAAGCGACGACCACCCTTGACGACCTTGGAAACACGGTTGATGGTTACGACGCGCTCTACGAACTGGCTCTTTTCGGCTTCGCGGCCACCATCGCGGCCACCACGGCCACCACGGTCGCCACGGCCCTGGCCGCGGTCGCCACGCTCGCCACGACGAGCGCCACCACGGCGGTCATCGGTGGTAGCAGGCGCAGCGGTCTCAGTTGCCGGAGCAGCTACAGCTTCAGTCACCTGAATGTCCTTTTCGTTATTTTCGGTCACAGTGCCAGCCCACCTTCACGTGCGCCGTCAGCGACGGCGGCGATCCGGCCGTGGTACTTGTTACCACCGCGGTCGAAGACAACTGCTTCGATACCGGCAGCCTTGGCACGCTCGGCGACGAGCTCGCCAACGCGCTTGGCCTTGGCAGTCTTGTCACCGTCGAATGCACGAAGGTCGGCTTCCAAAGTGGAGGCGCTCGCTACGGTCAGGCCCTTGGTGTCATCGACAACCTGGACGAATACGTGGCGTGCGGAACGGTTGACGACCAGACGAGGACGTACAGCCGTGCCGGAGATGCGCTTGCGGATACGAAGCTGGCGACGGCTGCGCTGGGCAGACTTGCTCTTGTTCGTACGCTTCTTGTTAATTGCGATCGCCATGGTTACTTACCAGCCTTTCCGACCTTGCGGCGGATGACTTCGCCTGCGTAACGGATGCCCTTGCCCTTGTAGGGGTCCGGCTTCCGCAGCTTGCGAATGTTGGCAGCAACCTCGCCGACCTGCTGCTTGGAGATACCTGAAACAGAGAGCTTGGTCGGGGTCTCTACTGCAAAGGTGATGCCGTTCGGTGCCGTGATGTTAACCGGGTGGCTGTAGCCCAGAGCGAACTCCAGGTCAGCACCCTTTGCCTGAACGCGGTAACCGGTACCGACGATTTCAAGCTTCTTCTCGTAGCCTGCGGTGACACCCTGGATCATGTTGGCGATCAGGGTGCGGGTCAGGCCGTGCAGCGAACGTGAGGCGCGCTCGTCGTTCGGGCGGGCGACAGTCAGGGTGCCATCTTCCAGGGAAACCTCGATCGGGCTGGGCACAGTGTGGCTCAGCTCGCCTTTGGAACCCTTGACGTTGACGACAGAGCCGTCAACCTTGACCTCAACGCCGGCAGGAACGGTGATGGGGAGACGTCCAATACGTGACATTATTCTCTTCCTTTCCCGTTACCAGACGTAAGCGAGGACTTCGCCGCCCACGCCCTTCTTGCCGGCCTGCTTGTCAGTCAAGAGGCCGGAAGAGGTGGACAGGATTGCGACACCCAGGCCACCGAGCACGTGCGGCAGGTTGGTGGACTTTGCGTAAACGCGCAGTCCCGGCTTGGAAATACGACGAACGCCAGCGATGGAACGCTCGCGGTTCGGACCGAACTTGAGCTCGAGGGTCAGCTTCTTGCCAACCTCAGCGTCTTCTTCTTTCCAGGAGGCGATGTAACCTTCGGCCTTCAGGATGTCGGCGACGCGTGCCTTGAGCTTGCTGTACGGCATAGACACGGAATCGTGGTATGCCGAGTTTGCGTTGCGCAGACGCGTAAGCATGTCTGCGACGGGATCTGTCATTGTCATGGTGGGCTCTTGCCCTTCCTCATAACGGTTTCCGCCGTGCAGTTTTCCGAACAGAATTCGGGGGCAGCACGGACGGACCTTTTACGTAGCTAGATTAATCTTCGGTCTTGAACGGGAAGCCAAGCGCCTTGAGCAGCGCGCGGCCTTCGTCGTCGGTCTTGGCAGTGGTCACGACGGTGATGTCCATGCCGCGAACGCGGTCGATGGAATCCTGGTCGATCTCGTGGAACATAACCTGCTCGGTCAGACCGAAGGTGTAGTTGCCGTTGCCGTCGAACTGCTTGCCGCTGAGGCCCCGGAAGTCGCGGATACGCGGCAGAGCCAGCGTGACCAGACGGTCCAGGAATTCCCACATGCGGTCCCCACGCAGAGTTGCGTGTGCACCGATCGGCATGCCTTCGCGCAGCTTGAACTGTGCGATCGACTTGCGGGCCTTGGTTACCTGCGGCTTCTGGCCGGTGATCAGGGTCAGATCGCGGACAGCGCCGTCGATCAGCTTGGAGTCCTTGGCGGCATCTCCAACACCCATGTTCACAACGACCTTGACCAGACGGGGAACCTGGTTGACGTTCTCGTACTTGAATTCCTCAACGAGCGTGCTCTTGATGGAATCCGCGTACTTGGTCTTCAGACGAGGAACGATCTTGCTTGCCGGAGTCTCGAGAGTCTCAGTCATTAGATGTCCTTCCCTGAGCTCTTGGCCACGCGGACACGCACTTCACGCTTCACGCCATCGCGCTCAACGGTCTCGGTGCGGAAACCGACGCGGGTGGGCTTCTTGGTGGACGGGTCAACCAGAGCCACGTTGGAGATGTGGATCGTAGCCTCGACGACTTCGATGCCACCGGTCTTGGTGCCGCGCTGCGACTGACCGACCTTGGTGTGCTTGGTGACGCGGTTAATTCCTTCGACCAGCACGCGGTTGGTCTCGGGGAACACGCGCAGAACCTTGCCCTGCTTGCCCTTGTCGCCGCCGCGCTCAGCCTTGGCGCCAGTGATGACCTGAACCAGGTCACCCTTTTTGATCTTAGCCATGGACTAAAGCACCTCCGGAGCCAGAGAAACGATCTTCATGAACTTCTTATCGCGAAGTTCACGACCAACCGGTCCGAAGATACGGGTACCGCGGGGGTCACCGTCAGCCTTCAGGATCACAGCTGCGTTCTCGTCAAACTTGATGTAGGAACCATCCGCACGGCGGCGTTCCTTCTTGGTACGGACGATGACAGCCTTGACGACGTCGCCCTTCTTTACGTTGCCGCCCGGAATTGCGTCCTTGACGGTAGCGACGATGACGTCGCCAATGCCTGCGTAGCGACGGCCAGATCCACCGAGAACGCGAATGGTAAGGATTTCCTTAGCACCCGTGTTGTCGGCGACCTTGAGTCGCGACTCCTGCTGAATCACTATTTACTCCTTGCGTCGCGCTGGTTCTCAGACCGAAAATCTTCCTACGGAATGAGCCTTGCGGAACGGTTGATCGGGGTGTCTCTTGACCTGCCTGGATTTTGCCAGACCAGGCCTAAACTCCCGTGCCAAAAACATTTGCTTCCCACGCGGATCCCGACGGATCGGGGCGCTAGGGGGCACTATGCCGTGGCACGATTGTTTACGAGGTTGATGACGGCGCACAGAAGGCGCCATACAAACTCAAAATCTTAGCACGTTTGGGCCCCCAGTCAGAATCGGCCAATACCACAGACGACGGCGTCACGCACGGCAGCCTCTTGGCCCGCCGTCCGCCGCACTCCCCCGAGAACCCGGCCCGTCGGCGTCGTACGCCTGCTGAAAATGTGCACCCCGTGGCGCGCCGGCGTCCCCGGCAGGCCCCGGCAACGGAGAAACCCCCGCTCCCAGAAGGGAACGGGGGTTTCTCTGACAGCGAGGCTGCGGGTGTTACTTGGCCTTCTCGAGGATCTCCACCAGACGCCACCGCTTGGTAGCGGAGAGCGGGCGGGTCTCGGCGAGGAGAACGAGGTCGCCGATGCCGGCGCTGTTCTCTTCGTCGTGAGCCTTGATCTTCGTGTTGCGGCGGATAACCTTGCCGTAGAGGGCGTGCTTCACGCGGTCTTCGACCTGGACAACGATGGTCTTTTCCATCTTGTCCGAGACGACGTAGCCGCGCTTCGTCTTACGGTAACCGCGCTCGTCAGCCGTGGCTGCACCGGAAACAGTTTCCGTCACGTTCTCGTCCTTTTCACTCACTTGGCGTCCTCCTCGGTCTCAACCGTTTCAGCCTTTTCGGCCTTCTTGGTTGCAGCCTTCTTGGACTTCTTTTCTTCCTTGGCTTCCACAACCGGTGCGGCAACCTCGGCACGAATGCCCAGCTCGCGCTCACGGAGAACGGTGTAGATGCGGGCGATGTCCTTCTTTACCGCGCGCAGACGACCGTGGTTCTCCAGCTGACCGGTGGCGGACTGGAAACGCAGGTTGAACAGCTCTTCCTTGGCCTTGCGGAGTTCTTCAACGAGACGCTCGTTGTCGAAACCGTCCAGCTGTGCGGATGCAAGTTCCTTGGATCCTACTGCCATTTCTACTCACCACCTTCGCGACGCACAATGCGTGCCTTCAACGGCAGCTTGTGGATTGCCAGGCGCAGGGCCTCGCGAGCTACCTCTTCACTGACACCGGAGAGTTCGAAGAGAACCCGGCCCGGCTTGACGTTTGAGACCCACCATTCCGGAGAACCCTTACCGGAACCCATACGGGTTTCGGCAGGCTTCTTCGTCAGCGGACGGTCCGGGTAGATGTTGATCCAGACCTTGCCGCCACGCTTGATGTGGCGGGTCATCGCGATACGGGCAGATTCGATCTGACGGTTGGTGACGTATGCCGGGCTCAGAGCCTGGATACCCCATTCACCGAAGGAGACCTTGGTGCCGCCCGTAGCAGCGCCGGAACGACCCGGGTGGTGCTGCTTACGGTGCTTGACTCGACGTGGGATAAGCATTTAAGCCTGTCCTCCTTCTACTGCCTGTGCCGGTGCGGCAGAGGCTGCCTCAGCTGCCGGAGCTTCGGCAGCAGCGGGTGCAGCCTCGGCCGGGCGGTCGGTACGACGGCGGCGGTCACCACGGTCAGCGCCACCCGGGCGGCCCGGGCGGTCGCTGGCACCACGGCCGCGGGACGGAGCAGCAGCTGCCTGCTGAGCCAGTTCCTTGGCGGTGACGTCACCCTTGTAGATCCAGACCTTCACGCCGATGCGGCCGAAGGTGGTCTTGGCCTCGTAGAAGCCGTAGTCGATGTTCGCGCGGAGGGTGTGCAGGGGCACACGGCCTTCGCGGTAGAACTCCGAGCGGGACATTTCTGCGCCGCCCAGTCGACCCGAGCAAGCGATACGGATGCCCTTGGCACCTGCACGCTGTGCGGACTGCATGGCCTTCTTCATTGCACGGCGGAAAGCCACGCGGGAAGTCAGCTGCTCAGCAACGCCCTGGGCAACAAGCTGTGCTTCCATCTCGGGGTTCTTGACCTCGAGGATGTTCAGCTGAACCTGCTTGCCGGTGAGCTTTTCGAGCTCGCCGCGGATGCGGTCTGCTTCTGCGCCGCGGCGGCCGATAACGATGCCCGGACGTGCCGTGTGGATATCCACGCGGACACGGTCGCGGGTGCGCTCGATTTCGACCTTGGCGATACCGGCGCGCTCCATGCCCGTGGACATGAGCTGGCGGATACGGATGTCTTCGCGAACGAAGTCCTTGTACCGCTGGCCGGCCTTGGTGCTGTCAGCAAACCAGTGCGATACGTGATCGGTGGTGATGCCGAGTCGGAACCCGTGCGGGTTAACTTTCTGTCCCACTTAGCGAGCCTCCTCTTTCTCCGGGGTAGCGACTACCACGGTGATGTGGCTCGTGCGCTTCTTGATCTGAAATGCACGACCCTGGGCTCGCGGCTGGAACCGCTTCATGGTCGGGCCTTCATCAACAAACGCTTCGCTGATGATGAGGTCACCTTCGTCAAACGCCACGCCGTCGCGGTCCGCGAGGACCCGGGCGTTGGAGATTGCCGACTGAACTACCTTGAATACCGGCTCCGAAGCTGCCTGCGGGGCAAACTTCAGAATTGCCAGAGCCTCATTCGCTTGCTTACCACGAACAAGGTTGACGACGCGCCGGGCCTTCATAGGCGTTACGCGGATGTGACGCGCAATTGCCTTGGCTTCCATTGCTTTCCTTCTCTCGTCTTTGACGTAAGTGCAGGCGCCTAGCGGCGCTTGCCCTTACGGTCGTCCTTGACATGGCCGCGGAATGTCCGCGTGGGAGCGAATTCGCCGAGCTTGTGCCCGACCATCGACTCAGTGACAAACACGGGGATGTGCTTGCGTCCGTCGTGTACGGCAATCGTGTGGCCGAGCATGTCGGGGACGATCATCGAACGGCGGGACCAGGTCTTGATGACGTTCTTGGTGCCCTTTTCGTTTTCCCTGGCTACCTTTACAAAGAGGTGCTGGTCAACGAAAGGACCTTTTTTCAGGCTGCGTGGCATGTGTCCAGGCTCCTATCGCTTGTTCTTGCCAGTACGACGGCGACGAACAATAAGCTTGTCGCTCTCTTTGTTGGGACGGCGGGTGCGGCCTTCGCGCTTACCGTTCGGGTTGACGGGGTGACGTCCACCGGACGTCTTACCCTCGCCACCACCGTGGGGGTGGTCGACCGGGTTCATGGCGACACCACGGACGGTCGGGCGAACGCCCTTCCACCGCATACGGCCGGCCTTGCCCCAGTTGATGTTCGACTGCTCGGCGTTGCCGACCTCGCCGACGGTTGCGCGGCAGCGCACGTCAACGTTGCGGATTTCGCCGGAAGGCAGACGCAGCTGGGCGAAACGGCCTTCCTTTGCAACGAGCTGGATCGATGCGCCGGCGGAGCGGCCCATCTTGGCGCCGCCACCCGGGCGCAGTTCGACTGCGTGGATTACGGTACCGACCGGGATGTTGCGCAGCGGCAGGTTGTTGCCGGGCTTGATGTCAGCGTCGGCACCTGCTTCCACGATGTCACCCTGGCCGAGCTTGTTCGGGGCGATGATGTAACGCTTGGTGCCATCAACGTAGTGCAGGAGGGCGATGCGAGCCGTGCGGTTCGGATCGTACTCGATTTCGGCAACGCGGGCGTTGACGCCGTCCTTGTCGTGGCGACGGAAGTCGATCAGACGGTACTGGCGCTTGTGGCCACCACCCTTGTGACGGGTCGTGATCTTACCGGTGTTGTTACGGCCACCCTTTTTCGGGAGGGGACGTACCAACGACTTTTCCGGCGTCGACCGCGTGATTTCAGTGAAGTCCGCTACGCTCGAGCCGCGACGGCCCGGGGTAGTCGGCTTATATTTACGGATTCCCATAATTTATTTCCTCGTTAAAGTGGTCTCCGCTACGAGAGCGGACCGCCGAAGATGTCGATAGTGCCTTCTTTGAGGCTCACAATTGCACGCTTGGTGTTCTTGCGGGTACCCCATCCGAATTTGGTGCGCTTGCGCTTACCGGCACGGTTGATGGTGTTGATCGAGTCGACCTTGACGGAGAAGATTTTCTCCACGGCCAGCTTGATCTCGGTCTTGTTCGAGCGGGGGTCCACCAGGAAGGTGTACTTGCCCTCATCGATCAGGCCGTAGCTCTTTTCCGAGACGACGGGTGCAAGCACGACGTCGCGCGGGTCCTTGAGGGTGGCTGCACTCACTTGGCATCCTCCTGGTTCTTTGCCACTGCCCGGTCAGCAACGAATGCTTCGTAGGCAGCCTTGGTGAAGACAACGTCATCGGAAACGAGAACGTCGTAGGTGTTCAGCTGGTCTGCGTACAGAACGTGAACATCCGTGAGGTTGCGCACGGAGAGTGCAGCAACATCGTTGGCGCGCTCGATGACGACGAGCAGGTTCTTGCGCTCGGAGACACCTCGCAGAGTTGCCAGTGCAGCGCTGGAGGACGGCTTGGTGCCGGCCACCAGTTCAGAGACAACGTGGATGCGGCCGTTGCGGGCGCGGTCAGAGAGAGCGCCGCGCAGTGCAGCAGCAATCATCTTCTTGGGGGTGCGCTGGCTGTAGTCACGCGGCGTGGGGCCGTGGACAACGCCACCACCGGTCATGTGAGGAGCACGGATTGAACCCTGACGGGCGCGGCCGGTGCCCTTCTGCTTGAACGGCTTGCGACCTGCACCGGAAACCTCGGCGCGGGTCTTGGTCTTGTGGGTACCCTGGCGAGCAGCAGCGAGCTGGGCAACGACGACCTGGTGCAGCAGCGGCACGTTGGTCTGTACGTCGAAGATCTCTGCAGGCAGGTCAACCTTGACAGTGCTAGTCATTGAACTAGGCTCCCTTCACGGCGGTGCGTACGAGTACGACCTGGCCGCGGGCGCCGGGGACGGCGCCCTTGATCAGGAGCAGCGACTTCTCGACGTCAACCGCGTGGACCGTGAGGTTCAGCGTGGTGTGACGAACGGCGCCCATGCGGCCGGCCATTTTCATGCCCTTGAAGACGCGGCTCGGGGTGGATGCGCCACCGATTGAACCGGGCTTACGGTGGTTCTTGTGGGCACCGTGGGAAGCTCCAACGCCGTGGAAGCCGTGACGCTTCATAACACCGGCGAAGCCCTTACCCTTGGTGGTGCCAACGACGTCGATCTTCTGGCCGGCTTCGAAGAGCTCTACGGAGAGCTCCTGGCCCAGCTCGTAAGAGTCAGCATCTGCAGTGCGCAGTTCTACGACGTGGCGGCGAGGCGTGACGCCTGCCTTTTCAAAGTGACCAGCCAGCGGCTTGGTGACCTTGCGGGGATCGATCTGGCCGTAGCCGATCTGAACGGCGACATAGCCATCAGTGTCTGCATTGCGCAGCTGCGTGATGACGTTCGAGTCAGCCTGGACCACAGTGACGGGGATGAGCTTGTTGTTCTCGTCCCAGACCTGGGTCATGCCGAGCTTCGTGCCCAGCAGGCCCTTTACGTTACGGGTTGCGGTCATAGTCTCTCAGCACCTCCCTACAGCTTGATTTCGATGTTCACGTCGGCCGGCAGGTCGAGACGCATGAGCGAATCAACAGCCTTGGGCGTGGGATCGATGATGTCGATAAGACGCTTGTGCGTGCGCATTTCAAAGTGCTCGCGGCTGTCCTTGTACTTGTGCGGAGAGCGGATAACGCAGTAAACGTTCTTCTCCGTCGGCAGCGGCACGGGGCCTACTACCGTGGCGCCTGCGCGCGTGACCGTCTCAACGATCTTCCGTGCTGAAACGTCAATGACCTCGTGGTCGTATGACTTCAGCCGGATGCGGATTTTTTGTCCCGCCATGTCGCCTGACTCTCTTTCAGTAAATGCTGCTCTGTTTACTTACCTGTTGTGCGGCTGCCGAAGCATTTGAAGTCGTAACTACCACCCGCCGCACAAGCTGAATCCGGATTAATCCGGGTTCCTCAACCTGCCGGCGCAACCGACCCCCGCGGTCGGGCGTGTCGCGCTTTCCACGCGTACTCGTCCGCAGTTCCTTAGGGAGTGGGTTATGTTTGGGCTCTTACTTGGACCCTGGCACCCGGCATTATCCGGGTCGGGACGCGAAAGAGCGCTTGAACAACTCATCTAGTATGCCGGAATTAACGGGCAGAAGCGAATCAGCGGGTGTCGGGTGGTGGCCGCATGGGTCCCGGTTCAGGCGCAGACGGGGGCACGGACGGCGTCGGGGCGGGCTTCCGCTCATTGCCTTCGGCGGGCGCCGTGGGGATGATGGGGGCATGACTGTGCAGGATTCGGTAGCAGTCCGGGCCTTGGCTGCGCGTCTGGGCCCGGAATTCCAGCTGGGGGTTGCCTCCGCTGCGTTCCAGATTGAAGGCTCGCTTGCAGCGGGCGGCCGCGGACCGTCCGGCTGGGACGCCTTCGTCGAAAAGCCAGGCAGCATCCAGGACGGGCACTCCCCCGCCGTCGCCTGCGACCACTACAACCGCGCGCCCGAGGACGTCGAACTGATGCGCGACCTCGGCATCGACTCCTACCGCTTCTCGATTTCCTGGCCCCGGATCCAGCCGGACGGCACCGGACCGTTCAACAGCCAAGGGCTCGACTTCTACGACCGGCTCATCGACACGCTGCTCGAGGCCGGCATCTCCCCCATGGCCACCCTGTACCACTGGGACACCCCGCTGCCGCTGGAACACCGGGGCGGCTGGTTGAACCGATCCACTGCTGAACGCTTCGCCGAGTACAGCGCCGCGGCCGGCCGGCGTTTCGGCGACCGCGTGGCCCAGTGGGTCACGCTCAACGAACCGGTGTCAGTCACCCTGAACGGCTACGCCCTCGGGGTCCACGCCCCGGGCCATGACCTGCTCTTCGATGCCCTGCCCGCAGTCCACCATCAACTCCTCGGCCACGGCCTCGCCGTCCAGGCACTGCGGGCGGAGTCTGTCGCGGGCGCCGTGGGCGTCACCAACCTGCATTCCCCGGTACGGCCCGCGTCCCGCTCGGTGACGGACAAATTCCTGGCCAACATCTTCGACCTGGTCCTGAACCGGGTGTATGCGGACCCGATCCTGCTGGGCCGGTACCCGAAGATTCCGCGCATCGCCAGGCCCTGGTTCCGTTCGCTGGGGAAGGTCTCCGACGCCGACCTGCGGACCATCCAGCAACCCCTGGACTTCTACGGGCTGAACTATTACTACCCCGTCAAGGTCGCCACCGGACGGGGTGCAGGGGAAAGCCCCGCGGGACACACAGACGCGATGTTGAAGATGCCGTTCCACCTGGCGGCGTTCCCGGAATACACCAAGACGGGTTTCGGCTGGCCGGTGGCACCGGACCACCTGGGACCGCTGCTCCGCGAACTGAAGGACAGGTACGGGGCAACGCTTCCTCCGCTGTACATCACCGAAAGCGGCGCCAGCTTCCCTGAGCCCGACCATGTATCCGGCCCCATCGCCGATGCGGAGCGGATCAGCTACATCTCGTCACACCTGGGCCACGCTGTGGACGCTACGTCCCCCGGCGGCATCGCCGAGGACGTCGAACTGCTGGGGTACTACGTCTGGACCCTGATGGACAACTTCGAGTGGGCCGCCGGGTACTCCCAGCGCTTCGGCCTGGTCCACGTGGATTTCGACACGCAGGAACGCACGCCCAAGGAGTCCTACTACTGGTACCAGGCGCTCAGCAGGGCCCGAAAAGGCTGAGCCTGCGGGCTATTTGCCCTTATTGGCCCGTGTGATGCGTTTGGCGCGATCAATCTCGTTGCGGAAGTGCTTCTTGGCCCAAAAAACAGCGACCACGACGGCAACGGCCACCAACAGGAAAATCAACCAGCCCATTGTGAGCTCCCTTCGTTGGATGCAACGATATCAGCGCCCGGCCCCGGTCAACCATGGTCCGCCGGCTCCCGGCGCGGTAGAGCCTCGTCGGCGGAGGCCAGCGCTTCAACGGAGGTCAGCGGATGCCTTCCCACAGGGCCCGCTCCCACGGCCGGGGGTCCTCCACGATCCGGGAGTCAGCGTCGAATCGCATCGTTGCCCTCCGCTCGAGGTCATACTTCGGCCAGCCCGGGTCCCCTGTGGCCGCGAAGGCAACCCACGCCGCGTGCATGGTCTGCGCGAGCTCCTGCGGCGGCGCGTTCCCCAGCAGCGGACCGAAGAGCGGCGCGTCCGCGGCAGCCGTGTCGAAGACGAAAGGAACCTCGAGCGCGTGGACCGCACCGAGGCCTGGAGAGGCCCAGGCAAACTCATACATGTAGGTGCCGGACGCGGTGGTGGCGTTCGCGTGCGCGTCGGCCAGGCGTATCGCGGGGATCCGCATCCACCAGTCCGTCTGGACCGCCGCCAAGAGATCTCCGGGACGCGCCTCCGGATACCTCGCCCGGTAGGCGGACAGCGCCTCTTCGGCCGGCAGCCCGTAGGCCGCCAGGCATTGGTAGCCGTGCGCGCGGACCGGCCCGGTCAGCATCTCGTCCGTAATGCCCGCCAGCGCGCCGCTGGCGACCAGCCACAGCCGCCAGTCGTCGGTATTCGTGCCGACGATGACGTCCACCAGTCCGGCGGACCCGGCAGCGATCCGATCGATCGGCGGGCCGGGCAGGACGTCGCCGTCGATCACGGGCTGCCATGGCATAACGCTCGCCACCACGGCATTGCCCCACCGCTCCGGGTCGGGGCCGGCGAGCAGCTCGTCCTTCAGCGCCGCCTGCGCCGCCAGCATCCGCTGGACCCCGACGCCGGCGATCGCCTCACGGGTGGCGGGCACCCCGAGCCTGCCGGCCAGGTATCCGGCGATGCGCAAGGCATCCGCAGCCGGCGTGACCTGGTGGGCCGCACCGCTCTGCAGGATCGCCCGCCGGAACAGTCCCCCGGCGCGGGGCATTGAGAGCAGCATCCCGATGCTCATCGCCCCTGCGGACTCGCCGAAAACCGTCACGTTGCCCGGGTCCCCGCCGAAGGCAGCGATGTTCTCCCCCACCCACTGCAGGGCCGCGAGCTGATCGAGCAGGCCGAGGTTGGCGATGCCGTCACCGAGATAGAGGAAACCTTCCGCGCCTGGACGCCAGTTGATGACGACGCAGACCACACCGTCCCGCGCGAAGCGGCTTCCGTCGTAGGCCGCCGTCGAGCTGATCTCGAACATCCCGCCTTGGATCCAGACCATCACCGGCAGTGGTGCCCCGCCGGGTTCGGGCGTCCAGATGTTGAGGTTAAGGCATTCCTCGGATGGTGCGGCCCGTTCAACTGCCGCAAACGCAGACGTGACGTCTGTCCAGTCCTCGGGAGCGCCCGCAGCCGGACCGCCCGCGGACGGCGGCGCCACCTGCGGGGGCTCCGGCCCAAGCTTTGTGGCGTTCCGGACACCGGACCATGGCACGGCGGGCTGTGGCGGCCGCAGCCGGTTCGGCCCGGACGGCGGCGCGGCATACGGGACCCCGCGGAAGGTATACACCCCCTCGGCGAAGCTGCCCCGCAGTTCCCCGTTGGCTGTTTTGACCGACACGTCCATCACACCATCGTGGAACTCCTGACCGGCAGAGGTTAGGGGCGTTGGACCTGAGCCCGCGGTGGGAAAGTCAGAAAAAAAGAACAGCCCCGCTGCGAGTGCAGCGGGGCTGTTCCTACGTCACGGGGACCGTCAGACGGCCGACCCGATCAGAGATCTAACTCAGATCAGCAAGTATTACTTGAGGATCTTGGTAACGCGTCCCGAACCAACGGTGCGGCCGCCTTCGCGGATAGCGAAGCCGAGGCCCTCTTCCATGGCGATGGGCTGGATGAGCGCAACGGTCATCTCAGTGTTGTCGCCGGGCATAACCATTTCCGTGCCTTCCGGCAGGGTGATAACGCCGGTTACGTCCGTGGTGCGGAAGTAGAACTGCGGGCGGTAGTTGGAGTAGAACGGGTTGTGACGTCCGCCTTCGTCCTTGGAGAGGATGTAGACGTTAGCCTCGAAGTCGGTGTGCGGGGTGATGGAACCCGGCTTGACGACAACCTGGCCACGCTCGACATCGTCGCGCTTCAGACCGCGGAGCAGGAGGCCACAGTTCTCGCCGGCCCATGCTTCGTCGAGCTGCTTGTGGAACATCTCGATACCGGTAACCGTGGTCTTCTGGACCGGGCGGATGCCGACGATCTCGACCTCGGAGTTGATGGCGAGGGTGCCACGCTCGGCGCGGCCCGTAACAACGGTGCCACGGCCGGTGATCGTGAAGACATCTTCGATCGGCATCAGGAACGGCTTGTCACGGTCACGTACGGGGTCCGGAACGGACTCGTCGACAGCTTCCATGAGGTCCTCGACGGACTTGACCCAAACCGGGTCGCCTTCGAGAGCCTTCAGACCGGAGACGCGGACAACCGGAGCTTCATCGCCATCGAAGCCCTGAGCCGAAAGCAGCTCGCGAACTTCCATTTCGACGAGGTCGAGGAGCTCTTCGTCTTCGACCATGTCCGACTTGTTCAGTGCGACCAGCAGGTAGGGAACACCAACCTGGCGGGCGAGCAGAACGTGCTCGCGGGTCTGAGCCATCGGGCCGTCAGTGGCGGCAACCACGAGGATTGCACCGTCCATCTGTGCAGCACCGGTGATCATGTTCTTGATGTAGTCAGCGTGACCCGGGGCGTCTACGTGTGCGTAGTGGCGCTTCTCCGTCTGGTACTCAACGTGGGAGATGTTGATGGTAATGCCGCGCTGACGCTCTTCGGGAGCAGAGTCAATGGACGCGAAGTCGCGCTGCTCGTTGAGAGTCGGGTACTTGTCGTACAGCACCTTGGAAATCGCGGCCGTCAACGTCGTCTTACCGTGGTCAACGTGACCAATGGTGCCGATGTTAACGTGCGGCTTAGTCCGCTCGAACTTTGCCTTTGCCACAGGTTCCTCCTAGAACGTTTTCAAATGACTTACCCTTCGACCGCGCTTGTCGCGGCGAAACTTCAGTAAGTCTACTTGGGGGGCTTTGGATTGATGAAATTGCAGATTCAGGAACTAATACTAGTCCCTTGAGCCTGTCGGTGCAGATGGCCGGTCCCGGCTTGACCGGAAAGCGGCTGAGAGGAACCGGCCACCTGCACCAGGTGAATCTCCGATGTCGGAGACGCACCCGAGTTTTTTGCTGCGACAGTCGTGGAGACTACTCGCCGCGGGTCTTCTGGATGATCTCGTCGGCAACTGCCTTCGGGACCTCGGCGTAGCTGTTGAACGTCATGGAGTACACAGCGCGGCCCTGGGTCTTGGAACGCAGGTCACCGATGTAGCCGAACATGCCGGACAACGGGACGTGCGCACGGATGACCTTGACGCCCTGTGCATCTTCCATGGACTGCATCTGGCCACGGCGGGAGTTGAGGTCACCGATAACTTCACCCATGTATTCCTCAGGGGTGCGGACCTCGACATCCATCAGCGGTTCGAGCAGGACAGGGTTCGCCTTGCGTGCGGCTTCCTTGAAAGCCATACGGCCGGCGATCTTGAATGCCATTTCCGAGGAGTCAACATCGTGGTACGCGCCGTCGATCAGCGTGGCCTTGATGCCGACAACCGGGTAACCGGCCAGGACGCCGTCGTTCAGTGCATCCTGGATACCGGCGTCCACCGACGGGATGTATTCGCGCGGAACACGGCCACCAGTGACCTTGTTCTCGAACTCGTACATCTCGCCTTCGGACGTGTCCAGCGGCTCGATCGCGATCTGGATCTTTGCGAACTGGCCCGAACCACCGGTCTGCTTCTTGTGCGTGTAGTCGTGACGCTCTACAGCACGCTTGATGGTTTCGCGGTAAGCAACCTGGGGCTTGCCCACGTTTGCCTCGACCTTGAACTCGCGGCGCATGCGGTCCACCAGGATGTCCAGGTGGAGCTCGCCCATGCCGGCGATGATGGTCTGACCGGTGTCTTCGTTGAGGGAGACCTGGAAGGTCGGGTCCTCAGCGGAGAGCTTCTGGATGGCCGTGGAGAGCTTCTCCTGGTCACCCTTGGTGTTCGGTTCGATCGCAACAGAGATCACGGGCTCCGGGAAGCTCATGGACTCGAGGACGATCTGGTTGCTGGAATCGCACAGGGTGTCGCCCGTGGTGGTGTCCTTCAGACCGATCGCTGCGTAGATGTGGCCGGCGGTAGCGCCGTCGACGGGCATTTCCTTGTTGGCGTGCATCTGGAACAGCTTGCCGATGCGCTCCTTCTTGCCCTTGGTGGAGTTGACCACCTGGGCGCCTGCTTCCACGTGACCGGAGTACACGCGGATGAAGGTGAGCTGGCCGAAGAAGGGGTGAGCAGCAATCTTGAACGCCAGGGCCGAGAACGGCTCCTCGGAGGACGGCTTGCGCGTCAGTTCCTTCTCTTCGTCGCGAGGATCGTGACCGATCATCGGGGGGACGTCGAGCGGGTTCGGCAGGTAGTCCACGACGGCGTCAAGCATCGGCTGGACGCCGCGGTTCTTGAACGCGGAGCCACAGAAGACCGGGTAGAGCTCGGAGTTGATCGTCATCTTGCGGATGCCGGCCTTGAGCTCGTCCTCGGAGATTTCTTCACCTTCGAGGTACTTCTCCATGAGCTCTTCGGAGGACTCTGCAACGGTCTCAACGAGCGCTGCGCGGTACTCTTCAGCCTTTTCCTTGAGGTCAGCCGGGATCTCCTGGATCTCGTACTTGGCACCCATGGTGACGTCACCCTTGGAGTCGCCGGGCCAGACCAGGGCACGCATGTAGAGCAGGTCGACGACGCCGATGAAGTCGTTCTCGGCGCCGATCGGCAGCTGCATAACGAGCGGCTTGGCACCGAGACGGCTGATGATGGTATCGACGGTGAAGTAGAAGTCAGCGCCGAGCTTGTCCATCTTGTTGACGAAGCAGATGCGCGGGACGTTGTACTTGTCAGCCTGGCGCCAAACAGTCTCAGACTGCGGCTCCACGCCTTCCTTGCCGTCGAACACGGCAACTGCACCGTCGAGGACGCGCAGGGAGCGCTCAACCTCAACCGTGAAGTCCACGTGGCCGGGGGTGTCAATGATGTTGATCTGGTTGTTTTCCCAGAAGCAGGTCACGGCGGCAGACGTGATGGTGATGCCGCGTTCCTTTTCCTGTTCCATCCAGTCAGTCGTCGAAGCGCCGTCGTGCGTTTCGCCGATCTTGTGGTTCACACCCGTGTAGAACAGGATGCGCTCGGTAGTAGTGGTCTTGCCGGCATCGATGTGGGCCATGATGCCGATATTGCGGACCTTGCTAAGGTCGGTAAGCACGTCCTGTGCCACGGTGTCTCCCTTTCGGATGGACTGCACGTTCGCCGCCGGCTCTGTTGAGCCGGCGGCGTCCGGGAAGTATTACCAGCGGTAGTGTGCGAAGGCCTTGTTGGACTCGGCCATCTTGTGGGTGTCTTCGCGACGCTTCACAGCGGCACCGAGACCGTTGGATGCATCCAGGAGTTCGTTCTGGAGGCGCTCGGTCATCGTCTTCTCGCGGCGGGCCTTGGAGTAGCCAACCAGCCAACGCAGGGCGAGGGCGGTCGAGCGACCCGGCTTGACCTCAACCGGAACCTGGTAGGTGGCGCCACCGACGCGGCGGGAGCGGACCTCGAGGGAAGGCTTGACGTTCTCCATGGCCTTCTTGAGGGCTGCAACCGGGTCGCCGCCGGACTTGGCGCGAGCACCTTCGAGTGCACCGTAAACGATGCGCTCGGCGGTGGACTTCTTGCCGTCAACGAGCACCTTGTTGATCAGCTGGGTGACCAGCGGGGAGCCGTAAACGGGATCTAGAACTAGCGGCCGCTTGGGGGCCGGACCCTTGCGAGGCATATTACTTCTTCTCCATCTTTGCGCCGTAGCGGCTGCGAGCCTGCTTACGGTTCTTGACACCCTGGGTATCGAGGGCGCCACGGACGATCTTGTAGCGGACACCCGGAAGGTCCTTAACGCGGCCGCCACGGACGAGCACAATGGAGTGCTCCTGCAGGTTGTGGCCTACACCGGGGATGTACGCGGTAACTTCAACGCCACCGTTGAGGCGCACACGTGCAACCTTACGCAGGGCCGAGTTCGGCTTCTTCGGGGTGGTCGTGTACACGCGGGTGCAAACACCGCGGCGCATCGGGCTGCCGTTAAGCGCGGGAGCCTTGGTCTTCTTGACCTTAGGCGTGCGGCCCTTGCGGACCAGCTGGTTAATCGTAGGCACTCTCGTGTTCTCCGTTTTATCCGGAGCGGCCGTTGGCAGCCGCTCTCTTGTCGCTGCGCCCCGCCGCTCGAGCTTTGAAGTTCTCTCCAGAGCAGCTGAGGCGAAGCCTTAATAGTCGGACCACACGCCGGGATCCACGGACTTCCATCCTGAATTGCCCCTAGGCATGCGAAAATGTGGCATACGTTGCACAAGAACCCTGCAAACCGGAAACGTCGTCCTGGCCCAGTCATTCAGCTTCAAGCTGTCGAACTGGGACCGGCGCACTCATCCACTGCCACAATAACAATTAGTCTCAAGTCTAACACGGACGGGTCCCAGCGCTTAATCGGCGCGGAACCCGGCCTCCCGACGTCGGCTCCTTCCCGCCATCGGTTGCTCCGTAAGCGCCCTTTTGAGGGCCCATAAGGGCGTTTACGGAGCAATCGACGGGTTAAACGGGGATGGTCCCCCACCTTGCGGTGAGGGACCATCCTCGGGAGAAGCTGCGACGCCGGTTGTTAGCGGAAGTCGCTGCCCAGGTCGTAGTCATCCAGCGGGATGGCGTGGAACTCAGGAGCTCCGTCGCCGCCCAGGGAATCGTAGGAGAAGTCACTGAACGCGCTGGGGCCGGTGAACAGGTTGGCCTTTGCTTCTTCAGTGGGCTCCACGGTGACCTCGGTGTAGCGCGGGAGACCCGTGCCGGCCGGGATGAGCTTACCGATGATGACGTTTTCCTTGAGGCCGAGCAGCGGATCGCTCTTGCCTTCCATGGCCGCCTGCGTCAGGACGCGGGTGGTCTCCTGGAAGGAAGCTGCGGACAGCCAGGACTCGGTCGCCAGGGACGCCTTGGTGATGCCCATGAGCTCCGGACGGCCGGAAGCCGGCGTCTTGCCCTCGGACACAACACGGCGGTTGGCATCTTCGAAGCGGCTGCGCTCGGCGAGCTCGCCGGGCAGCAGGTCCGATTCGCCGGATTCGATGACCGTGACGCGGCGCAGCATCTGGCGGACGATAACCTCGACGTGCTTGTCGTGGATACCGATGCCCTGGCTGCGGTACACGCCCTGGACCTCGTCCACCAGGAACTTCTGCGCGGCACGGGGGCCCATGATGCGCAGAACCTGCTTGGGGTCGACCGGACCGTTGATGAGCTTCTGGCCGACGCTGACGTGCTCGCCGTCTTCGATGAGAAGACGTGAACGGCGCAGCACCGGGTAAGCGATCTCTTCGGATCCGTCATCCGGGGTGATGACCAGGCGCATCTGGCGCTCGGACTCTTCGATGGTGATGCGGCCGGCTGCTTCAGCAATCGGTGCGACACCCTTCGGAGTACGGGCTTCGAAGAGCTCCTGGATACGGGGCAGACCCTGGGTGATGTCGTCGCCACCGCTGGAGGAAACAGCACCACCGGTGTGGAACGTACGCATGGTCAGCTGGGTGCCCGGCTCACCGATGGACTGCGCGGCGATGATGCCGACTGCCTCACCGATGTCGACGGTCTTGCCGGTGGCCAGCGAACGGCCGTAGCACAGGGCGCAGGTGCCGACGCTGGACTCACAGGTGAGTACGGAGCGGACCTTGACCTCGGTGATGCCGGCTGCGAACAGTTCGGCAATGACGACGTCGCCGCAGTCGGTGCCGCCTGCTGCCAGGACCTTGCCCTTGGAGTCAACGACATCCACGGCCAGGGTACGGGCGTACGCGCTGTTCTCGACGTTCTCGTCGAGGACCAGCTCGCCGTTGGCGTCTGCGACGGCGATGGCCGTCATGAGACCGCGCTCGGTGCCGCAGTCCTCTTCGCGGACGATGACATCCTGCGACACGTCCACCAGACGACGGGTCAGGTAACCCGAGTTGGCGGTACGCAGCGCGGTGTCAGCCAGACCCTTACGGGCACCGTGCGTGGCGATGAAGTATTCCAGCACCGACAGGCCCTCGCGGTAGGAGGACTTGATCGGACGCGGGATGATCTCACCCTTAGGGTTGGCCACCAGGCCACGGATACCCGCGATCTGGCGGACCTGCATCCAGTTACCACGTGCGCCGGAGGACACCATGCGGTTGATCGTGTTCATCGGGGAGAGGCTGTCACGCATCGCCTGGGCGATCTCGTTCGTGGCCTTGTTCCAGATCTCGATCAGTTCCTGGCGACGCTCGTCGTCGTCGATCAGGCCCTTGTCGTACTGGCCCTGGATCTTGGCAGCCATGGTCTCGTAACCGGCAAGGATCACCGGCTTGTCCTTGGGAACCTCGATGTCCGAGATGGCAACCGTGACGCCCGAGCGGGTGGCCCAGTAGAAACCGGCGTCCTTCAGGTTGTCCAGCGTTGCCGCGGTGACGACCTTCGGGTAGCGCTCGGCGAGGTCGTTGACGATCCGGGACAGCTCGCCCTTGTCGGCAACATCCTCAACCCACGGGTAGTCCTCGGGCAGGGTCTCGTTGAAGAGGACCTGGCCCAGGGAGGTCTCGACGAGCACGGTCTGACCCGGCTCCCAGCCTTCCGGAGCCTCCCAGCCGGCGTAAGGGACAAAGCCCTCAAGGCGGATCTTGACCTGGGAGTTCAGGTGCAGCTCGTGCAGGTCGTACGCCATGATGGCTTCCGACACGGAGGAGAAGATCCGGCCCTCGCCAGCTGAACCGACACGCTTGGTGGTCAGGTGGTAGAGGCCGATGATCATATCCTGCGAAGGCAGCGTCACCGGGCGGCCGTCAGACGGCTTCAGGATGTTGTTCGAGGACAGCATCAGGATGCGGGCTTCGGCCTGGGCCTCGGGGCTCAGCGGCAGGTGCACTGCCATCTGGTCGCCGTCGAAGTCGGCGTTGAAAGCGCCACAAACCAGCGGGTGAAGCTGGATTGCCTTGCCTTCAACGAGCTGCGGTTCGAACGCCTGGATGCCGAGACGGTGCAGGGTAGGTGCACGGTTCAGCAGCACGGGGTGCTCGGTGATGATCTCTTCGAGGACATCCCAGACCTGCGGGCGGTAGCGCTCGACCATCCGCTTGGCCGACTTGATGTTCTGCGCGTGGTTGAGGTCAACCAGACGCTTCATCACGAACGGCTTGAAGAGCTCCAGCGCCATCTGCTTCGGCAGGCCACACTGGTGCAGCTTCAGCTGCGGGCCGACGACGATCACCGAACGGCCGGAGTAGTCAACGCGCTTACCCAGGAGGTTCTGGCGGAAACGACCCTGCTTGCCCTTGAGCATGTCGCTCAGGGACTTCAGCGGACGGTTGCCCGGTCCGGTGACCGGACGGCCGCGGCGGCCGTTGTCGAAGAGGCTGTCAACAGCTTCCTGAAGCATGCGCTTCTCGTTGTTGACGATGATCTCCGGAGCACCCAGATCAAGCAGTCGCTTGAGGCGGTTGTTGCGGTTGATCACGCGACGGTACAGGTCGTTGAGGTCGGAGGTCGCGAAGCGGCCACCGTCCAGCTGGACCATCGGGCGCAGTTCCGGCGGGATCACCGGGACGGCGTCCAGCACCATGCCGAGCGGGCTGTTGTTGGTGGTCAGGAACGCGTTGACCACCTTGAGCCGCTTCAGGGCACGGGTCTTGCGCTGGCCCTTGCCGTTGGCGATGATGTCGCGGAGCATGTCCGACTCGGCCTGCATGTCGAAGCTCTCAAGACGCTTCTTGATGGCCTCGGCACCCATGGAGCCTTCGAAGTACATGCCGTAGCGGTCGCGCAGTTCGCGGTACAGGCCTTCGTCACCTTCGAGGTCAGCGACCTTGAGGTTCTTGAAGCGGTCCCAGACCTGCTCGAGGCGCTCGATCTCAGCATCCGCGCGCTTGCGGACGTTGGCCATCTGGCGGTCCGCGGAGTCGCGGGCCTTCTTCTTGTCGGCAGCCTTGGCGCCTTCGCCTTCGAGACGGGCAAGCTCGTTCTCAAGGTCGCGGGCGATCGTGGCGATGTCCGAGTCGCGGTTGTCGATCAGCTGCTTCTTCTCGATGTCGTGCTCAACCTGGAGGTTGGGCAGTTCTTCGTGGCGGCTGTCGGCGTCGACGCTCGTGATCATGTAGGCGGCGAAGTAGATGACCTTTTCGAGGTCCTTCGGTGCCAGGTCAAGGAGGTAGCCCAGGCGGGACGGAACACCCTTGAAGTACCAGATGTGCGTGACCGGGGCGGCCAGCTCGATGTGGCCCATGCGCTCACGGCGGACCTTTGCGCGGGTGACCTCAACGCCACACCGCTCGCAGATGATGCCCTTGAAGCGCACGCGCTTGTACTTGCCGCAGTAGCATTCCCAGTCGCGGGACGGGCCGAAGATCTTCTCGCAGAAGAGGCC
The DNA here is from genome assembly GCA_937873245.1 of uncultured Arthrobacter sp. Lineage (GTDB taxonomy): Bacteria > Actinomycetota > Actinomycetes > Actinomycetales > Micrococcaceae > Arthrobacter. The sequence continues at coordinate 4,153 of CALMVY010000094.1, read as the reverse complement.
GTCCTTCTCGGGCTTGAGCGTGCGGTAGTTGATGGTTTCCGGCTTCTTAACCTCGCCGTAAGACCAGCCACGGATGTCTTCCGCGGTGGCGAGGCCGATCTGCATGAGGCCGAAGGAGGATTCGCTGGACATATGGTCCCTGTTCTCTCTTGTTCTCTAAATTCTGAAGTCTTGGGTTACGGGAAGAGGGAGGTGGCGTTCGACGGCGGGTGGTGACCCGCCGTCGAACATCACCTGCTAAACCTCTTCTACGGAACTGGGCTCTGCACGAGACAGATCGATGCCCAGTTCTTCCGCAGCCGTGAAGACTGCGTCATCAGAGTCACGCATTTCAATTGTGGTTCCGTCCGTGGAAAGAACTTCCACGTTCAGGCACAGCGACTGCATTTCCTTGATCAAGACCTTGAAGGACTCAGGAACGCCCGGCTCCGGGATGTTCTCGCCCTTGACGATGGCTTCGTAGACCTTCACACGACCATGGATGTCATCCGACTTGATCGTGAGGAGCTCCTGGAGCGTGTAGGCGGCGCCGTAAGCTTCGAGCGCCCACACTTCCATTTCACCGAAGCGCTGGCCACCGAACTGTGCCTTACCACCCAGCGGCTGCTGCGTGATCATGGAGTACGGGCCGGTGGAGCGTGCGTGGATCTTGTCGTCCACCAGGTGGTGGAGCTTCAGGATGTACATGTAGCCGACCGAGATCGGATCCGGGAACGGCTCGCCGGAGCGGCCGTCGAACAGGCGGGTCTTGCCCGAAGAGTTGATCAGGCGGTCGCCGTCGCGGGTGACGTTGGTGGAGTCGAGCAGGCCCGTGATTTCTTCTTCACGGGCACCGTCGAAGACCGGCGTTGCAACAGTGGTCGAGCCACTCTCGCGCGGCAGGTTCGGCAGCTGCTTGACCCACTCGGGCTCGCCCTCGATCTTCCAGCCGGTCTTGGCAACCCAGCCGAGGTGCGTTTCCAGCACCTGGCCGACGTTCATACGGCCCGGAACACCCAGCGGGTTCAGGACGATATCAACGGGGGTACCGTCGGCAAGGAAGGGCATGTCCTCGATCGGGAGGATCTTGGAGATAACACCCTTGTTGCCGTGACGGCCGGCGAGCTTGTCGCCGTCGGTGATCTTTCGCTTGGCAGCCACGTAGACACGGACCAGCTGGTTGACGCCCGGGGGCAGCTCGTCGTCGTTGTCGCGGTCGAAGACGCGGACACCGATGACGGTGCCGGACTCGCCGTGCGGAACCTTCAGCGAGGTGTCGCGCACTTCGCGGGACTTCTCACCGAAGATGGCGCGCAGCAGGCGCTCTTCCGGGGTCAGCTCGGTCTCGCCCTTGGGCGTGACCTTTCCGACCAGGATGTCGCCGGCTTCAACCTCGGCACCGATGTGGATGATGCCGCGCTCGTCCAGGCCTGCCAGGACTTCCTCGGACACGTTGGGGATGTCACGGGTGATTTCCTCGGCACCAAGCTTGGTGTCGCGGGCATCGATCTCGTGCTCCTCGATGTGGATGGAGGAAAGAACGTCCTCAGCCACGATGCGCTGGGACAGGATGATGGCATCCTCGAAGTTGTGGCCTTCCCATGACATGAATGCCACGAGCAGGTTCTTACCGAGGGCAAGTTCGCCCTGGTCCGTTGCCGGGCCGTCGGCGATGATGCCGCCGACCTCCAGGCGCTGGCCTTCGCTCACCAGAACGCGGTGGTTGTAGCAGTTGCCCTGGTTGGAACGGGCGAACTTGTTGATCCGGTAGTTGGTTTCCGTACCGTCGTCGTTGAGCATGATGACCAGCTCAGCGGAGACCTCGGTCACCACGCCTGCCTTCTTCGCGATGACAACGTCACCGGCGTCGACTGCAGCGGCGCGCTCCATGCCGGTGCCGACGAACGGCGCCTCGGAACGGACCAGCGGCACGGCCTGGCGCTGCATGTTGGCACCCATGAGTGCGCGGTTAGCATCGTCATGCTCGAGGAACGGGATCAGGGCGGTAGCCACGGACACCATCTGGCGCGGGGAAACGTCCATGAACTCGACGTCGGCGGCGGGAACCAGCACGGGCTCGCCTCCACCACCGCGGGCGCGGACCAGGACGGTCTCTTCGGCGAACTTCTTGTTCGCGTCGAGCGGAGCGTTGGCCTGCGCGATCAGGACCTCGGCTTCGTCGTCGGCCGTGAGGTACTGGACCTCATCGGAGACAACACCGTCGGCCACGAGGCGGTACGGGGTCTCGATGAAGCCGAACGGGTTGATGCGTCCGTAGGAAGCCAGCGAACCGATCAGGCCAATGTTCGGGCCTTCAGGAGTTTCGATGGGGCACATACGTCCGTAGTGGGACGGGTGAACGTCTCGGACTTCCATGCCTGCACGGTCACGGGACAGACCACCCGGGCCAAGGGCCGACAGACGGCGCTTGTGGGTCAGACCCGACAGCGGGTTGTTCTGGTCCATGAACTGGGACAGCTGGGAGGTTCCGAAGAACTCCTTGATGGCTGCCACGACGGGGCGGATGTTGATCAGCGTCTGCGGCGTGATGGCCTCGACGTCCTGGGTCGTCATACGCTCGCGGACAACGCGCTCCATGCGGGACAGGCCGGTGCGGACCTGGTTCTCGATGAGCTCGCCGACGGCGCGGATGCGGCGGTTGCCGAAGTGGTCGATGTCATCGATCTCAACGCGCAGCTCGTGGTCCTGGCCGTCGCGCTTGCCCGTGAGGGTCTTCTCACCGGCGTGCAGGGCAACGAGGAACTTGATCATCGCGACGATGTCTTCAACGTGCAGGACAGATGCTTCCTTGTCGCCAAGGGAGCGGTCGATGCCAAGCTTGCGGTTGATCTTGTAACGGCCGACCTTGGCCAGATCGTAGCGCTTGGAGTTGAAGTACAGGTTGTCCAGCAGGGACTGGGCAGCCTCGACCGTGGGCGGCTCGCCCGGTCGCAGCTTCCGGTAGATATCCAGCAAGGCGTCTTCGCGGGTTTCGGTGGCGTCCTTCTCCAGCGTTGCGCGCATGGAGTCGTACTGGCCGAACTCTTCGAGGATCTGGCCTTCGGTCCAGCCGAGGGCCTTCAGCAGCACCGTGACGGACTGCTTGCGCTTGCGGTCGAGGCGAACGCCGACCTGGTCGCGCTTGTCGATTTCGAGTTCGAACCAGGCGCCGCGGGACGGGATGATCTTCGCGGTGAAGATGTCCTTGTCGCTGGTCTTGTCGGCGGTGCGCTCAAAGTAGGCGCCCGGGGAGCGGACCAGCTGGGAGACAACGACACGCTCGGTGCCGTTGACGACGAAGGTGCCCTTCTCGGTCATCAGCGGGAAGTCACCCATGAACACGGTCTGCTGCTTGATTTCGCCCGTGTTGTTGTTCATGAATTCGGCCTTGACGTACAGCGGAGCCGAGTATGTTGCGTCCCGGTCCTTGCACTCAGCCATGGTGTATTTCGGATCAGCGAACTCCGGCTCGGAGAAGCTCAGGGACATGGTGCCCTGGAAATCCTCGATCGGGGAGATCTCTTCAAAGATGTCGGACAGACCCGAGGAGGTGGCGACGCTGAGGTCGCCTTCTTCGACGGCCTTGGCTACGCGGGCCTGCCAGCGTTCGTTACCGACCAGCCAGTCAAAGCTGTCGGTTTGCAGGGCAAGCAGATTCGGAACGTCAAGCGGTTCGTGAATCTTTGCGAATGAGAGCCGGCGGGTTGCACCGTCGGTGCTGTCGGCATTGATAGCGGTAGCGTTGTTTACATTAGAGGTGCTCGAGGCGACCAAGAGGGATCCTTCCACAGACCTTCAGGCGTTTTCAGATCTCCCCCGTTATGCACCCTGCGGAGTGACTCCGCAGTGCTACCAGTCCGGTTCCGCTATATGACCCGGGACCCGCGCTGACCATGCTGGTGCACGTTGTAGACGGCACATTGATGGCGCAGCAGCCAGGCTAAGCCCACCGCTATATGAAGGCTGAAGGTAAACAGGGAAGACGCAAATATCTACGATACGGCAAAGCAACCTACTTGTCTACCCCACTTCGCCCGGGATTGCAACCACCGGCCCGCGGTTCCGGATGGGGTATAAAGCGCGCGGATAACGCCGCCCGCCCGGGCCGCCCGGCACGCCGCGACGCCCTCCCGCGCAGCAGGCGCCCGCGCCAAATGGCACCGTGACGGGGGGC